>CAMTVU010000100.1:0-36679 GCA_947085245.1 uncultured Chitinophagaceae bacterium | reverse complement strand
TAATAGTGTTTCAAATATTTCGGTATTAAACTTTATTCGCAGATATTCCCGTTTGGTGTTCTTTGCTCCCTGCAGGCGTAAAATATGAGGCTTCACCGTGTACCATATTACTACGGGCAGCATAAATAACAACAGGCAATTAGCAATAAACAAAAATGAAAACTGTGGTATGGGGAATAAAAAATTATTAGCGATTACATTTATACCTCCCAAGATTAATAATGCCTGTACTGCAAGGCAAAGCACACACCATTGCTTTGCCACCCGCCACTGGTAGTAAATGGAAAATACCGGGTAGGGCAACGCCAATATATTGAGCCATGCTAATATACTGAGAGATTTCTCCCCCATAAAAATCATCAAAAGAAGTCCTCCCATAAAATAAAAGAATCCTACTTCACTCCAGCTAAGCCATTCAAATACTTTCGATTGTTTGCCAGTAAGTATTGCATTACAATTACCTTTAGCAATTCCCGTACATACTTTTTGTAACAAAGGGTTATTCTTATCTATTTCGTACCAGAGTAAAAGGGTTGCAACCACTACGCCTGCCAGTAACAGGATATATTGCAGGTAAATACCAGTCAGGGAGCTGCCAATCCCACTCGTACTCCTGAACAAGAGTAGAAACGATAGCGCAACTATTGTACTAATTGCAGATACAGGAATTAATGAATTGAAAAAAGCTTTTCTCCTGTTGGTTTCGTAATTCGTTTCACCTGAATGTTCATTTGGCTCTGCAATGAGGTAAATACCATTCCATTTTTTAACAAATCCCTCCTTACTTTCAGTATTTGTCTTGTTATAGTTTTTCCAGTAAAAAACAATAGTGCTGTCTGTTACCTGTGTAACAATTGCAAGAGGTGTTTCCCGATCATTTGTAAATGCAATAACAAGGAGTGGGTAATTGGTCAATATCATTGCTGTCAATTTTTCCTGCACCGTTGGGGATACTCCATTTGTTTAATGAATCCCCGATACACAACAACGTTGGCCAATCAGGGTGGTTTTGCATTGCTTCATTTACAGTTGTATTATTAACTTTCACTTTCAGCAACTGCAAAAAAGCAATAGTAGCTTTTACATTAGGTTCGTATTGATGGAGCATAGAGTGAGAATTGGTGTTTATTGGTGTAATATTTTTGTATCAAGCCATTATCTTTATTTTGTTACATTCTGCAACAAATAGTCATCAGATGTTTCATAACAGAGGTAAGATATACGTTCCGCATTATCACCACAATACTACAAAGCGGGTATATTTACAGATTAAGGGTTGCTTACGAATGTTTAATTATCATAACGTATTAATATGGGGAAATTACTTACCGAAATTAATAGCAAAACATGAATGACCTTACCTACTGAAATGAACGAAAATGATAGCGTTATTTAAAACTTGGTGGCTCCAAACCTGGCACAAAAAAACCGGAGACACTTTCGCATCTCCGGTTTTCTATTTCAAATTCTTCTTTGTTTTTATTGCTTATGCGGGTCACCTGTTGGAGGAGGAGCCTGTGGTTTTGGAACAGTAATATCTAATATTTCAATTTCAAAAACCAGGTTTTCATAAGGCTTAATTGCTGGTGGCGATCCCTGCATGCCATAACCCAGCATGGAAGGAATATATACTTTTACTTTACCGCCTTTTGCAATCTGCTTCACGCCATCTTCAAAACCGGGAATGCTTCCCATTTGACCAATGATGATGTTCATCGGATCAATATGACCAAATGAAGTATCAATGTTTGAATCAAATTTTTTACCACCAAAATTCATTCCTGTGTATTTTACTGAAACCTGCTTACCACTGTCTGGTTTATCACCTGTACCGGGGTTGAGAATTTCAACATAAGTACCCAATGTAGTTTTTACAGCATTTACATTTTTTGATTTAAGGTATGCTTCAACTGTTTTGATTTCTCTTTCTTTCTGGGCTGTCATCTCATTATTGTATTCATCTTGTGCAGCTGTAAGATCTTTGAGCACTTTTGTAATACGGATTGAGATGGTTATTTTATCACCCTTCTTTAAACCGGGAGGCATTTGTCCCATATTCAGTTTGGCAATGGAATCGGCACTTTGAACAATGATTGCACTATCCCCTGCACGCATCAAAGGAATAATCTCAGAAAGATCATAAGGTCGGCCGGCACTGTCAACTGCTGTAAACGCAGGGATCTTACCATACGAGTTATAGGTTACAGAATCTTTTTGTTTTACGATTGCATTGAACTTGATAAAGTTGCCTGCTTTCAGCTTTTCACCTTTACCATCAGAGATAATTTTGTACAGCAAACCGCTCTTTGCTTTTTTGAAAGAACCGCCACCACATGATGCCAATACTGTTACAGCAAGCATGGCAACAAAAATCGATTGAATTGTCTTCATTGTTTGTATTTAAAAAGTTTCTAATTGTGTTTTATATTCCTGAATAACTGTTTTAAACAAATTTACATTGGCTTCCAGGCTTTCATCCCTTTCGCCTCCTGCTGCATTGAAATGTCCGCCTCCGTTAAAATGCAGGCGTGCAAAAGTATTACAATCAAAGTCACCTTTGCTTCGGAAGCTCCATTTTCTTTTTTCGTCCCTGTCAATTACCAAAGCCGACAGTTTAATTCCCTGTATGCCAAGCGGATAATTCACCAATCCCTCTGTATCGCCTGTTTTGATCTGGTAGCGCAGCAAATCCTGCTTGGTTACACGTATGAGTGCAGTATTAATCTCGTAATCCACTTCCATACAATTCAACAATACATGGCCAATAAAGCGGAAACGGTTCTCTAAGAAATTATCGTAAATATGATCGTGAATGGGAGTATGTTCCAGGCCCCTGCGTTTAAAATCGGCAATCATTTCAAACACGGATGCAGTGGTTGATGCAAAGCGAAAACTTCCCGTATCGCCCATTACACCGGCGTAAAGGCATTGCATCATTTCATTGTTCAGCTTATCACCATGCCCGCTGTGCATGATCAAATCATAAATCATTTCGCAGGTAGAACTTTTGGATGTATCACTGATGCCATAAGCAAACACTTCGGTTTGCGGCTCACGGTGATGATCAATCAATATTTTTTCAGCTTTTGCATTGGCAACAGAAAGCTCCATGCGCTTGATGCGGTTGAGTGCATTGAAGTCGAGGCAAAATATCCAATCGGCTTCATTTACTATTGCGTTGCATTTTTCTTTAGCCGCTTCATAATTCAGCACTTTTTCGCAGCCGGGCATCCAATCTAAAAAAGCAGCCCAGTTGGTGGGTGAAATTACCTGCACAGTATGCCCCATCTGTATTAATAAGTGATACAAACCTAAAGATGAACCCATCGCATCGGGGTCAGGTTTTTGATGCGTGGTGATAACAACCTTTGCAGCTGTATTCAGTAAGGGATATAGTTCGTTAATTGCTTGCATACCGGGCGGCTGCAAATGTAGGGGAAATGATTCAGTTGGGAATTGTGGGATGTGAAATATTGTAATTGGTAATTAGGAATGGGGAATTAGGATAACTGCGCCAAATTCCTAATTACCAATTCCTCAATCTTTTCCCAGCTTCCCTATCTTTGCGCCGCAAAACAATAAAAAATACAATGAGCAATCGTACGTTTACAATGATCAAGCCTGATGCCATGAAAAACGGCCATGCAGGCGCTGTTTTAGACAAAATTATTAAAGCCGGTTTTCGTGTTGTGGCGTTGAAGCAAACAAAACTTACCGTTGAAAAAGCAGGTGAATTTTATGCAGTACATAAAGAGCGCCCCTTCTATGGCGAACTGGTAGAGTTTATGAGCAGCGGTGTTATTATGGCCGCTATCCTGGAAAAAGAAAATGCAGTGGCTGATTTCCGTACACTGATTGGTGCAACTGACCCGGCAAAAGCCGATGAAGGAACCATACGCAAACTCTATGCAACTTCAGTAGGTGAAAATGCAGTTCATGGAAGTGACAGTGATGAAAATGCAATCATTGAAGGCAGCTTTTTCTTCAGTGGATTGGAGCAGTTTTAATACGTAACTTTTCAATACATGGTTCCCTCTTGGTTTAAAAGCTGAGAGGGATTTTTTTTAAAAATCATTGGTAATATTGCTGCTCTCCTTTATTATTGCAACGTAAAACTAAAAAACACTCCAACATGCAACCTCTCTTAACCCTGCTTTTGCTCTTCTTTTTCCATGCCCTTTCGTTTGCACAGAAAATTCCATCTTTTGGAAAAATTGACAAAGTTGATCTTGAGTATAAAGAATGCAGCTATGACAAAGATGCCGTGGCTGAATGCCTGATTGATTACGGGGAGGTGAACTACTTTATCAACAACAGTACATTCATTAACGAAACGCAGCACCGCATACGAATCAAAGTATTCAGTGAAAAAGGTTTGGATGAAGCCAACATCAAACTGTCTTTTTATTCAAATGCAAACCGTGATTATATCAGCAACATCAAAGGCGTTACTTACAACCTTGCTGCGAATGGTGAAATTGAAAAAACGGAGCTGGAGAAAAAAAATATCTATCGTCAAAAAATCAATGAAAACTATGACGAGATGGTTTTTTCATTACCTAATGTTAAACCGGGCAGTGTTTTTGAATACTCCTACAGCTATGTAAAGAAAGAAGTGGCTTCATTGGATAACTGGACTTTTCAATCAAACATTCCCGTACGCTTCAGCAGGTACGATGCAGGAATACCCGGCCCGTTGGAATTTACATACAGGGTTTTACGAACATTACCGTATGATGAAAAGAAAGAAGATGGCATGGGATCAGTAAAACGTTTGATTTTTACAATGAAAGAAATACCAGGGCTTGACAGAGAACCTTACATGAGTTCGGCAAAAGATTATTTACAGCGTGTAGAATTTCAGCTGAGTGGTGTAAACAACAGGCCGGTTAACAGCTCTAGCTGGAAGGAACTGGCAAATGAATTACTTGATGATGAGGATTTTGGTATCCAGATCAGGAAAAATATTTTAAAAAACCTTCCGCTTGAAAACGAGCTGAAGTCACTACCCGATGATAACAGTAAGATTGATGCCATTTACAAATTTGTAAAAAAACAAATAGCATGGAATGGCACAAACAGTTACTGGTGTGATAAAGGAGTAAAGAATGCTTTGGAAAAACATGAAGGCAACAGTGCTGATTTAAATTTACTGTTGCTGAATTTACTGAGAGATGCCGGGCTCACTGCTTATCCTGTTTTGGTTAGCACCCGCAACAACGGAAAAGTGAACCCTTACTTTCCGTTCAGAAGGCAATTCAATAATGTTTATGTATATGTTGATCAAATAGGAAATCCATTAATCCTTGATGCAACAAGTGAAAACAACCCGTTTTTCATTTCCCCCTGGGATGTTCAGTTTACAAATGGTTTTTTGGTTGACAAATCAATTGGACAGATACTGAACCTCGGTGATTTGAAACACCGGTTTAAGATCAACACAATTTTTTCTGCAGAAATTGATAACAACGGATTGATGAAAGGCGATGCACATGTAATGGCCTACGAATATGCCAAGGTTGAACGCCTTAACTTTATCAGGAAAGGAAAAGATGATTTTAAAAAAGAGTATTTCACAAATCCTCATCCGCAGGTTACGTTTGATACAATCAACTATAACCAGGAAGCAAACGATTCTCTTCCACTGGAAAATAAAGTTAAGTTTACCACACAACTCAACTCATCAGGCGACTACTTCTTTTTTTCGCCCAATTTCTTGGCCGAATTAGATGCCAATCCTTTTTTATCTGAGAAAAGGTTTACAGATGTTGAATTCGGTTACACCCAGCATTACACTATCAATGCCAACATCCGGTTTCCTGCGGAACTGGAACTGGAAGAGTTACCGAAGAATATTACAATGATTATGCCCGATACAAGCATCATACTCCGTCGCTTTATACAGAAAAATGAAAACAGCATATCGCTGCGCATTACATTAGAAATAAAACGTCCTACTTATTTTGCAGATGAATACCCCGACTTTAAAGAGTTTTATACACAACTGTATGATAAGCTCAATGAACAGATTGTATTTAAGAAAAAAGCTAAACCCAAACCATGAGAAACATTTTTATTGTCGTATGCCTGCTTGCACAGCAATTTGGTTTTGCACAGGATTTATTCACATATTCTTCTTTAACCATTCCCGACAGTTTAAAGAAAGATGCGGATGCTGTTTATCATTTGGAAGAGATGGAAATTTCCATTCAGTCTTCTTCAAGAATGAGTATCCGATCACATACTATTGTAACATTACTTAATAATAAAGGGGAACATCATTCACATGTAAGAATTGGAGTTGATAAATTTAATAAGCTGGATGAGATAAGTATAAAAGTATATAACAGTATGGGGCTTGAAGTAAAACGGTATAAAAAAAAGGATCTCAACCTTGAAGGAGCTTATGATGGTATTACACTTGCAACAGATGATAAATACTATGAACTTGAGTTTCCTGTTCCTGATCTTCCCTGCACAATTGAAACAGAATACAAGCTGGATTTAACAGGCTACATTGATATTCCCACATGGACATTTGGCTCCACAACAGAATCCTTTAAAACAAGCCGGTTTATTGTAAAGTCTAAAATACCCATCAACTATAAAATTTATAACAGTCAAATTAAACCTGTTGTTACAGATGAGGATGGAACAACAGTTTATAAATGGGAACTGAATAATTGTCCGGTACCGATAAAAGAAAAAAGATCTTACGGATCAAAAGTTTCCTTACCATGGGTTGATGTATCGCCAACGGATTTCAGTTATGACGGATACCAGGGATCATTAACCAACTGGAAGGAATTTGGCAAATGGAACTATCCGTTCTATGAAGAAGTGAATCCCTTTGCACAGGAAAGAATTGATTTCTTTAAAAATCTGATTCAACCTGCGGCAACAGAAAAAGAGAAAATTGCAATTCTGTATAAATACCTGCAAAAAGAAACCCGTTATGTAGGTATTCAATTTGGTATAGGCGGGTTTAAACCATTCCCTGTTGCGTTTGCAGAAAAAAAGAAATACGGCGATTGTAAAGGGCTTACACATTATATGAAAAACATACTCGGTGCAGTTGGCATTAAAGCGTATGCTGCCTTGATCAATTCAGGTGTTAATGAATACCCTGTTGATCCGGCATTTGCATCAAGTAAATTTAATCATGTAATTCTTTGTGTGCCTGTTGAGAAAGATACCGTTTGGCTGGAGTGTACCGGCAAGCAAACCTTACCCGGCGTTTTGGGTAACTCTACTGAAAACAGAAACGCATTACTCATTACAGAGAATGGCGGTGTTTTAGTTAACACCCCAACCAGCAAAAGCAGCAACAATCAATGGCTGGCAAAAACAAATGTGCAGTTATTTGATGATGGTGGTGCATTGACCAACAGCCGCATTTTTGTATCGGGCGAATTCTGGGATTATATTTATGCTTACACAGAAAGCAAATCAAAAGATGAAATCAAAAAAGCATTGGTATATGCTTTTGGTTACAAAACACCCGATGACCTGGAATTAAAAATCCTGGGCGATTCGGCCGATGGACATATTGTTCAACTGAAATTGGCATACAGTCAACTCTATGATTTTAAAACCGGGGCCAAACACTTTTTCCCGTTGCACCAGTACAAACTCAATGATGAAACCATTAAGCCCGCCGAAACAAGAAAGTATGATTATCTTTTTGATTACCCTTACATCAAAACCGATTCAACCATTTACAGCTTAACGGTTAATTTCAAAAAAGAAAACCTTCCTGCCGGAAAAGAAATAAAAAATGAGTTTGTACAATACAAAAATGAAGTGCAGATAAATGAAGAAACGCTTGAGTTGAAAGTAATTACCCAACTCACATTAAACAAACATATTATCCCTGCAAAACAATTCAATGAAGTGGCCAATAGTTTTGAAGCCATTAAAAAAGATGAAGGACAGAAGATAGTATTGAAGAAAGAGTAATTATATTGCTCCGGTTCATCAATTGATTCTTGTTGGGCAACGGCTGCTCTTTTTCTTTCCGTTTGCAATACCAAGTTTATTGAATAAAGGTTTCAGAATAAATTCATCTGTCTGGCAATTGAGCAAATTTATATGAGCAGTAGCTCCTATAAAATAAAACCAATCCATTTCACGGGGGTTGCCTCTCACCGTTCCTACAGGTGCAGCAGTATTGCCGCCGGGCATTTCGCCACCCCGCCATGAAAGTATTGCAGCCTGCGGGCCACGGGCTGCTGCTATCAGAGCCGGATCAGCATAAGACTTACTCAAATCATCAAAGTAATCAGTGAATAATTTTCTTTGCGAAAACTCAATACTCATGGTAAGGTTACAATTGATCTTGTACTTGATACCGTAACCAATGGGAATGCAGAGTTGCGTAAGTGAATAAAATTTTCGGTCGGGATATTCCTGCAGGCCCTGTCCTTCTGTACCCAATGGTTGTAAGAAAACTTTTTTGTTGTTAGCATACGTGTAAGGATTGAACCGAAACACCCCAACACCTGCAAATAAATAAGGAGTAATGCGTTTTATCTCCGGGTCAAAAACATTCACCTCAATGCCTGCATGCAACTCATGCACATTGGTTCTGAAATTAAGATTGCGTGGTTGCAGGTAATCCCGGTTATAACGGTCATCGGCATAAATACTTCCGTAGGCATATCCTGCACGGATCATAAAATGATTGCTCAACGCAATTTTGCCGGTGATATGAAAAGATGGCCGTGCCTGTGCAAACGTAAACACAACAGGTTTCAGATCGCCCTGGTAATTGGACACTCCTGTAAAAAAAGCTAATTGATACTTTTGTGCTTTTACACGAAAACTGATGATAAGTGCCAGTGTGAAGAAAATAAGGAAAATCAACAGCGGAATATCCTTCCGTGTATAAGTGGCTCTGTTTTTCTCAAAGCGTTTCATAGTTATTGGTTTTAAAAGTCTTTACAACAGGTTCTTGTAAGTTACAACGGTTTTATTGCTTTTTCATTGCCTGTTACAACTGAATTATTGATACCAGATGAGACCAGGATGGGAAATTACTTGCATCATCTCACTCTAAAAAATACTCAGTAAGTTCATTAGTATCTTATAAAATAAAATACTTATTTCAGTTTTTAATTGATCTATACAGCTTGCTGTTACAGTAAATTTACTCAGGCATACCTGCGTCTTCTATTGTTTTTCAACGGAATAGTTGTTACTTTTACGTTAAGTCTATTGACTAACCCAAAATCAATTATCATGAAAAGCCTTTTTGTGTTTTTTCTGTGCCTTTATGTAACGGCCAATGTTTCTGCACAAAGTGCAGGCCCAAATAGTGGCGGCACATTTACAACAGCCCCTCTTGCAGGTTCAACTGTCGGTTGGAGCAATACTGGCAATACTTCAGCAAGTGATGATAGTTATGCAACAATGGTTGGCTTCACAGGTATAACCGGAGTTTATACAAATTATCTTGTTGTAACCAACTTTGGATTTTCCATACCTATTGGTGTAACCATAACAGGGATCATTGTTCAAATTGAACGGGCTGATCCAAATTCCCGAACTGCAGATCATTTCATCAGCATTGTAAAAGGTGGCGTCATCAGCAGCACCAACAAATCTACCGGCGCCAGTTATCCTTCATCCGATAATTATCAAACCTTTGGTTATATACTTGGAAACTCAGGTGAGCTGTGGGGCGAAACCTGGACCCCGGCCGATATTAACTCCTCCAATTTTGGTATTGCTATTGCAGCAAAAAAAACAGGCACTGATGGTTCAGCAGCAGGAAAAATTGACCATGTACAAATTACTGTTTACTACAATTTTATAACGCTTCCTTTAAAACTCATTGGGTTTGATGGAAAGCCAACAAGCAATGCTGTTAATCTCAATTGGGTAACAACAGATGAAAGCAATATGGATTATTTTGAAGTACAGCGTTCATTGAACGGAAGAGACTTTACTTCCATTGGAAAAGTTGATTGCCTTAACAGAACGGCAAAAACGGATTATAATTTTGCTGATAAAAATCCTGTAAAGGGAACTGCACTTTACCGTTTGAAAATTTTCAGCGTTAACGGTACCAACGAATTTTCACACACCATTACTGTGCCCTATCAACGTAATCAACAGGTGAAAGTTTACCCAACTTTATGGAACAGGGGCAGCCGGTTAACTGTTTCTAATCCGGATAATGAATTGCTGACGATACAATTCTTTAATACTGCAGGGCTATTAATTGGCAGTTGCAAAACAAGCACCGGTGAAATTCCAGCTCAATCATTATTGAATGCAACCGGAATGATATTTTACAAAGTAAACAATAAAACACAGTTGAAAGGATGGGGCTCATTAATCATAAGTAACTGATGCGGATTATACATTTCGTTTCATCAACCAATCCGTTTGCACATCTTTTCCAAGCAGGAATGTATGTTCACTGAATTTATAAAAACCAAAGCGCTTGTAAAAAGCAATTGCCCGTTCATTCTTTTCCCATACACCCAGCCAAATAACGGTTTTGTTGTGCTCTGCAGCAATAGCTATACAACTTTGCATCAAAGCGCTTCCCATTCCTTTTCCGGCTGCTGATTGTATTACATAGATACGTGCAATTTCAATTGCGTTTTCATCAGCTAAAATATTTTCTGTGTTTGTTAACCGCATGCGGGCATAACCAAAGGGTTCATTATTTGCATAAGCAAGAATAAAAATACCATCGCCCTCTTCCACTTCTTTCATTAAAGCTGCTTTTGCAAACTGTTCATTCATAAAAATATCCATGTCTTCTTTTGTATTATCCTTTGCAAAGACATCATAAAAAGTTGTGCGGCTCATATCAGCAATCAATTCAGCATCTTCCTTTTTTGCATTTCTGATTGTAACTGTCATGAACCTAAATTAAATATTTTATCTTTAAGCGAATTCTGATTGCTGACTTTTAATACAACCAAATGGATAGAAACTACTGGGAACGTATTGCGCCAAACTACAACGAAGAAATTTTTGATGTACTGCAAAACGACAGGTCGGGGAAAATTGTAACAGCTATTGAGCAGGTTGCATCCAAAGAAAAAACTGTTACTGATCTTGGGTGTGCTGTTGGCAAATGGATTCCTTTACTGGCAACCGCTTTTAAACATGTGGTAGCAACGGATATTTCTGCCATTAATCTTGAACTGGCAAAAGAAAAATGCAAAGACTATTCCAATGTTGAATATCAACGGATGGATATGAGCGCTTACACCCTCACTGTTACGCCCTGTGATGTTGCAGTGTGTATTAACGCTATCCTCACCGCCGACCTGAAAAAACGCATCAACTTTTTTCAATCGCTCAATATCTGTTTGAACAATGGCGGCGATCTGATCCTGGTTGTTCCGTCACTTGAATCAAAACTTTACACCAACATCATTGCCAACCGATGGAATGTAGATGACGATCATAAAGAAAAAATTGAATCCATTGAAAAAGCGTATGCACTTGCAAAAAATATAAAACAGGGCGTAACCGATATTGACAATGTTCCCACAAAACATTACCTCAAAGAAGAACTGGAATTGTTACTTACGTTGGAAGGGTTTACTGTTGATTGTATTGAAAAAATAAATTATACCTGGAAAACTGAATTCAACAATCCACCCAAATGGTTAAATGACCCATATCCCTGGGATTGGATGTGTGTGGCAAAGAAGGGCCCCCTTTAACTCCCCCCAAAGGGGGAGAACACAACTGCACAATCCTCAGCTTTCAAAAAGTTTCAAGTTTACAACCACGTTGAAACTTGAAATTTGAAAACTCAAAAAAATCATTTTTCATTTACTTTGGATTCCTCATTTTCTTTTTTATCTTACTTCTTCCTTCGCCCCCTATTTCAACACTACCCTCTATTTTTTAAACATTAAATCAACCAAACATGAGAAAAATTTTTCTTCTCTGCCTGCTTGTTCCTGTAATTGGAATAAGCCAGCCAAAAAATGTGGTAAATGGAAACCGGGTATTTCCAAAAATTGACAAAGTTCTTGAATTTGAAAAAGCATTGGCTACCCATGCGCAAAAGTATCACACAGGTGATTGGAAGTGGCGTGTATTTGAAGTTCAATCGGGACCCGACGCTGGCGCATATCATATCACAGAAGGACCTGTAAGCTGGGAAGCGCTTGACGGAAGAGGCAACCTGGGAGCAGAACACAACACCGATTGGAATAAAAATGTGGCTGTTTATTTAACTGACAGAGGTTCCAGCAGCTATTCTGTTTACATTGATTCATTAAGCACAGTGGCACTCACTGATTGGGCAGATAAAATTAATATCACCCATTATTATCCTAAACCGGGTTGGGGTGGCAAAGTTTACGATGGTATCAGGAGTTTTAGAAAAGTTTGGCAGGAAGGCGGCGAATCAATAGCAGTTTATGCAGCCAGTTCATCTGGCCCGGCACAATTTACAGTAGTAACCCGTTACAAACAGGGACTGAAAGAAAGAGTTATGAATTTCCGCAAGCCAATTAAAGAACGTTACGAAGCCGTTAATGGATCTGATTCATGGGATGATTGGTTAGAAGTGCAGAGAAAGTATATTGATAATGTATGGAGTGAACTGCTTTTTTACAGGGCCGATCTCAGTTCAAAATAAAGGAGGCCCCATCCCGACCTTCCCCAAAAGGGAAGGCCATCAACACACAGTTCCAGCCTTTCAAAGCTTCTCAGAAAAATAGTAGAGGCCGTCTCATTTATAATTGAGGCGGCCTCTTCTATTCAAAAGAATATTTTCAACAAGCAAGGGCTGTGTTTTGAAAGTCCTTCCCTTCGGGAAGGATTTAGGATGGGCTGTTCTCAATCACCATTGCACTTGCGCCACCTCCCCCATTACATATTCCTGCTGCACCATATTTTGCATTGTTTGCTTTCAATACATTGATGAGTGTTACAATAATTCTTGCACCGCTGCATCCCAACGGATGACCCAATGATACCGCACCACCATGTACATTTACTTTGGCAGGATCTAATTTCATGCGTTTGCTGTTTTCAATACCAACAACTGCAAATGCTTCATTCAATTCCCAGTAAGCAATGTCTTCCATTTTTAGTCCGGCTTTGGCAACAGCTTTCGGCACAGCAAGAGATGGTGTTGTAGTAAACCATTCAGGTGCCTGTTCAGCATCAGCATAAGAAAGAACTTTAGCTATAGGTTTCAATCCCAGTTCATCAGCTTTTTCTTTACTCATCAATACCAATGCAGCAGCACCATCATTCATTGTTGAAGCGTTAGCTGCTGTTACTGTGCCCTCTTTTTGAAAAGCCGGACTTAAAGAAGGGATCTTATCAAACTTTACATTGTAAGGTTCTTCATCTTTTGCAAATACAACAGGATCGCCTTTTCGTTGTGGAATTTCAACCGGTACTATTTCATTATCAAACAATCCATTTTCCCAGGCCATTTGTGAACGCTTGTAACTTTCAATGGCAAACGCATCCTGCTCTTCACGGCTGATGCCGCATTCCTTTGCACATAACTCAGCAGCATTACCCATTGCTTTGCCATCATATACATCTGTTAAACCATCTTTCGCCAAACCATCAATTAAACTTGTATTGCCATATTTATTTCCCCAGCGCAAACTGTCCACATAAAAAGGAACATTGCTCATACTTTCCATGCCACCGGCAATTACAATATCTGCATCGCCCAATAAAATACTTTGAGCTGCCTGTGCAATAGCTTTCATACCACTTGCACAAACTTTATTTACGGTTGTACAATTCACTTCATTGGGTAACCCGGCAAACTTAGCTGCCTGCCGTGCAGGAGCCTGCCCGATGTTGGCTTGCATAACACAACCCATTAAAACATCTTGCACCTGTGAAGGTTGAATGCCTGCTTTTTGCAAAGCACCCTTAATAGCAATGGCTCCTAACTGTGTGGCGGTTAAACTTTTTAAACTTCCTCCAAAGCTGCCCATGGGAGTGCGAACAGCCGAAATAATATAAACTTCCTTCATAATAAATATTTTAGTTTTAAACGTAAAACAAATAATGAAAGAAACTCCCGTATTGAGGTCCAGCCTTCAAGCGGGACGGAGATGATGTACACTTCTTTCATATAGCTTTTTAATTGAGGATGCAAAGGTAACGATTGTAAGTTGTTTGCTATCTCCTGTGTTCTGTGTAGAAACAGTATCATCGGGCAAAACTTGTTTACCTTCGCCGCTATGCAAAAGAAAACAGCCTGGCTGGAAGATGTACTGAGTAATGTAAAAATCAAAGCACTTAATGAAATGCAGTTGGCTTCCATGGAGGCCCATACAACCCATCAAGACATTATTCTGTTATCGGCTACAGGATCAGGCAAAACACTGGCTTTCCTGTTACCACTTGTTGAATTATTGCAAGCTGCCGGCAACAAAACAAAAGCCCTCATCATTGTACCTTCCCGTGAACTGGCTATACAGATTGAACATGTGTTTAAAAGTATGGGGCTGAATTTGAAAGTTACCTGTTGTTATGGCGGCCATAAAAGAGAAATTGAAGAGAACAATTTAAAACAAGCTCCTGCATTATTGATTGGCACCCCCGGAAGATTGGCCGATCATATACGCAGAGGAAATATATCTGCAGATACAATTGAAACACTGGTGCTGGATGAATTTGATAAAGCATTGGAACTGGGTTTCCAGGAAGAAATGTCTTTCATCATCGGTTCTTTACCTGCACTAAAGAAAAGAATTTTAACCTCCGCTACTGCAATGGAGGAGATCCCTGATTTTGTTGGCCTTCAACAACCATTAAAGCTTGATTTTTTATCGGGTAATGAAGATGCAGATACAGGGCTTGCCATTAAAGTATTATTGAGTAAAGAAAAAGATAAGCTTGATACTATGTTCCGTCTCATCTGTATGCTGGGCAACAGGTCAACCATTATTTTTTGCAATCACCGTGAAGCTGTAGAACGTACAAGCAACCTGTTGAAAGAAAAAGACATCCTCAATGTATTTTATCATGGCGCTATGGAACAGCAGGAACGGGACGCTGCCTTGTGTAAATTCAGAAACGGAACATCCAATGTACTGGTAACAACCGATTTGGCTGCAAGGGGATTGGATATTGCACATATCCGTTACATTATTCATTATCATTTGCCTCATACCGAAGATATGTTTACACATCGTAACGGAAGAACAGCAAGGATGGATGCAAGTGGTACAGCTATTCTTATTGTTGGGCCCGATGAAAAAATACCAGCCTATATTTCACCCGATGCTGAGCAAATAACCTTACCTGAAACGGCCATCATTCCTGAAAAACCGAAATGGAGTACATTGTTTATTGCTGCCGGCAAAAAAGATAAGGTGAACAAAGTTGATATTGTTGGTTTTCTCAGCAACAAAGGAGAATTAAAAAAAGAAGATATTGGGTTGATTGAAGTGAAAGACTTTTTTTCTTTTGTAGCTGTAAAAAAAATAAAAGCAAATCATACACTTCACCTGATAAAGGATGAAAAAATAAAAAATAAAAAAGTGAAGATAGCAGTAGCGAAATAAAGTAAAAGGTACATGGTTCAAGGCACAAGAAGGCCATACCAAACCTGCGCCTTGTAGCTTGATCTGTGAACCTTGTACCTTGTTTCTTAATAATATTTGCCGCCGTTGGTATGCTGCCGAAATAAGCACACCAGCCGTTATTGTGTCTCCCGACCAACAACTGAAGCCCTGGTTCAAAGTTTCCTTCATTCAAATACTATTTTGTAAATTTGATAAAACAGCTTTTATGACAAGCTCCCCTATTTCACAGGAAATGCTTCAATACTTTATGCAGCTCAATGAAGCAGAGAAAAAATCTGTACTGGAACTGGTAAAAACATTCCTCAACAACCGGCCCAACGAAATGCAACCGCAAAACCCGGAAGCATACAACAAAGAACTGGAAGATGCTGATGCTGAAATTGAAGCCGGTGAATTTATCCTTCACGAAGATGTAATGAAACGCTACGCAAAGAAATAGAAACCCTATGGCTTTGCAAATCAAATGGAACAAGCAGGCAATTGAACAATTAGATAAAGCAGTTGAATATATTGAACAGGATTCTCCCGCCAATGCCGAAAAAGTGAGGCAGGATGTTCTTTTGCAAATTGATTCCCTTATCCAGCGCCCCGAAAAGTTCAATCCCGACAAATACAAAATAAATAACGATGGCAGTTTCCGTGCCTTTGAACTCCATCATTACCGAATTTCTTACCGCCTGCTTACAAATGAAATCAGGATTCTCAGAATCAGACATACTAAAATGAATCCCAAAAAATACTGACAAGTTTTCTTACTTACACAAGAACTATCTTGGTTCCCGTAGTCAATCAAATCAATATGAACTTATTCACCATTCCTTCCACCATCATCATCACATGCCACAAACGCATTGCTCCTTATCTTGAAAAGGAAGTGCTTGATCTGGGCTTTACCGTTGATGAAACATTTGTTACCGGTGTAAAACTTACAGGAACCATTACTGATTGCATTAAACTCAATCTCAACCTGCGTTGCGCCAGCCAGGTGTTATACAGCTTAAAACAATTCACGGCGAATGACCCCGATGAGATTTATAACCAATTGAAAAATGTTGCCTGGGAAACAATCATTCCCGATCCGGGTTATTTTTCAGTAACGAGCAATGTCAGCAATCCAACTATCAACAACAGCATGTTTGCCAACCTGCGGGTGAAGGATTCAATTGTTGACAGGCTTCGTGAAAAAAGAGGCACACGCCCATCTACAGGAGCTGAGTTAACAGGAACAGTCATTCATTTATTCTGGAAGGATGAAAACGCAGAAATTTTTATTGATACATCAGGCGATTCATTAGCAAGGCATGGTTACCGCAAAATTCCCGGCCTTGCTCCCATGCTGGAAGGATTAGCTGCTGCAACAATTTATGCAACCTGCTGGGATCGGGTTTCGCCTTTTATCAATCCCATGTGCGGCTCCGGTACGTTGGCTATTGAAGCTGCACTGATAGCAACCAACAGAAGACCGGGTTTGTTCCGCACCAATTATGCATTTATGCACTTGCAGGGATATGATGAAACGGTTTATTTTAAAGAAGATGCTTTGCTGGAAGAACAGATTGTGGATGTACAACAACTTAAAATTATTGCTACAGATTATAATCCCAAGGCAATTGAAAATGCAAAGAAAAATGCAATTGCAGCAGGTGTACACAAACTGATTGATTTTGCAGTTTGTGATTTTGCATTAACAGAAGTGCCGCCAAATGTAAAAGCTGTAATGATGGTAAATCCTGAGTATGGTGATCGGTTGGGCGATGTAAAAGAACTGGAAGAAACCTATAGCCGCATTGGTAATTTTATGAAACAAAAATGCGGTGGTTATTTTGGTTATGTTTTTACAGGTAACCTTGAACTTGCAAAAAAAATAGGATTGAAAGCCAAGCGTCGTATTGAGTTTTACAACAGCACCATTGATTGCAGGTTATTTGAATATGAACTGTATGCAGGCAGCAGAAAAGAAATAAAAGAGTAAATACGGAATTATAGAAAAGAAGCAATGTAATATTGATTATAGTTCTGTTCAGAAAAAAATAAAAAACATTGTTGCATCCATTAACAAAAACCAATTACTTTCTACAATTGGCTCTCCTGTATTATTCATCAGTCCAAACCTTTCAGCAAAATTCCTTTAACTGAATGAAAAGAGTTTTCCATTGGGGAAAAGCAATAACGATTTCAGAAAATTGAACTTACTTATTATAGTATGGCATACTTGCACAATTCATTTACCTGCTGCTACATATTATTGATGAGTTCTGTTAACTAAAAACCTTTAAACTCCTGAAATAGAATTGCCTCAGCATATTTCATTACAGGTTAATCCCAGCCATGTAACTTCAGGTGTAATGAATATTTTTCTTTCTGTTGTTCAAAAAGAAACGGCCTGTATCAAACTCTTTCACACATCGGGCAGCATACTGTACACTGAAAAAAGACAGCTTGTACAGGGGTACAATCAGTTCCGTATTCAAACACCCTGTTTAATACAACCCGGCCTGTATATTCTCCTGGTAAATGCAGGCGCTCAATCGGTATATCAAAAGGTAATTGTTCAGTAATTTCCATCAGTATCTGCAATCGGCATAGCCTGTTATGCCTAAGCAAAACCACGAATTTGTTACAGTTTTGAAAAAGAATGCAGGAGCCGTAAATACTGTTTTTTTTAGCTCAAACAGGCCTTTACGCATGTCAGGTGCAAGAAGTTCTGTATGTTTACAAAAAAAATTCTATGAAGCTTTTTGTTGCAGGTCTTCCGTACGATCTTGATGATGCAGAACTGGAAGAAATTTTTGAAAAATTCGGCAAGTTAATCTCTGCCAAAGTATCTATTGACAGAGAAACCGGTAAAAGCCGTGGTTTTGGTTTTGTAGAAATGCAAAATGATCAGGATGGCAAAGATGCCATAGAATTACTCAACGATATCTGTCTTGGCAAAAGCAGAAAACCATTGGTAGTAAAACAGGCCGAAGAAAGACCCGGCGGGGGTGGTAACCGCAGTTCCGGCGGTGGTTATAATAACCGTAACCGTTTTTAAAAAACAAATTCTTACTGATTTTTTTGTTTGATAGTAAGCACCATTGAAAAAATGCAACTCTGTTTTTCAATGGTGCTTATTGCTTAATATATTGTTTCAGATACATGCACCGTGTTTACAGATCATCAACAACGATCCAGGCAATACTTGTATCATTCAGTTAAGATGTTAAGCCACAGAGTGGCTGCCCGTTTATAGAAAATAAAACCAAAATCATATAGACTCCGCAGGAGTCACCCGGCAATACAGGTGGCTCCTGCGGAGCCCCATTTTTCGATTGTATTTTAACTATAAACAGGATGCTCCTGGCGGAGCTTAACTGAATGATATTTCCCGGAGGATTGGAATGTTAGCTGTAGCAGTAATAACCATACTTTTTAATAGCCTATATTCACAACAGGTTTAATTTTCATTCATACACCTTAAAATTGTAAGCTATGCCAATTGTAAAAGTGATTGAAGTAATTGCTTCTTCAGAAAAAGGAATTGATGATGCTATCCGTTCAGCAGTAGAAGAAGCCTCTAAAACCATCCGCAACATTGATTCGGTTTATGTGCAGGATATCAAAGCACATGTAAAAGATGGAAAGGTTACTACGTTTGGATGCGTGTGTAAAATCTCTTTCAGACTGGAATAAAAAGATCAATACCACAACCCTGCAACAAAGGTTGGATTGATAAAATCTTTTATTGTAAAACCCACACCAACCTCATGCCGGCGGGAATTGATAAAGTTGTAAAATTGCCTGATGGGTTTTGATTAAGAATGTTAAAGAATTCGCCTGCAGCTGTTGTTGCACAGGTGTTCTTTTCATTGTATTTGAGAGAATGTAACTTTTGCCGCAACCCAATACCCATGTAAAATTCAAAGAACCAGTTTTCAGATTGAAACAGGTTTTCCCTCATCCCTGCCCTGAAACTAAGATCAAATACATCTCTCACTTCTTTATACTGCGTAAATTTTTCGTAGGCTGCAACACCGTTTACACAATCCATACCCAACCAATCATTTTCTTTACGGGCCGTGTGTTTATACATCAGCACCAGCTCCGTAAACATGTACAATCTGTTATTGGAATACCATCTCAGGGTTGGCCTTACATAAAACCCACTCATGGGGCGGCTTTGAGCGTAAACATTTCTTGCAATATATACAGCTACATCACCTCCCAGGGAAAGTTTTTTTCGCAGCTTCATGTCAATGCCCACAGAAAGATTTGTTTCAACGGGATCAAACAATGACAGCGGATTAAATCTTACGGCCAGTTTATAATCATTACTTTTCTTTATAGTTTCCTGGGCAGTTGTAAATTGAAATACCATACAACTGATTACAACAAAGAACAAAAATTTCATTGGTTATTATTGAATTGAGGTTAGCAATTGGGGATTGCGGTTGTTGGTAATATCATAAAGGGTTACGCCTGTATTTGTCCAGCATACCAACACATCGTTGTAAGCTATTACATCAATATACCAGTTGGCATCTGTAAGTATTTTTATTTGCATTGGCTGATAGGCTTTGCTGATATCAAACACCCTTAACCCTGCCTGCCTGTCGCACACATACAACACATCATCTTTATAACCCAACCCGTAAGGTTCTGCAACGTTTACTGTAAATTTCTGAACAGGGTTGAGTATGTTTTTTATATCATAACATGCAAGTACGCTTTGCATACCGCCGCAGGCGCCATTTACACGAAGGGTTGCATAGGCTACCGTATCCTTTGCCACTACCGGATCGCAACGGCGCAGCACTGTAGGTGAAATTGCCTGGCTCAGTTTAACGGGATTTTCGGGGTTATCTATGGAAAAAATATGTACCACACTGGTACTGCCAATGAACAGCTTGTCTTTAAACGGGAAGATGGTTTCAATTTCAAAACCCACTTTTGTTGTTTTAATCAACACAGGATTTGCTGCATCCTGTATTTTAAATACACTCAGGTTTTCCTTATCAACTGCATACAGGTAGTTGCCTGCTACAGCAAACCGGGCCAATGAACCGCCCTGCCCTGTTGGAGACGGGGCATAAGCATTTGTATTAAATCCGGTACTTTCTTTATCGCACTGCAGCAGCAGCAGTGAAAAAAGAATTAAAGAAGCAGCGATCGTTATTTTCTTTTGCATAGGTGTAAGTTTTAACGGCGGCATTTGGGATCTTTTACTGATTCTAATTTCCAGTCAACAACAATTCCTTTTGATTTGTCAACACATTCAAAATAAGTATTGCTTACAGGCGGGTATTCACTGTTATGATAAGGGAACACATTGCTTAATCGCTTTACCAGCAAGGGATTCCCCGGGTCAATGAGGTTAAACACCAGCAGATCATTGAAATTATTTACGTACAGGTAATTGTTCTTTACTGATATTTCTGTACTGAAAGGAACCCGAAGGAAAGCAATTTTGCGGGGCTGATTGCGGTTGCTGACATCAATTAGGTGCACTCCTTTATTCACATCATTCTGCAACAGCAAATTACCAATGACATAAATCTTGCCTGGCTTTTCAATTGCTTTGGCAGATTCGGTACCGATATTGGTTAAATCGGCAGGCTGTGCGTAAACGGGAACATAAACCTGTGCCGCTGCGTTATTAAAATCAAACGTGGTGTCACATGCGGCCAGGAAAAGGATGGCTGCCAGCAGAAGATGTATTATTCTCATAAGCTGTTATTATATGTTTCAATGATACAAAAACAAATGCATCCGCTGCATTAAGCCTGTGTTATTTTTAAAAAAGATCAGAAAGCGGAAAAATATCCTGATGCTCACCCAGCCCTGCGCTAAAAGTAGTACCCGTTAAATGGTTTTTCTATGATTGCCATCAGGTTTTAATTTTATTTTTTGATGCAGGATTTTCTGTGATTCTATTTTTATTAAAAGCATGTGCAAACGTTTATAGAAATTTGAGCTGTTGCAACAACTATCTGAAATATATAGCAGCAAATATTCGATTTTCAATTCTACTGTTTAATATAAATTGTGGATAAAATCATATCTATCCTTCCCTGCCGCAAGGTTAAAATTAAGTTTCCATTTTTAGAAACTTATCCTACCTTTGTCAAAACACAACCAGTGCATTATTTCAATACAAGATTTTTAGATCAAGCGAATAAATTTATTGCAGGTATTGATCAAAAAGCTATCAGGAAGTTGTTTTATAATATTGATCTTGCTGAGCAAACAAACGATCCCCGACTATTTAAAAAGCTGAGAGATGAAATTTGGGAGTTCAGAGTGAGACATGGAAATAACCAGATTCGATTACTGGCATTCTGGGATAGAACTGACAATCAAAACACGTTGGTTTTTGCGACACACGGCTTCATAAAAAAAGTTGACAAAGTTCCCGACAACGAGATTGAACGGGCAAGGAAAATCAGAGAAAAATATTTTGAATCTATAAAATAACAATATGGCAAAGACACAAATGAAATCGGTTTCTTTTGAAGTGTTGAAAGATAAACACATTGGGAAAAAAGGAACTCCCGCCAGAGATAAATATGAACATGAACTCAGCATGGATGTGCTTGGGTATATGATTAAAAAAGCAAGACAGGAACGTAATCTAACTCAAGAACAACTTGGAAAGTTGGTAGGTGTACAAAAAGCACAAATTTCTAAATTAGAAAGCAGTACAAACAGTGCCACTATTGATACTATTCTTAAAGTATTTAAAGCACTTAAAGCAGACATTCACTTTAAAGTGAAATTAGAAAATCAGCATTTACAACTTACTTAACTCAAAAATCAGTTTATAACCCAAATCAAGCGCAAGCGTTTCGCTTTTGCTGATTACAATTTAAAAAACATACACAAGCGAGACGCTTGCGCTATATTACATTTAACTGCTCATTACTACTTTCTCACTTCACCCTTTTACCACCCTTAATCACCATATCCACTTTCTGCAACAAATTAATATAACGCAGCACATCACCTTTCACCGCAATAATATCAGCCACTTTTCCTGCACTGATGGTTCCTACTTTATCTTCAACACCCTGGAACACCGCCGGCCAATAGGTTGCAGAACGGATGGCAAGCATGGGATCAACACCCATCTCCCTCACCCAAATATCCAGTTCATTCCATGTACTCTGGCTGTGAAATTTCATGGGAATACCAGAGTCTGTTCCAATCAACATAATCACTCCGCTTTCTTTCAACTGTGTAAACTTTCTTTTTAATGTAGGCTTACGGTAAGGTGTAACCTGGAAATAAGAAAGTTGTGATGGATACCTTAATGAATTGCGTATGTCCTTCACAATACTATCGGGTAAACCTAAGTGCCAGGAAGGATCATCTAAATATTCTGTGTTGCGGATATTGTAATCATTGTTGAACAAACCTTCAACTGTTGGGCACCAGAACAATTTCGTATTGGAGTTGGCCGTACGTTCTTTAATCATCTTCATCACATCATCAGGATATTCAGGTGCAGTTGCCAAACCTGTATGTTCAAAACAATCAACACCTGCAATCATTCCTCTTCTGATTTCTTCTGGGCGATGTGCATGTGCCACAACTTTCAGTTTCCATTTATGTGCTTCATCAACTATTGCATTGATTTCATCCTGTGTCATCTGATCCTGATCAATCAACTTAATACAATCCACACCGCCTTTTGCCAATCGCTGCACCTTTGCTCTTGCATCGGCCACACCATTGATGCCCCAACGGAATTGTTCAGTACCAGGATAGGGGGCATGCTGTAAAAAAGGTCCGCTCACATACAAAGTTGGCCCGGGCAATTGTCCTTTGTTGATCATATCTCTAACAGCAATAATATCTTCCAAAGGCGCACCCAAATCTCTTGCACTGGTAACACCGGCCATCAGCAATTGCTGCGCACCTGCAGGCATGATCACTGAGCGGAACAACGGCGGATATTTTTTATCCCAATACGGATAATCAGAATGACCGTTGATCATGAGGTGCACATGCATATCCCACAGGCCGGGCAATACACTCATGCCTTCTGTTGAAATCACTTCTGCATCTTTTGGAATTTCAATACTACCCACCTGCCCTACTTTTACAATTTTATCACCTTCAATAAGTATGACAGAATTTTTAATGGGCTCACCACCAAAACCATCAATGAGAGTGCCACCTACCAATGCTTTTTTTTGAGCCGTAAGAGAAAGGGAAAGAAGCAAAGTCAAACAAAGCGTAAGAATTCTCATAGCCTTTTGTTTTAGTTTATGAAGAATGAATTTACTACCTTTTTCCAGTAAACCTTTCATCAAATATTTTGTAATACAATTTTGAAAGTTTGTAACTTATTCAAATAAATTATTTACCATGGATCAGCGTATCATTAATTTGTACGATGAGTACACACATAAGCCCCTTTCAAGACAAAGTTTTTTAAAACGTTTGATCCTGCTCACGGGAAGTACGGCAGCAGCAATGGCTTTGTTGCCCATGCTTGAAAGTAATTATGCAAAAGCAGCTGTTACATCAGCCAATGATTTGTTTACAGAATACATTACTTATGCGACTGTAACTGGTGAAATGAAAGCTTATGTGGCAAGGCCAATAAAGGAAGCGAAGTATGGCACAGTGGTGATAATCCATGAAAACCGTGGATTGAATGCACATATTGAAGATGTAACACGCCGTGCTGCCAGTGCAGGTTTTTTGGCCATAGCACCCAATGCGTTGGCGCCGCTTGGTGGTACACCTGCCAATGAAGATGAAGCAAGAACTCTTTTCACAACTTTGAATGCCGATGAAACTTTACAAAATTTCATCAATGTATTTTCTTATCTCAAAACAAGAAACGACAGCAACGGTTCGTTTGGTTGTGTTGGTTTTTGCTGGGGTGGCGGCATGGCCAACACCTTAGCGGTAAATGTTCCCGAATTAAAAGCGGCCGTTGCTTTTTATGGAAGGCAGGCCAATGCTGCGGATGTTTCAAAAATAAAAGCAGCCCTGCAATTACATTATGCTTCACTTGATGAACGGATCAATGCAGGTATTGCAGCTTATGAAGAAGCATTGAAAACAAATATGATCAATTATGAATTGTACATGTATGAAGGTGTGAATCATGCTTTTCATAATGACACAGCCGGTACAAGGTATAATGAAGCGGCTGCAAAACTTGCCTGGCAAAGAACAATTGACTTTTTTAAAAAGTATTTATAAGGTTTGCCACAAAGACACGAAAGCACAAAGAAATACAAAGAAGAAATCAGATAGTAAGATGTCTTCGTATTGGCTTTGTGAACTTTCTGTCATTGAGTCTTCGTGGCAAACCGGGTATGGCATACATTTCACTCCTCCCTACCTTTGCACAAATCATTTTCAATGGCTGAAGATTTAGACATCATACAGGGAACAAAAGAAGAACAGTATCAGCAACTCATTCCGCAAATCAAAGGATTACTAAATGGCGAACCGGATTTGATTGCCAATCTTGCCAATGTTTGCGCCGCATTGAAAGAACAGTTTGGCTGGTTATGGGTAGGGTTTTACATTGTAAAAAACGAAGAGCTTGTTCTGGGGCCTTTCCAGGGGCCTGTTGCCTGTACACGTATCCGCAAAGGCAGGGGTGTTTGTGGCGCTTCATGGGACGGAGCAAAAACATTAATTGTTGCTGATGTAGAAAAATTTCCCGGACATATTGCCTGCAGCAGTTTAAGCAAATCAGAAATTGTAGTGCCTGTTATCCGCAACGGGGAAGTTGTTGCAGTATTGGATGCAGACGGGGAAGAACTAAGTATGTTTGATGAAACAGATAAAGTTTATCTTGAAGAAATTATTTCACTCATTGAATTTTAAAGTACAATATGTCAAAAGATAAAGTATTACTCTACGGTGCAAACGGATATACCGGTAAACTCATTGCCCGTTATGCAAAAGATTACAACATTACTCCTGTGCTTGCAGGAAGAAATGAAAAAGAAATTACTGAGCTTGCAAATGAATTGCAATTTCCGTACAGTATCTTTTCTTTGGATGATGCAGCAAGCATTGAACAACAGTTGCAGGATGTGAAATTAGTTATTCATGCTGCCGGGCCATTTAATAAAACTGCAAAGCAAATGGTGGAAGCCTGCATTGCAACCAACACGCATTACATTGACATCAATGGCGACATTTCTGTTTTTGAATTTATTAAAAAATACAGTGACAAGGCAAAGAATGCAGGCGTTATGCTTATGCCCGGCGCCGGTTTTGATGTAATACCAACCGATTGCACAGCCCTGCACCTGAAACAGCAATTACCCGATGCCACCCATTTACAACTTGCATTTATTTCATCGGGCGGACAAACAAGTCATGGCACTGCAACAACAATGGCATCAAGAACAGGAGAAAAAGCAGTGATACGCATGAACGGAAAATTTGTAAAAAAACCGTTAGGATTTAAAGGGCTATGGATTGAAGCCAATGGTAAAAAACGTTTTGTGATGAGTATTCCATGGGGCGATATTTCTACAGCTTATCATACAACCGGCATTCCCAACATTGAAGTATTTACAGGAATGAAACCGTCTGTTTATCGTATTCTTAAATTTCAATTCCTGTTCAACTGGCTGTTACGTACAAACTATGTGCGTGGATTGATTCAGAAAAAAATCAACAGCAGGCCAGCCGGGCCAACAGATGAACAAAGAGCCCATTCAAAAACAGTTGTTTGGGGTAAAGTAAAAAATGCAGCAGGGAAAGAAATCATCAGTCAATTAATTTGTGCTGATGGTTATACTTTAACCGCATGGGGTTGCTTACTCATTACACAAAAAATAATGGCTGATAATTATAAAGCAGGTTATCAAACACCGGCAGGTTGTTATGGTAAAGACCTGGTTTTTGAAATCCCACAAACGAAAAGAATTGATTAAGGTTTAAACCATTGGAGTAGCCTCGTAGAGGCGAAATGTTAGTAGAAAAATCAATTTTATTATGTTTTCAGAGCTCCTTAGGAGCGAAACATAAAACATATCGCTCCTAAGGAGCTAAAATCATGCGATTTAATATATTTTCTACTAACATTTCGGCCATCTGGGCCTTTAAAAAATCATTATTAAAATAACTCCACAAACGAGTCAAGGTTGATTAAAATATCCATCGGCATTATATGTTACCACAAAAGCTTTTGCTGATGCTGGAGCAAAAAATCTGAAGACCCTTGAGAGAAGTTCGCTCTTTTGGCTTCGCACCCCTCTCTTTGCTTTATTAAAGTCATACAAATCTGCAAGAGAAACCAGCAACTCTGTTGAGGTTTGATAAATGCCATACATATTTCCCAATGCCCAGCCAAAATAAGCATCCTCATTCAGATCAATATGCTGAATGCAGTATTGCTGATTGTTTGCAATTACACAGTTTTTTGTATGTACATAGTGGGGAATTGTTTTTTGCAGTTGTACAAAATCAGAATCGGCTATCACATAAGCAGATCCTGATCCCAGCAGATAATGTTTCAGCAATGCCCGTTCAAAAGCTGAATTCATTTTAGGATGCAGAAGCACAATGTTATACAGGATTTTCTTATACCCCTTTAATGAATGCTTGCGGCCCTCTTTATTTTGAGTTGAATCTCCGGCATAAAGAAAAACAGGCAACAGAAATAAAATGAACAAAGAAACAGACTTCATAAAGTTTAAAAATAGGAATTTTATTTAAACTCAATTCTTCCTGAAATCCGAAAAGATTTTTTCTTTGCGGCTTTGCGTGAAATTTTTCTTTTTTTCTTTCGGAATTCAGATTCTTAGTTTTGTTTGCTTGAAAGATTATTATGCAATATTAGAAATACCGGTTACAGCAACCATTCCTGAAATTAAACAGGCATACCGCAAGCTGGTAATGATCCATCACCCGGATAAAAATAATGAACATCCCTACTCCCTTTCCCAATTCAACGAAATAAAAGAGGCTTACGAAACACTTATCAACCCTGCTAAAAAAGAACGCTACCTGCAGAAAAGATGGTTGCAAAAAGCAGGCAGTAAAAAGATTGGTGAAGAAATGATTACTCCGCCCAACATTCTCATTCAATGCCTGGAGCTGAATAAAGTAATTGCTGATATGGATGTACACCGCATGGATCATGCAGGTGTTGCTGCTGAAATAAATCAACTGCTCAATGATGAAGTGATTGAAAAACTCACTGCTTTCAATGAAACAGATATAAATCAAACCATTATTGAGGTATTATTAAATGCAGCCAAATCATTACCGATGAAAGAAACAAAACAGGTAACGGAAAGATTATTCCGGCTGGCACAAAAAGAAAATGCAGGTAACGAAAAGATCCATCATTTGCTCAATGTCAAAAAACAACAACAGCTATGGGATCGTTATCAAATGGCTGGCATTATCATTCTCACCATTTGTATTTGCCTGCTCATCTGGGTTGCCGGCAAGCGTTAAACCGTCATTGCGAGCCCAGTAGTTTGGCGAAGCAATCTGAGTTAAATATGATTATAGATTGCTTCGTTCCTCACAAAGACGTCGAGTCATTCTTCGTTCCCCACCGTGAAGGGATTTGAAGTCGCTTACAGTATCTTTGCAGCATGCATTATGTTTCTGTTGAAGGCTTAACGAAGAGTTACGGCATCACTCCCCTGTTTTCAAATATTTCCTTTCATATTGAAGAAGGCGATAAAATTGCACTCGTGGCCAGGAACGGTTCGGGCAAATCAACATTATTGAAAATTTTAGCAGGTAAAGAAACAGCCGATGATGGCAAATGCCGCATCCATAAAGATGTGGACATTGCCCTGTTTGAACAGGAACCTGTATTTGATGAAAACAAAACCATCCTTGATAATATTTTTCAACACAATCATCCGGTCATCAATGCCATCAAAGAATACGAAGCCATCAGTGAAGAACACGATGCAGAAAAACTGAATGCAGCCATCATAAAAATGGACGAGCTGAATGCATGGGATTTTGATTCAAAAGTGAAACAGATTCTCGGCAAGCTCAATATCCATCAACTTCAGCAAACTGCCGGTTCCTTATCAGGAGGCCAGCGTAAGCGTGTGGCATTGGCCCGAACACTGATTGATATTGGCTTTGATCACAAACACGTTTTACTCATCATGGATGAACCTACCAACCACTTAGATGTGGAAATGGTGGAATGGCTGGAACATTATCTCAGCAAAGAAAAAATTACTTTGTTACTTGTTACCCACGACCGTTATTTTTTAGATACGGTTTGTAATGAAATATGGGAACTTGATGGAAGCAACCTGGCAGAGTACAAAGGCGACTATGAAAATTATTTAGAAAAGAAAACTGCAAGAATAGAAAGTGAGCTGTCAAGTATTGACAAAGCAAAAAATACATATCGCAAAGAGCTGGAGTGGATGCGGAAACAACCAAGGGCACGAACCACCAAAAGCAAATCACGGCAGGATAATTTTTATGAAGTTGAAGCAAAAGCAAAACAACGCATCGAAGATCAGCAAGTGCTGCTCAGCATGAAGATGAACCGGCTGGGTGGCAAAGTTGTGGAGATGAAAAAAGTGTACAAAAGTTTTGGCGATAAAGCAATCCTCAAAGGATTTGATTACACTTTTAAAAAAGGAGAACGTGCCGGAGTTGTGGGAAAGAACGGTGCAGGTAAATCAACTTTCATTGAAATTATACAGGGCATTCAGCAACCCGATAGCGGCAAGATAAACGTTGGTGATACCATTGTATTTGGAAACTATTCACAGAAAGGATTAGAAATAAAAGAAGACATGCGTGTGATTGAGTTTGTGAAAGACATTGCCGAAAATTTTCCATTGGCATCAGGCGGTTCTTTAAGTGCAGCACAATTTCTTCAACTCTTTTTGTTTGATCCTGATAAACAATATACGTACATATCTAAATTAAGCGGCGGTGAAAAAAGAAGATTGCACCTGCTTTCCATCCTGTTCTGCAATCCCAATTTTTTAATATTGGATGAACCTACCAATGATCTTGATCTTCCAACACTTGCTGTGCTTGAAAATTTCTTAAGTGAATTTCCCGGCTGTTTGCTCATTGTCAGTCACGACCGTTATTTCATGGATCGGCTGGTTGATCACCTGTTTGTATTTGAAGGCGATGCAGTGGTAAGGGATTTCCCCGGAAACTATAGCCAGCTGAGGTTGTGGGAAAAAGAAAGAGAGAAAGCCGGAGCCGTTAGTGAGGAGCTGATAGTAAAAGCGCCGCAACAGAAAGCATCGGCAGAAACCAAATCATCCACAGAAAAAAAACGATTCAGCTTTAAAGAAAAAAGGGAGTTTGAAACTTTGCAAAAAGAAATTGAAGCCTTATCGGCTGAGAAAGAAAACATCAACCATAAACTCAACAGCGGCAACATACCCTTTGAAGAATTACAACAACTCTCACATCGTATTGGTGATATAACAGATTTGCTCGATGAAAAAGAAATGCGCTGGCTGGAGTTGAGTGAGTTGAGTGAATAACTAATCAGTATAAACAAAATCATCTGTCTTTGGCAACTGTTCAATGATACCTGTTGCAATAGCAGGAGTTGACAGTTTTCTTTCAGAATGATCCAGCCATGCAAGGTCGGCATTGATTAAAGCTGCTATTGTACCATCTTCTTTCTTCAGTTCATGCCGTACACTCCACCGGGAACCATCACGCCTTGATTTTGAAAGCATCATATTTACATGAATGATGTCACCCGCATTGATTTCTTTTTTGAACACGCATTCTTCTCTGAACAGGATGGGACCCAGCTTTAACTGCTGCATCCGTTCAACCGTTAAACCACTCTCAATTAAAAAACTCATTCGGGTGTGTGCACCCAGTTCATAATATTTTGAATGGCTCACATGAAAGTTGGCATCTACATCACTCCAGCGGAGTTCAAATGTTTTTACATATTCGTTCATCTAATAAATTTAAATAAAAACCCCGACGTTACAGTCGGGGTTCATATAAATTAAATAATTCTTATTTTTTGTTATACAGCAATTTATAATATTCATCTGCCATACGGTTACTGTCAAACTGAAAACGCACATCCCTCATTCCGTTTTGCGTAATCTGTCGCCACACTTTGTAATTATCGTAGTATAAAGGAAGAATTTGTTTTTCCAGTATTTCATACATCTGATCAAGATCATACTGATCTTGCTCCTGCACAGTCATTGCGTTGTAATCAACGGGAGGAACAATAAAACTGTTGTTACCATGATTGGCAAACTCACAAATCCACCCGTCAAACGTACTGAAATTCACAGCGCCATTCATTGCCGCCGTCATACCACTTGTACCACTTGCTTCACGGGGTACACGGGGATTGTTCAGCCACACATCTGCACCTTGTTTCAAGCGCTTGCTCAATCCAAGTTCATAACCTGTACACACAGCAATGTTTTTATAATTCTTACTGAGATGAACCAGGTTATTAAAATCACTGATTGCAGGATAATCAACAGGGTAAGGCTTTCCGGCCCAGATGATTTGAACAGGATATTTTTTATTGCTCATTAATGCATTGAAACGATCCAGGTCCCTGGTAATTAATTCGGCACGTTTGTATCCTGCAAAACGGCGTGCCCAAACAATGGTTAACACATCTGGATCAAGCAATTTCCCTGTTTGATCTGCAACAAGATCAAACGCTCTTTTCTTCAAATATTTTTTACGGTCATCAAATTTTTCTTCATTGTTTTCATCCATTGAAAAATACAATTGCTTATCGGCCCAGTAACGCCAGTTCTGTGCATTGGTAATACTGGTGATGGGTGCAATATTTTCATAATTACTCCACATCTTACGACTCACCTCACCATGCAATGCACTTACACCGTTAGAAATTCTTGCAAAACGCAAAGCAGCAAGGGAATGATTGAACTGATCATCTTCAATACCCGTGAGCTTTCTTACCTCATCCATCGGAACACCGCAGAAATAACTCATCTTTTCACACAGGTAAATATCATGCTTTTCATTTCCTGCTTCTTCCGGTGTATGCGTTGTAAACACCATTCGCTTCTTTACTTCATCAACAGTTCCAAATTTTTTGTAGAGATAAAATGCAGAAGAGATGGCATGTGCTTCGTTGAGGTGATACACATCAGGATTGAATCCCAATTCATCAATCAGTTTTGCGCCACCCACACCCAATAAAATAAACTGGGCTACTTTGGTAGCAACGTTGGCATCATACAAACGGTGACAGATGGTTTGAGATACATAATCATTCTCCGGCAAATCGGTACTCAACAAAAACATCGGGGCACTCTTGAACGTTTCAGGATTGAGATACCATGCTTTTACCCAAACCGGATGTTCGTGAATATTGATCTGGAATTTGATACCTGTATCTTCTAAAAAATTATAGATTTTTTCGTTCCACTGTACCTGCAAAGTTTGATCCTGGTTGCGGGCCTGGTCGTAATAACCATACTTCCACAAAATACCAATACCTATTAAGTTTTGTTTGAGTTCATAAGCACTGCGCATGTGAGAGCCTGCTAAAAAACCAAGACCACCACTGTAAATTTTCAAGGGCTGATGAACGGCAAACTCCATGGAAAAGTAAGCTGCCTTTTTTGAATACTCATTATCAGCCTGGTACGGTACCTTAAAATTTTTAAACGACATAATTGAGTTAGTTTGCTAAAAGGGCCGCAATATAAACTGAAAAAATTAAATCACATGTTTTAGGGCCGGGGGGTTATTCACATTAAACAGTTGGGATAATGGCAGTTGCCTCTATTTCAATCAATAAACGGGAGTCAATAAGTGCTGATACTTCTACCATAGTTGAAGCTGGCTTACTTTTCCCGAACACCTCGCCGTGGGCTTTTCCTGCTTCTTCCCACTTTGAAATATCGGTTATGTACATTCTTGTGCGTATTACATGCTCCAGCGAAGAGCCCGCCTGTTCCAATGCTTTTCCTATTTTTTGCAGAATGAATTGTGTTTGTGCATACACACTGCCTTCACCAACTAATACATCTCCATCCATAGCTGTTGTGCCTGCTACTTCTACAAGGTTGCCTGCCCTTACTGCACGTGAGTAACCAACAATATCTTCCCATGGAGAACCGGAGCTGATGTGAATACGATTGCTCATTGCTTTTTAGTTTGATGACAGATTTAAGAGCCGGTAGTTATTAGCCGATAGTTGATAGCCGATAGTCGTTAGTAATGATGAATCTTCTTACCTCTTATTTCTTATTTCTTTCTCTTTCCCTTCCTCACCTGTACAGGTTCTTTCTTGCGTGGATATGTTCCCTCAAAGAAACAGGTAATGCCACGGTAAGATCCGCAACCGTTTTCTTCAGCAATGGTAACCGATGAGGAAGTGAAATTAAATGCAATCACACAATCCGTATTCCCATCACGGAAAATGCCTTTGTTTTTACCAATCCATTCGCCATCACCTTTTACCTCACCCACACATTCACCATTCTGTTTACTGAAATGAATGAAGAACTGAAATGTTTTTTCAGTAGCTCCATCACGTATGGAAACAAGATTTTTTTTATCCCCGGAATAATCAGCTGATAATTTATTCTTTCGTGCAAAGCTGTCAATAGGGTTTCCCATGATCACATCGCTCAGATCTTCCGTGCTGTTGGTCATGGCCATAATGAACTTACCTGTTGCATCCATGTAGTAAATACTTTCATTTGTCCACAATTCACCAGTTGGCGTTTTGCGTTCCTGCACAAAAGATATATTGTATTTATTATCAATCTTACAATAACGTACACCCAAACCCCTGGGCATCTTACTTACAATATCCATCACCCCCAAAAAGGCTGACTTCTTATCAAAATAAAATAACTGTGCTCCTTTTGTTTTTCCTGCAATGGATTTAATGATCATATAATTCCCCTTTTCTGCATCGGTTGATTTACCGATGAGATACAGTTTCAATTGCCTGCTTACAGGGTACAGTTGTTTAAAAACTGAATCGGGAATAAATGTTTTAAATGCTGTTTGATTGAGCAGGGAAGAATCCTTTTCCCTTTTATTCAGCATTGAATCATTGATGATTACCGGGAAAGAAAGAGCAGGCGCCAGTTCTACCAGGTCGCTTGCAGTAATATTTTCATCTGTAATTGCTTTGGGCTTTGGGCTCTTGCACGCAACAACAGCAACAACAAGAAATAACCAGATCCATTTATTGTTCATACGACGGGGTTAAGAAAGAGGGATAAAAATAGAGCATTTGAGTGTCTTTCAAAATTAAGGCCAGAAAATCAGAAGAAGATTTTTTCACACAGAAGATACTGTGAACACAGAGAAATAACAATATATTCCCTGCACCCTCTGTGCCTCTGTGTGCCAATACTCCCCTTTCTCCGTATCCCTGTGTTGAAATCTCATTTCTTTTTTTTAGATTTACCTAAATTTTAATTTCATCTACCATGAACTTTTCCACCGCAGAAGAGAATTACATCAAAGCCATCTGGCGGTTGCAGCAAAGCGACAGCAACGTAACTACCAATGAACTCTCAGCCGAACTGCATACCAAGCCTGCATCTGTAACGGATATGCTGAAACGGCTGAAAGAAAAAAAGATTTTAAACTATGAACCCTACTACGGTGTAAAGCTCAATGCCGAAGGAAAGAAGATTGCCCTGGGCATCATCCGCCGGCACAGGCTGTGGGAATATTTTTTAGTAGATAAATTAAACTTTGAATGGGATGCCGTACATGCCATTGCTGAAGAGCTGGAACATGTGAGCAGCCCCGAACTTATTAAACGACTTGATGATTTTCTCGGTAATCCCAAAGCCGATCCGCATGGCGATCCTATCCCCGACAGCAACGGTCGTATGGAAGCCATGAGCAACATCAGCCTCCATCAACTTAAAGAACAACAACAGGCTATTGTTACTGCCGTTGGCGATCAGAGCAGCAACCTGTTGGAAATGCTCAAACAAAAAAAGATCAGCATCGGCACCAAAGTAGAAATCAAACAACGGTTTCTCTATGATGGATCGGTTGAAATAAAAATCCGTAACCAACCACTTACCACACTCAGTGAGCAACTGTCAAAAAATATTTTTGTAAAACTCCTGTAAATGAATGTAAAACTGCGGCATACAGAAAACTCACTCAGCGAAGTACATGCAAGTGTAGATACTACTCAACCGCAAAAAGGCTGGCGGCGCATCCTTGCTTATGCAGGCCCTGCCTATCTTGTAAGCGTTGGGTACATGGATCCCGGTAACTGGGCTACCGATCTGCAGGGTGGTGCCAAGTTTGGCTATCAATTGATATGGGTCTTACTCATGAGTAACCTCATGGCCCTGTTGCTGCAAAGTTTAAGTGCAAGATTGGGTATTGTTCGCCGCAGGGATCTGGCACAGGCCAACAGGGAAGTGTATCCTCCTTTCGTTAATTTCTGTTTGTATATACTTGCAGAGATTGCCATTGCTGCCTGCGACCTTGCTGAAGTGTTGGGTATGGCCCTTGGTATTTATCTCCTCACCGGTTTGCCATTGATTTACGGCGTTGGTATTACCGTGTTTGATACGTTATTATTATTATGGCTGCAGAACTACGGCATCAGAAAATTAGAAGCATTCATCATTGCATTGGTGGCCATCATTGGTTCTTCTTTTTTAATTGAGATTTTTTTAGCCAAACCTTCTTTGTCTGAAGTTGCAGTAGGTTTCATCCCTACGGCTTTAAGCAACCAGGCCTTGTATATTGCCGTTGGCATTATTGGCGCTACGGTAATGCCGCACAATTTGTATTTACATTCAGCATTGGTACAAACAAGAAAGATAGGAGAAGACAAAGAAAGCATACGCCGTGCATTGAAATTTAATTTCATTGACAGTACCATTGCACTCAATGCCGCTTTTTTTGTAAATGCTGCCATACTTGTATTAGCTGCCACCGTTTTCTTTAAAACAGGAAACACACAAGTTGCTAAAATTGAAGATGCACACCAGTTACTGGCACCATTGCTTGGCACCAGGCTTGCTCCCATTCTTTTTGCAGTGGCATTGATTGCTGCCGGGCAAAGCAGTACCATCACCGGCACACTGGCCGGACAAATTGTAATGGAAGGTTACCTGCACATACGCATCAATCCATTGCTGCGCCGTTTGATGACAAGGTTAATTGCCATCATCCCGGCCGTTATTGTTATTCTTATCTATGGTGAAGAAAAAATAGATGACCTGCTCGTTTTTAGCCAGGTAATACTCAGTTTGCAGTTGGGCTTTGCAGTAATACCACTCATTCATTTTGTGAGCGATAAAAATACTATGGGTGAATTTGCCATTAAACTTTGGAAAAAAATTGCCGCATGGCTTATTGCCGGTGTTCTTGTATTTTTAAATGTGCAGTTGGTGCTGCAGGAAATCCTGGCTGTGTACAACCAACCCGGCATGTTGTTCTGGAAGTTGGCGATACCCATCATTGCACTATTATTTGTATGGTTGTTTTTAACCATGACGTTTCTGCCATTGATCAGAAAACAAATGCGTAAAGACAGTATTAAAATGCATAGCGAAATACCATCCCTCTCCAACCTTTCTGTTCCTGCAGTGAATATCATTGCAGTGGCATTGGACTTTTCGGTGAATGATGAAAAACTTATTGCCTATGCCCTCAACCAGGGAAAAAAAGAAGCCAGCTATTTGTTTGTGCATGTTGTAGAGTCTGCACCGGCCCGCCTGCTTGGCGAAGCCAGTGATGATGATGAAACCCGTAAAGACAGGCAACGCCTTGAGTATTATGCCGCCGCCCTGCAACAACAGGGTTACAATATATCTGTTGCACTTGGTTACAACAACCGAATTAAAGAAATTGTACGTATTGTAAAAGAAAGCAAGAGTGATCTGCTCATTATGGGTGCCCACCGCCACAAAGGATTAAAAGATTATGTGTTTGGCGAAACCATTGAAGCGGTAAGGCATGAAGTGGAAATACCGGTGTTGATTGTGAATGTGTGATGATGACCCTGTGATCTTTTTTTTACAGGTTACGATGCATTCAAAATCAAAACAATGCTTTTTCAGTCAATGACATCAACAATATTTAATGTTGATGTGCTGATAAATTTATGCAAGTAGTACAGCTTTCATTGCTTCACCAAACTTCCACACTTCTTCAAACGTATTGTACAATGGAAC
>CAMTVU010000099.1:0-33191 GCA_947085245.1 uncultured Chitinophagaceae bacterium | reverse complement strand
TTAACTTGCTAAGTGAAAAGAAGCTTTCAATCTTTTTCAATAACAGATCTGTCTGAAACAAAAAGTAAAATGTTGAGCTGGTGTAACCGGTTCAACATTTGTGCTTTTCTGGATAACCATCATTACCGGTTACCCGGCCATAGCTATGAATGTTTGGTTGGTTGCGGTGTTGTTGCATCTGTTGCGGCCAATGCAGGAAACGCTTTGAATGATTTACAACAGTTTCTTGAAAAACAAAATGACTGGTGCTTTGGTCATTTAGGTTATGAATTGAAAAATGAAACAGAGCAGTTGCAATCGGCACATGCCGATAAGATTGGTTTTGCTGATCTGTATTTTTTTGTTCCTCAATATATATTTCAACTGGGTGATAAAGAGATCAGCATTGGTTCGTTGAAAGAAGATCATGCAGAAGTTTTTCAGCAAATCAAAACGCAATCAATTGCAACTTATGTTCAGAACAATGAATTACAGATTCAAGAGCGTGTAACTAAAGCGGAATATCTCAAAACAATTCAATCCATTCAGCAGCACATTCTCCGTGGCGATTGTTATGAATTGAATTACTGCATGGAGTTTTTTGCTGAAGATGCAGTAATTGATCCTGTTCAAACTTATCAGTCACTCACAACTATTTCACCCAATCCATTTGCTGCATTTTATAAAGTGGAGAACAGTTATTTGCTATGTGCAAGTCCCGAACGTTTTTTACGAAAGCAGGGAAATCAATTGCTGTCGCAACCCATCAAAGGAACAATAAGGAGAAACAGAACAGATACAGCCGAAGATGAAGTGTTGAAGAATCAATTGCATCAAAGCGAAAAAGACAGGAGTGAGAATGTGATGGTTGTGGATTTGGTGCGTAATGATCTAAGCCGTGTGTGTAAAGAAGGAACGGTAAAAGTGGATGAGTTGTTTGGTGTTTATTCATTTCCGCAGGTGCATCAAATGATTTCATCTGTAAGCGGTGAAGTGAAAAATGATTTGAAATTTACTGAAATAATCAAGGCAACATTTCCCATGGGCAGTATGACGGGAGCACCCAAACAAAAAGTGATGCAGTTGATTGAACAGTATGAACAAACAAGACGGGGAATTTTTTCCGGCGCAGTTGGCCATCTTGCTCCCAATGGAAACTTTGATTTTAATGTAGTGATCAGGAGTATTTTGTACAATGCATCTGCCAACTATCTTTCTTATCTCGTTGGCAGTGGTATTACGTTTTACAGTGATGCAGGGAAGGAATATGAAGAATGTTTATTAAAGGCGGGTGCTATCAGAAACGTATTAACTTAACTCTTTTTCTTGATAGCTTTCTTCTTTATCTCCGGCAATTCAGAAACCTTTGGATAAATTTCTTTCATACCGTCATCGCCATAAAACCGCATGAGTAATTGAACACTTTCGCTTAAAATATTGTAGCGGTTGGTATTAAAGAGTTGCATTTTTTCTTTTGGTAAGCGCAGGTCAAATGTATTGTTACCGGCCAGTACTGCATCAAAGTTGGGGTTGAGCTGATTAAAATACATCAGGTCCAACACTAAACTTTTAGCCATCACCACCGAACTGAATTTTCCTGCTATGGCTTGTATATCTATATTCGGATCGGTTTTCTCCGGAGCAAATTCATTGATCTTTCCCTGCTGCCCATTGTTAACCATTGTTGTTACTCCGCCTTTCCCTTCCATGATATAATGGGTAGCAATAAATTTCTTTACATGAGTTCTGCTTTCGGCAGGAAGATAGTATTGCAGTTTCCAGAAATCACGGCTGCCGCTTTTTTTAATGGCGCTGTACACCCGGCCCGGCCCGCCATTATAAGCTGCAATCACCAGTAACCAATCCTGCAGATCATCGTAAAGAGCAGTGAGATATTTTGCTGCGGCATGTGTACTGCGGAAATAGTCGGTACGTTCATCAACCCATCCGTTTACCAGTAGCCCATATTCCTTAGCCGTATAAGGCATAAACTGCCAGGGCCCTCTTGCTCCAACCCAGCTTGTTGCTCCGCTGCTCAAGCCTGATTCAATAACTGCCAGATATTTTAGTTCATGCGGCAATCCGTATTGCATGAGTACATTATCAATCAACGTAAAATAAGGAACGCCCCAGCTTTTCATTTTGGTTAAACTTTTTCCATGATCTTCTAAATAATCCTGGATGAAGCCCCACGCCTGCGGATGAATTTGTGCATCATAAGTTAAAGCTGAATTGAAGTCTTTGTTAACGAATAATGTTTGAAATCCATACTTGCCAACATTGCCTTGAGGTGCTGTTGTATCAACAATAATTCCATTGCCTGAACTGTCTTTCTGTGCAAACGACAAAAGACAACTTCCACTAAGAAGTATGAGCAATAGAATTTTCTGCATGATAAAAAATTAAATGGCCTTGCTGTGTACTACATAGCTCATATAAAATTGTGGTTTATTTTAAATGAGCGAAGTAGTATATGTTTTCATCCATTCATTGCTAAGGCGCAGCAAAGATAGTTCTTCAAAATGCTTTGTCATGAGTTGCAGCCCAAAAGGCAAACCGTTGCTATGCTGAAAAAGAGGAATTGAAATAGCAGGTATGCCAACCAAATTAGCGTAAACGGTATAAATATCTGCCAGGTACATTTCAACGGGGTTGTTGCTTTTTTCTCCAATCTTAAAAGCTGTGGATGGCGATACAGGCATCAGCAATACATCTACTTCTTTGAAAACCAGTTTTGTTTCATTGTACAACTTTCGTCTTACCTGTTGAGCTTTTGTATAATAAGCATCGTAATAACCTGTACTTAAAACAAAAGTGCCCAGCATGATACGGCGTTGTACTTCTTTACCAAAACCACCTGAACGGTTGGCTGAGTAAAATTCTGTTAATTCTTCTTTTACAGGTGTTGCCTGATGGCCATAACGCACACCATCAAACCTGGAGAGGTTACTGCTTGCTTCGGCAGTTGTAAGTACATAATAAGCAGGCACAATATAATCAAGCAGATCAAAATCTAACTCCTTTATTTCGTAACCATCTTTTTTTAATTGATTGATGAAGTTAAGGTGAGATGATTTAATTTCTTCATCAAGCCCTTCGTGTAAAAGTGTTTGCCTGAAGTAACCAAGAACCGGTTTTGCTGATTGCACTTTATTTAAAGCAGCAGAATAATCAGGAACAGGTAAAGATGAAACAGTGCTGTCAAAATCATCAGCGCCTGCAATTACGGAAAGAACCAATGCAATATCTGCAACGTTTTTTGCCAATACGCCAATCTGGTCAAAGCTGGAACCATAAGCAATCAATCCATACCGGCTGATTCTTCCATAGCTTGGTTTCATGCCAACCACTCCGCAAAAATCTGCAGGCTGGCGAACAGACCCACCCGTATCGCTTCCCAAACTCACCATGCAAAGATTTGCCTGTACAGCAACAGCTGATCCGCCTGATGATCCGCCGGGAACACGGGTTTCATCCAGTAAATTTTTTACTGCACCATAAGATGAATTTTCATTACTGCTGCCCATAGCAAATTCATCGCAGTTGGTGGTGCCGAGGATGATAGCATCTTCTGCAAGTAACCGCTCAACAGCAGTGGAATTATAAATGGAGCGAAAACCTTTGAGAATTTTTGATGCTGCTGAAACAGGATGTTGTTTATAAGCAATTACATCTTTGATAGTAATTACAACACCATGCAGCTTACCCCTAACTTTGCCGGCGTTGCGTTGTTCATCTAACTGAACCGCTTTGCACAAAGCTTCTTCTTCAAAACAGTGAACAAGTGCATTCAAATGCTCATGCTGCTTTATTTGAGATAAATAAAACTGAACTGCTTCTTTGCAGGATGTTTTATTGCTCAGCAAACTTTCCTGGTAATCCTTTATGGTTGCAAACGGATACAAATAGCTTTACAGCTTCAGTTTGAGAAGAGAAAATGAATGAATAAAAAAATTACTGCTTGGTTTCCGGTGTATCGTTGGTGCTGTCTTCAATTTCCTTACGAACATTGCTTTTTGCATCATTAAACTCACGGATGCCTTTTCCAAGACCACGCATCAGTTCAGGAATTTTGCGACCACCAAAGAGGATAAGAATCGCAATTACAATCAGAATAATTTCCTGTGTACCAAGTACGCCGAGAAGTATGGGTTGAAAATTCATAATCTGAAATTTATTGGACAACAAAGTTACAGCTATTTAAGCAGCAGCATCAAGAAAGATTTGCATAAAAAAACCTTCTTTAACAGAAGGTTTCAAATGAATTTATCCTGATTGGGGTTAGCGGATGTAATTCTTTCCGCATTTACCGGCTTTGCCATGAGCGGCCTGGTAAGGAGTAACACCACGATTACAGGACATTAAAAAAAACGCAACAACTGCAAGAGCAACCAATACTTTTTTCATACCGAAACTGATAAATTTAATGAACAAATGGGGTAACGTTCGTTTCGATAGGAATGGGATTAAGTACTGTTGGGTTTCTGATATTCAGTAAATATACAACGAAAATAATGCCAGTAAAGTATAAAGGGGAAAGTTTCCCTTTCCCCTTTTCAATATGCTTATTTCATGCGCTTTTCCTTAATACGGGCACTCTTACCACTTCTTTCACGAAGATAGAAGAGTTTTGCTCGGCTTACTTTACCTACTTTATTCAGTTCAACTGAGTCAACATTAGGGGAACTGAGTGGAAAAGTACGCTCAACACCAATACCGTCTGAAATCTTACGCACTGTAAATGTAGCAGTTGCGCCAATTCCCTGGCGTTTGATTACATCGCCACGGAAGCTCTGGATACGTTCTTTACCGCCTTCCACAATCTTGTAGTTTACAGTGATATTATCTCCTGCTTTAAATTTAGGATATTCCTTTTTAGCAGTTAATTGCTCATGAATAAATGCAACAGCGGCGTTCATAACTCAAAAATTTTAGGACGGCAAAGGTAGGGGATTTTACAGTAAATGGTAATTTGTTTGTAAGGATTTCGGGAAAAAGTTTATCATCCCGATTCCAAATTCCTAATTACCGATTCCTTTCATACTACCTCGCCACGTTTACAGCTCTTTTTTCCCTTATAACAGTAACCTTTATCTGGCCGGGATACACCATTTCGGTTTGAATTTTCTGGGCCATTTCAAAACTCAGTTTATCCGATTCAGAATCGGTTACTTTATCTGCCTCAACAATAACCCTCAACTCACGACCAGCCTGGATTGCATAAGCCTTTTCAACACCGGGATAAGTCATAGCCAAACTTTCCAGATCCTTGATACGTTGCAGATACTGCTGCATAATCTCACGGCGGGCTCCGGGTCTTGCACCACTGATAGCATCACATGCCTGAACAATGGGGGAGATCACATACTGCATCTCCATTTCATCATGGTGGGCACCGATAGCATTTACTACTGCAGGGTTCTCACCATATTTTTCAGCAAGCTTAGCGCCAAGTAATGCATGGCTTAATTCTGTTTCTTCTTCAGGTACTTTTCCAATATCATGCAACAAACCGGCACGTTTAGCCAGTTTGGGGTTCAACCCAAGTTCTGCTGCCATAATAGAACAGAGATTAGCAGTTTCACGACTGTGCATTAATAAGTTTTGACCATACGATGAACGGAAACGCATGCGGCCTACCATCCTGATCAATTCTTTATGCAAACCATGAATGCCCAACTCTATAACGGTACGTTCACCAATTTCCATTACCTGTTCTTCCAACTGACGCTTGGTTTTTTCCACCACTTCTTCAATACGTGCCGGGTGAATACGTCCATCTGCCACCAAACGCTGTAAACTTAAACGGGCTACTTCACGGCGGAGGGGATCAAATGATGAAAGCAATATCGCTTCAGGTGTATCATCAACAATCAAATCAACACCCGTTGCTGCTTCAATGGCACGGATGTTACGACCCTCACGACCAATGATCTGACCTTTAATTTCATCACTTTCCAGGTTAAATACAGTAACTGTATTTTCAATGGTTTGTTCTGCAGCTGTTCGTTGTATAGACTGAATAACTATTTTGCGGGCTTCTTTATTGGCCTTTAGCTTTGCGTCTTCAATAATTTCCTGTTGTAAAACAAGTGCTCGTGTTTGAGCTTCTTGTTTCAAACTTTCTATTAATTGATTTTTAGCTTCTTCAGCACTTAAGCCAGCTATTTTTTCAAGCCTGCGGATATGCTCTTCCTGATGTTTCTCCAGTTCGGTACGTTTTAAATTCACTACCTCAATCTGGCGGTTAAGGTTTTCTTTGATAGCCTCATTTTCTTTGGTCTGCTTATCAAGATTGCTTTCTTTTTGATTGATGGTTTGTTCTTTTTGGCGGGCACGGTTCTCACTCTCTCCGATTTTACGGTTACGTTCATTCACCTCTCTGTCGTGTTCAGACTTGAGTTGCACAAACTTTTCTTTTGCTTCCAATTCCTTTTCCTTACGGATGGTTTCGGCTCTCAGTTTAGCTTCTTTAAGGATTGTTTGTGCCTGCAAATCAGCATCCTCAATCTGTTTTTTCGTGTTTTTAGCGAAGGCAAATCGTCCCGCTATCACACCAATAAGCAGTGCTGCGGCTCCGATTATAATGTATAAAATTGTGGGTTCCATTGTTTTTAACTGGTTTGTTTAATTCTGTCAGCAAATCGTTCCTATCTATGGCATCTTTTACATTCATAGTGGGAATATAGTGGGCGAAATTACTAAAAATAAGCCAGTAACCGACATCAGATAAAGGAGAATAGGAAAGCTCCTGAAACATTAGTTTGTCTATAACAATCTGGCCTTTAGTTTTGTCACTAAAAGTAAAACTTCATGAAACAAGTAACATCTGTGCTGGTGATTTTTTTGATGCTGAATGCAGCAATTGCTCAAAACTTAAAGCCCTGGAAAGTAAAACTTGAGGCGGGACAAAAAATGAAGGTTTCCAATACCTCCACCAATAATCTTAGCCAGGATATGATGGGACAGAAATTTCAGATAAACATTGCTGCCGATATTTCAGATTCCATTTATGTAATAACCTGGTCAACCGATAGTTTTACAATAACAAAAACAACTACCCATATAAAAATGGACATGGATATTATGGGGCAACAAAAGAACTTCGATTCAGATAAGAAAGAAGATATGGAAGGCGAGTTGGGCGAGAAGCTGAAAGACAAGATTGGAGTTGTTATACATGCAACAATCAACGGGAATGGAAATGTGAAGATCACCTCAGAAGCAGAAGAAAAGCAAGTTGATGCGATGAGTGCAATGATGCCGCTTAACAATGATTCAGCTTTGATTGCAGGTTATTTCCTGATGGCCCCCACAAAAAAAATTAAGGCAGGAGAAACATGGAAAGACTCGGTTATAACTCCTGAAAGCAGCATAGAGACAGTTTATTCATTCATCAAAACAGAAAACAGCATTGCTTTTATCAGTTTTGAAATGAAAGGCAGTTCAGTAGGAACAAGCAGTACTAATGGAATGGAAGTTAAAACCAAAACCAACACGGAAGGTAAGGGAACTTTAAAAGTGGAATTGAGCACCGGGCTCGTTTTGGAACGCTATACAGAAACAAAACTAACCGGTACCAGTGAAGTTATGGGTATGGAAATACCAATGAATGGTGAAACAAAAACTACAATACTTATTACCAAACTTTAAGGAGGGGTAAGAAGTTGGTCAATCTGCATCTCCATTTTTTTCAGGGCTTCCGCTGTATGTGTTTCATTCAATTCAGTTGAGGCATTGTTGTTACCTGCGCTTACCTGGGTGGCGTACCAAACCAATACCATGGCCACATAATCCTGAATATCCTTTCCCGCAAAGTTGGTTTTAAATTCAAGAATTTTTTCATTGATGGTTTTTACCGTTTTTCGAACATGTTCTTCATCTTCGGGGGTTACCTTGATGCGGTAGCTTCTGTCGCCAATTACAATATTTACAGGAATTAATGTATCCATAATATAAAATGTTGATGGTTGTGCTTATATTAGCTCTCCTTTTGAATTTACCCCTTATTTTCTGTTGCTCAACTTTGGAAATTCCTCATTGAAATTACTTCAAAACCAAAGAAACCATGTTTGCCAAAGTTAAGCCCCAGGTGTTTATTGATAAACTCATCCTGGAATTTTTTTCGCCACAGGAAAATACACTGAAAGCTGTATTGAAAGATGACAAAGGAGCTGTTTGCAAATGTTTTGAAACAAACGGTGCAAATCAAAACTCATTAACCTGGAGTGGATTAAACGATCTGCCTTATGGCGTTTATACTGTTGAACTGCAAAGCGGGGAAGATGAAATGAAAGTAAGACTCATTAAACGGGTTTGATACTTACTGCGTAAGCATGGCAATGCAGCGGTCAATTTCTTTAATAAAGAAGGTTAGTTTTTTTTCCAGCTCTCTTTTCTCTTTCTCATCCAGCTGTTGCTGCGATGCCTTGAGTATTGCATTTCGCATTTCCAGTATTTCAAACTCCTGTTTCTGGTCTGATCTGCTTTCTTTTAAACGGCTTATTTCCTCTTTCAGCTTGTGATTTTCTTTTTCAAGCTGCAAATGCTTTTTCGCCAGCAGTTGTATTTTCTGCTGCAGGGTTTGTATATGGTCATCAAGCAAAGTCACAATAAGCTGAAATGTTTACTTAAAAATATTACTTTCTGATCTCGGCATCAATTTGTTTTTCCAGTGACTGGATCAGTGTGCTCATCATCTTCTCAGTTTCAATATCGGTTAAAGTTTTCTCCTCATCCTGAAAAATCAAATTCAGTGCCATTGATTTTTTTCCGGCACCGATCTTTTCACTTTCAAACACATCAAATAAAGAAACGGATTTTAAGCGGCTCACTTTTGCATTAAAAATCGTTTTCTCCACTTCAGCATAGGTAACTGCTTTAGCAATCACAATGGCCAGGTCTCTTTCAACAGCCGGGAACTTTGAAATTTCTTTATACTCCAGCTTAGCTTTTGCAGCATGCTGCGTTAAAATATTCCAGTTGATGTCAGCAAAATAAACAGGTTGTTTAATGTCAAATTGTTTTAATTGATCGGCATCAACAAATCCAATTTCAGCAACCACCTGTTTTTTGATCCTGTATTGAATACCGCTACTGAAGCCTCTTTCTTTATCTTTCAATTCTGTTTCTGCATTCAGGCCTGCCTGTTGTAAAATACCATTCACCACAGCTTTCAGAAAATACACATCGGTTGCTGCTGTTTTTTGTTTCCAGGAAGTATCGTTGTTGCCGGAAGTGTAAATTGCCAGGTGATCTGTTTCAAAATATTTTCCAACTTCTGATGTGCGGTATGTTTTACCAAACTCAAACAAGCGCAGGTTATTGTTTTTCCTGTTCAGGTTAAATGAAATGCACTGTAAACCTGTTTCCAGCATGGAGGGCCGCATTACATTCAGCTCCGCACTCAGGTTGTTGAGCATTTTTACAGTGGTAACCAACACTTCTTCATTGTACCACGCACTGTTGGCAATTGAATTGGTGAAAATTTCATAAAAGCCTTGCCCGGTAAGGCTATTGCTGATTTTTTCTTTGTAAGCAAACGCAGTGAAGTCTGATTCGGTTGAAGGAGAAATGGTAATGCTTGTTGGTATTTCCACATTATCCAATCCATCAATGCGCATAATTTCTTCTGCAAGATCAGCAGGCAGTTCCATATCAGGTTTGCTCAATGGTGCTGCTACCCACAGTTCATCAATGTTTTCTTTCATGATCTCAAACCCAAGCGATTCAAAAATTTTCTTTACCGTATCGGGATGATAATTTTTGCCGCTGATTTTTTTGAGATAATGATACTTAATTGCTATCTGTGTTTTTTCTTTTGGCTTTGGATAAACATCCACCACGTCACTTGCAATTTCGCCGCCACCCAATTCTTTAATCAATAACGCTGCACGTTTCAGCACATGCACCGTATTACTGATATCAATTCCTTTTTCAAACCTTGTTGCTGCATCTGTACGCAGGTTATAACGAAAAGATGTTTTACGGATTGTAACAGGATTGAACCATGCACTTTCCAGGAAAATATTCTTTGTAGTTTCTTTTACACCACTTTTTGTTCCGCCAAATACACCTGCAATACACATCGCTTCTTCTTTATTGCAGATCATGAGATCTTCTGCACTCAGCTTTCTTTCTTTTTCATCAAGCGTAACAAAAACCGTTTCTTCGGGCATATTTTTTACAATCACCTCTGCGCCTGTGATGGCATCAGCATCAAACGCATGCAATGGCTGACCCGTTTCATGCAAAATGTAATTGGTAATGTCAACAATATTATTAATAGGTCTTAAACCAATTGCTTTTAAACGTTGTTGCATCCAAACCGGACTTTCCTTTACACTTATATTTGAAATGCTCACGCCTGCATAACGCTGGCATGCTTCTGCATTTTCAATCTTAACTGTAATGGGTAATGATTTATTATCGGGCTTGAATGTGTTGCTGAAAGGAGTCTTCAGCACATATTGTTTCTTATCGTGGAAATTTAAATAAGCAATTACAGCTCTGGCCACACCTATATGGCTCATAGCATCCATGTGATTGGGAGTTAAACCAATTTCAATTACCCAATCTGTATAGATTTCAAAATAATCAGCGGCGGGAGTTCCTGCTTTTGCATCTTCTTTTAAAATCATGATACCGTTATGGCTGTTCCCCATTCCAATTTCATCTTCAGCGCAGATCATTCCATTACTTTCTACACCACGGATCTTTACTTTCTTCATTGTTAAAGGATCGCCGCTTAACGGATAAATGGTTGTGCCAATTATTGCCACTACTACTTTTTGACCAACAGCAACATTAGGTGCACCGCAAACAATCTGCAAAGGTTCTCCGCTACCAACATTCACCGTTGTTAATTTCAATTTATCAGCATCGGGATGCTTTTCGCAGGATACTACCTCTCCAATCACTAATCCTTTTAAGCCACCTTTCATTTCTTCGTAAGCGTCCATGCTTTCCACTTCAAGGCCAATTGAAGTGAGGATGCGGCTTAAACGTTCGGGTTCAACCTGTACCGGCAGGTATTCATGCAGCCATTTGTAACTGATCGTCATTCTTGTTCTAAGCTTTTTATTCAGAAAGTTGCAAAGATAATTCTTTGAAGGCTTGATGCACAAAGGACTTTTGCATGAATTTACAGTGATGATGTGCATTGATTTTGTTGAAAAAACTGATAACAGTTATGCTTAGGCGAAACCGGCTGATTTCCTGCTTTTTTAGCTGCTGGTTATTTTCTGAAAGCCTTGCTGAAGTTGGGTTAGACGGATGACAAGGAGGCTGAAGAGTACTTAAAACCCATATTGTAATCTGCAGCATTCAACCAAAAATCTGCTCCAAAATCTTTCTGCACAGCCGGTGTGGAAATACTTTGGGAAAGGGCGGGAAAATAAATTAAATTGAGGATAACGGGCTTGGTTTATGTGAATGAAACAGGATAAGCGGTGGATAACCCAGAATTTAATGTGAATTGGAGTTGCAGAAATTAATGACTGGATTTGTTTTTGCTTGTATTGAATTTGCGATTACATTCGTCACCCTTGTTTCGGTAACAATTACATAACAATGGATTTCCTTTTTGAGATTGTTACAGAAAAAGCCCCAAATCAAAACATTGTATTTTTTAACAACATGGATCTTACAAACCTCAATAAAGACCGAAAAGCGAAAAGAAAGCCTGCACTTGATCTTTCAACCATGATGTATGGAAAGGTGCCCCCACAGGCAAAAGAGCTGGAAGAAGCTGTGCTTGGCGCCATCATGCTTGAGAAAAGTGCATTCGATACCGTTAGTGAAATTTTACGCCCCGAATGTTTTTATGTAGATGCTCATCAGCGTATCTTCCGTGTAATGCAGGGGCTAACAACCAAGAGTTCACCCATTGACCTGTTAACGGTTGTTGAAGAGCTGAAATCAAAAGAAGAACTTGAAATGGTGGGCGGTGCTTACTTTGTAACCCGTTTAACCAATACAGTTGTATCTACAGCCAATATTGAAGCACACGCAAGAATCATTCTGCAAAAATTTCTGCAAAGGGAATTGATCCGTATCAGTGGTGAAACCATTGGTGATGCGTATGAAGAAAGTACAGATGTGTTTGATTTGCTGGATGATGCCGAAACCAAATTGTTTGAAATTACCAATAACTATCTGCGTAAGAATTTTGATTCGTTTGATAATGTACTCATCAAAACCATTCAGCGTATTGAAGATCTCCGGAATAAAGATGAAGATGTATCAGGAGTACCAACAGGTTTTGCTACGTTGGATCGTGTTACGTATGGTTGGCAACCAACTGACCTGGTTGTTTTAGCAGCCCGGCCTTCGGTAGGTAAAACGGCATTTGCTTTGAACCTTGCCCGCAATGCAGCATTACATCCAACCAAACCAACAGCGGTTGCTTTCTTTTCACTGGAGATGAGTGCAGGGCAGTTGGTGCAGCGTATCCTTTCTTCTGAAAGTGAAATAATGCTGGAAAAAATTTCCCGTGGCAAGCTGGAAGATCATGAAGTGCAGCAACTCTATAAAAAAGGAATTGAACGTTTAGCCAAAGCGCCCATTTACATTGATGACAGCGCTGCATTGAATATTTTTGAGTTGCGGGCAAAAGCAAGACGACTTGTAAACAAACATAATGTGGGCTTGATACTGATTGACTATTTGCAGTTAATGAGTGGGGCAGGTGGTAATAAGAATACCAACAGGGAACAGGAGATCAGCAACATTTCCAGAAACTTAAAAGGGCTTGCAAAAGAATTGGGTATTCCCATTATTGCTCTTTCACAGTTAAGTCGTGAAGTGGAAAAAAGAAAAGAAGGAAACAAGATGCCGCAACTGAGTGATCTCCGTGAATCGGGTGCCATTGAACAGGATGCAGATATGGTAATGTTCCTGTACCGCCCGGAATATTATGATATTACTTCCAACGAATTTGGCGAAAGCAACCGTGGCGAAACGCATGTACGTATAGCCAAGCACAGGAACGGTTCGCTTGAAACCATTAAGCTCCGTGCATTGCTGCATATTCAAAAGTTTGTGGAAGATGATTCAACTGATATGGGCAGCGCTGCATTGCCCGGCGGCGGTAACTGGAAACCGGTGCCAACCGAAGAGGGCCCCAAAGTATTTGTACAGAAAGGAAGTAAAATGAACGATTTGAATTTTGATGAAGAAACTCCTTTTTAAGATTTCGGATTGTAGATTTACGATTTTAGATTTGTGTCCTGCTGTTGAAAGCAGGACATTTTTATTTATGGCATTACCATTCTTTTATATTGAGTCATACGACAGTTCATCGGCCATCATTATTTTGAATGAAGAAACTTCAAAACATGCAGTGCAGGTGCTGCGTATGAAAGAAGGTGAGTTGTTGAATTTAACTGATGGGAAAGGCAACCTGTTTACTGCTGAAATTACAGCTGCAAATAAAAGGAATTGTGCAGTAAGAATAAACACTTTAATCTTTACTCCGCCGGCAGTAAGAAAAATTTCCATCGCTATTTCACTGGTGAAGAATGCAACCCGTTTTGAATGGTTCCTGGAAAAAGCAACTGAGATAGGTGTAAGTGAAATTATTCCTTTGCTATGTGAACGTACTGAACGCCAGCATTTCCGTAATGATCGTATGAAGGGGATATTGGTGAGTGCTATGTTGCAAAGTCAGCAAACATGGTTGCCGGTATTACATCAACCGAAGAAGTTTGAGGATGTTTTCCGTCTGACACCCCCGTCTGACGGAATTGAAGAAACAGGTGTTGGTTCCCGTCAGACGGGGACGGCAGACGGGGCGCAAAAATTTATAGCACATTGTGAAGAAGGGAATAAACAATCAATCAAACAAATGATGGAAGACGGAGCTTCCATGTACACAATACTCATTGGACCTGAAGGTGATTTTACTCCCAATGAAATTCAATTGGCCATTCAGCACAATTTCATACCCATTGCTTTAGGAGAAACAAGACTGCGAACAGAAACAGCAGGAGTAGTAGCGGCTTCTTTACTTTGTATGCGGTAAAAAAAGTGAAACAAATTCACAAACCGTGGTTCACACAGTTTGAATAAGAATAGTAAACAACAATCAGTTTACAATTTTGTTGGCACAACTGCTGCTTGCAAATGCTTCAGGCTTGGCCTTGAACGCAAAGCCCATTCCCAGGATATAACCCATTGCTTCACGTAATGCTTCATTGCTTTTGAAATGCGGATTGGTGTTAATGTCGGCATGTACTTCCATGTCAACATTATACTCAGTAAACAGGTTACAGAGTTCATACGCAATTTCAATACTCTTGGCTACTTCTACCAGCATGCGTTCCTTAATGGTATAACGCTGGCGTGTTTTTTCATTGTGGATGAACATAAAGCCGCCATGTCCTTCACGAAGAAAAACAATTACAGTTGCAAATTCGGTTTCACTGCCTTTTACCTGGCTGTCGGTACCAATGCAAACTTTTAAACGAAATCCTTTTCCGGTTTCCCGTACAATGGCAGCACAAACTTCATCTTTAATGGGAAGCTTGATGTGTTCTCCGTTAAATCGTCTCCAGTTCATAAATTGAGTTTCTCTAATTTACGAATATATTTCCGGTGGCTGCAAGAAAGAATGGTTAAGTGTTTATTAACAGGTGGGGATAAGCGAAAAAGGTTTTGGGTTTGTGGTTTATAGTTTGGGGGTTACCGGCTGCAGATTACTTATCATCTTTTGTTGAAGTTTGGAGCTTCAAAATTCAAATATCAAAATTAATATTGTCCTGTACTCAGCATTACCAATGTACATGCCTCAAGCGGTTGAATATTATTTTGGAGCGCCAGTTGTCTCAGCTCTTCATTCTCGGCACCGGGGTTAAAGATGATACGTTTGGGTTTGAGTGAGAGTATATAATCGTAGTATTCTTTCTGGTGAGATGGGTTGAGGTATATTGTAACCGTATCAAGTTCGCTGATTGGTATTTTTTTTGTTTCAATTTCAACATCCGAAGCAAAACCATGGTGCCTGCCAATGCCAACCACTGCATGGCCTTTTCCACGCAACCGCTGAATGGCAACGTAGCTGTATCTGTGCGGACTATCTGATGCCCCGAGCACAAGGGTTTTTTTATTCATGCGGCAAAGTTAAAATGGAAATTTTTTTTCCGATGCTTCTTTTGTATTCAGTATCCAATCATATTTGATTTGTTTGAAACAATGAAAAGGAATTGCTTTTTAAAAAAGCCGATTGTTAACCGGCTTATAAAAACATCAGTAAAAGTTATTTAAAGAGTTTTAACGCTGTACTTAAAAACCAGCTTTCATCACTCTTCACCAATACATCCAGCATATTATCTGCATGTGCTCCAAATTTTTTTATTCCGTTGATGGCATCAAGAAAGGTTTTCAGTTCTTTATCTTTTTTATCGCCATCCACTTTACTTAACTGATCCATGAGTTTCATCATCGGATCAAGTTCTCTTTTCTTGCGTTCTTTGATGATTTGTTTTGCAACTTTCCAGATGTCTTTCTCTGCTGTGAAATATTCCTTGCGTTCGCCGGAAATAATCACCCGGTCAACCAAACCCCAATCAATCAGGTCACGTACGTTCATGTTTACATTACCCCTGCTGATGTTCAACTGTGCCATTACATCATCCTGTGTTAAAGGGTCAGGGCTTATCATAAGCAATGCATGTACCTGTGCCATGGTGCGGTTAATTCCCCAATGTGTACCCATTGCACCCCATGTACTTATAAACTGCTGTTTGGCTTCCGATAACTTCATGCCCCTAAAGTAGCAAACAATTTCGAATTTTCAGTAATTATTGAAAATATTTATTTTCAAAAGGAGTGCCCGTGTGTTTGCTGTATAATGGGTTTTGCTAAAAAGGGGAAGGTGCGAAAGGATTGAACAAATAAATTGGTGACCCAACTTTTACCAAAAAAACGTTGAATGAGGCGACCTGTTTTTATGCGGCCAGCAAACTCTTTCTTCCATTTCCGGTTGTATTGATTTTCCATTTCACTGCGGCTGATCCTGTTTTGCAGAAATGCATCCATACTTTCAAAAGCAAGTTTGCCAGCGTGCAAAGCCATACTCATTCCATTGCCGCAAAGCGGAGTGATCATGCCACCGGCATCACCAATCATCAGCACATGATTTTCAACCCTGAGTTTTTTGTCAAAGCTGATCTGTGAAATGGTAAGCGGGGCTTCATATAAAAATTCTGCTTCAGTAAATATTTTTTTAAGATGAGGATTTTGAAACAGTATTTCCCTTTCCATTTGCCGAATGCTGTTGTTGCTTTTCTTCAGATTATGAGCAGTTGTTAAATAGCAGAGACAATGTTTTTCATCTTCAATTTGTGAAATGCCGCAATAACCGTTTTCAAAATTGTGTAATGAAATCAGATCGGCAGGGTAGTTGGTTTTGATATGATATTTCACTGCAATATAGTTGTTGAGCTTGTTGGGTTTTTGCTGCACAAAGGAGCGACTCCATTTAATATCGATATTACTTCGTTTTCCAAAACTGCCACATACAACAGCCCCCTCCCAACCTCCCCAAAAGGGGGAGGAGTTTGAACCCGCCGAAATTTTAAACTTATCATCACTATAACTTATATCATTTACTTTGGTTTCTTCCAATACTTCAACACCGGCTTGCCTTGCAAGTTTGCATAACTCATAATCCAATATAAAGCGACTGATACCAAAACCTCCCAATGGCAGCAGATGCTCAAATAGTTTTCCATCGGGCGATGAAACATTTAATCGTTTGATGATGGGCAGATTCATTTCATTCAATGGCAAACCCAATGATGCTAAAAAGTTCCAGCTCTCCATGCTGATGTATTCACCACATACTTTGTGATAGGGATACTTTTCTTTTTCAAACAAAACAGTTGAATACCCAGCCTTTGCAGATTGAATGGCAAGCGCAAGCCCGGCAAGACCTCCGCCAATAATGGCTATATCGAAATGCTTATCTGTCATGTGTATAAATCAATAACCAGCGAAAGGCCCAGCGCCATTTTAATTGATAATTAGTAATTGATACTTGTTTTGCGATTGCTGTTAACTCACTTTTTGTAAATCCTCTAAATACACTTAATGGCGCATCATTTTTTACAAGATAGGATTTTGAAAAAACGCCGCATAAGAATTTGATGACATAATAAGCCAATGGATGACGATGCAGATCATTCATAAAAAAGCCAAGCCGTGAATGTTCTTTCATCCATTTAAACTGCTGATACAATTCATCGTTTGTAAAGTGATGGCAGAATAAAGAAGAAAAAATAATATCCGGCGAATCATCAAACTTTACAGTGAAATAATCGGAGCTTATAAATTCAATATGTTCATTTTCTTTTCTGCTTTTTGCATATTCAATGCAATGCGGGTTGATGTCAATGCCAATGAGTTGAACAGGAATGTTTTTTTTATTACACCAATTTTTGATCACTCTTAAGTTGTCGCCACCGCCGCAACCAATTTCGCAAATGATTAGATGTTGCCGGTGAGCCACCCTTATGGGGTGACCCACCGTAATGTGCAGCAACAATTGCAATCCATGAATGGTAATGTTATGCCCGCCGAGATAAGTATTAATGAAATCAAGTTCCTTCATATTCTGTTTGATGTCTTCAAATGGAATATCATCTCTGTCGAGTAATTCTTTTTGATATGATCGTTTGGAAAAATCAGGCATGGGTTGAAGCTACAAAAGTTTCCATGGTTAATCCGGGGCCAAATGCTGCCGCAAAAATTGTTTGATCATTCCTGCGTTCAGTTGACTCCATAATTTCTTTCAACACAAATAAAATGGTTGGCGACGACATATTTCCATATTCCTTCAGCACTTTATAACTGGCTTCCAATTCAGCTTTTGTTATTTGTAAACTTTTGTGAATGGAATCAACAATACGTTTGCCTCCCGGATGAATACACCAGTTGCTGATCTGATCTTTCTTTACACCTGCATGTTGCAGTGCACGGTTTACCAGGGGTTCAAAATCTTCTTCAATCAGATCGGGAATATATCCGCTCAGTGTCATTAAAAAACCGGTTGAAGAAAGTTCCCATGCCATATCTCTTTTTCCTTTGGGAACAATTTCGCTGTAAAAACTTTTTAAATGTAATCCTTGCTGGTTATGTTCATCATGCACTACCAATGCAGCGGCACTTCCATCTGCAAATAATAAAGTAGAAGTGATATTATCGGGGCTGGGATCTTTTTGAAAATGCAATGTACACAGCTCTGTACAAACGATCATTACTTTGGCATTGCGTTCAGTTTTACAAATTGCATCAGCAATCTTTAAACCATGAATGGCAGCGTAGCAGCCCATGAAGTTGATGGAAGTACGGAAAATGTTTTTCGGCAAATCCATCATATCCATCACCATCAGGTCAAGTCCCGGCGCACTCATACCCGTGCAGCTAACCGTTATGAGATGTGTTATTTCATTGCTGTGAATTGTATCATTCATACAATTACGGATCGCATCAACTGATAGTTGCGGTGCATGGCGGTTATACCAGCTCATGCGGTGTTCAATACTGGGAAAGGGTTCCAGGTTTTCACTGTGCGGATAAAATTTCCATTCGCTCATCTGGTGACTGTAATCAGGAACAGCAGAATAACGGGTTTCAATTCCGCTTTGATTGTAAAGGAATTTCAGTTTCCTGTTTTCAACGGCATCCAATGCATACACCTGCTGCATAAACTGCAGAATATCTTTCTGTGTATGCTTGAAGGCGGGAACAGCCGTACCAATGGAAATGAGTTTACTCAAATTGATTCATCATTAAAACGGTTATAAATGCTGCATTGGTGCAGGTACTTGCCAAAAAATTCATTCGCATGGTATTTACAAAGTTGGCTGCTCCTTCATTTTTCCAAACGTTTGCAGCCCACCATAAAAAATAAACAAGCACGGGCAGAAAAAAAATGAGAAAAATAAAATACTCTTTAAACATCAGGGAGGAAAAAAACACATACCCTGTAACCAACATGGCAATAGAATAAATAAACCCACAAAACAGGAATGTTTTTTTATAACCCAATTGATAGCTGATGGTTTTTACACCATCTGCAAGATCTTCTTTGTGCTGATAAATTTGTGTGAGCGGATAAAAACCACCAATCAATAAACTGGCAGCAATCATGGGCGCCAATGGCATTGTTGTTTTTAAAAATTCATGACTGCCATGATACACCATCCAGAAAACCAAACCTCCCTGGAATGTAATGACTGTGAGATACCCGATGAACGGATATTTTTTTAAGCGTACACCACGGTAACTGTATAATCTGGATGCTGTGATACAAATGAATGTTCCCAATGCAAACCATGGACTGATGAGGAAACTTAAGCCAATTGCCAGCACATCCATCATCACCGTAACATAAAATAATTGTTTGGTTGGTTGCAACGGATTTTTTAACCCGCCAATAGGAGAAATATCTCTATCCATATAACTGTTATAGCCATTGCTGGACGGATAAACCAACACATGCAGGATAATAAAAATAAGAATAGCCTTTGACCAGTTGATATTTACCAATTGCGTTAATGCAAACCAATACACCGGCATGAGGAAAAAGGAGAAATGAAACCGGAGTAGTTGTCTTGTGCTTTTTACAATCATTATTCAAGTTCGGATATTTATTTGAATCTAAACTGCGACAACGGGAAGATATTGGCAACGGTTTGAATAAAATGTAAGCACCCTGACATCCTGGATTAGATAGTGAACAGACGTTACCTTAGCGGGCAGAGGAACAACAATCCAATTGTTTGCTGCTGATAGTATGGAACAAGCATGGCGTTCCCGTTTTTATTCTTCATGAATTTCTGTTTCAGCTTTGGATAAATCCAATAAGCTGCCTGCACAGAAAGAATACCAACACCGGCACCTGCTGCTACATCACTCAACCAATGCTTGTTGTTATACATTCTTAAATAACCTGTTGCTGTTGCTACAGCATAACCTGCTACTCCATACCAGGGTGAAACATCTTTGTATTCCATTCTTAAAAATTCAGCCGATACAAAAGCCTGGGCAGTATGGCCCGAAGGAAATGAAAACCTGTTTGATCCATCGGGCCGCAATTCTTTTGTAAATTTTTTGGTGGGAGCAACAACTGCACCTGCAATGGTATAACTCAATCCTAAAAGAAAGGATCTGTCAATAAAATTATGTTTGCCTTTCAACCCGGCTAAATTAAATGCATATACTGACACAGCAGGAGCAATCCATATATAATCATCAATCCTTGTTGATTGATGTGGGTTATTATCCCAGATGGATTGTTTGATATTTTGATTGAACTGAATGAGAGGTTTAATTTCCAATGCAGCAAATCCATAAGCGATCATTGCTGCGGGTATGATATAAGTAACGGGCTTAATGGCCCTGCTATTCTTTTTTACAGGTTGAACGATTGAACTGTCGGCAACAGTTGTTGTGTCCTGTGCTGAAGCAGAAACAACAGTGCAAAACAGTAAAGCAATCATCAATCTTATTCTCATTCTGTTAATGTATGTATTCGTTGAAGAAAAAATCCCGATACAATTGCTGTAACGGGATCTGTTAAAAAGAATTGTATTCACTTAAACCAGCATGGTTACAGGGTTTTCAATAAACTTCTTTAATGTTTGTAAAAAGCCTGCACCAACGGCGCCATCCACACTGCGGTGATCGCAACTCAATGTTACTTTCATTACATTGGTTGTGCCAAAACTCCCATCTGCTTTCTTCACAACAATTTCTTTGATCTTTCCAACAGCAAGAATGCAACTGTCGGGCGGATTGATGATGGCTGTAAACTCTTCAATATCCATCATACCCAAATTGGAAATGGTAAATGTATTGCCGCTGAATTCCTGTGGTTGAAGTTTACCTGTTCTTGCTTTATCGTACAGCACATTTGCATCAGAAGCAATTTGGCTTAAACTTTTTTGATCTGCAAATTTTATAACCGGAACAATCAATCCCTGTTCCACTGCAACAGCACTGCCGATATGAATATGATTATAAGTACGTATGAAATCACCCATCCATGAACTGTTTACCGCCGGATGTTTTTGCAGCGCCATGGCACATGCTTTAATCATCAGATCCTGAAAAGAAATTTTTACAGGGCTCATTACATTCAGTTGACTACGAACAGACATGGCATTATCCATGTTTAATTCCATGGTTAAATAAAAATGCGGAGCTGTAAACAAACTTTCACCTAAACGGCGGGCAATGGTTTTACGCATGCTGCTGTTAGGTGTATCAACAAAACCTTCACCTGCACCGGGAGTAAATGTAACAACAGGAGCTGTTGCAGGTACGCCCTCCTTCGCCAAGGCTACGGCGGGCAAGTAACTATCAATATCTTTTTTAATGATTCTTCCGCCATCGCCACTGCCTTGCACAGCCTGCAGATCAATTCCTTTTTCTGTTGCAATTTTTTTAGCAAGGGGAGAAGCTTTTACTCTGCCGTTTGTGCCCCCATCTCCGCCCGCTGGCGGAGTGTTTGAAACAGTTTGAGTAGTTGTTACAGCCGGATTATTTGCAGATGAAATTGTGGCTTGTGGCTTAGAGCTTGCAGCTCCTGTATTCTTCAATGCATTCAGCAATGCGCTTATATCTGTACCGGCTTTACCTATGATAGCAATTACTTCATTTACTTTGGCAGCAGTACCAGCCTCTACACCTGTATATAATAATGTACCATCAGCATAAGGAACTACTTCCATTGTTGCTTTATCGGTTTCAACATCAGCCAGGCTTTCATCTGCTTTTACGGTGTCGCCCACTTTCTTATTCCATGCAACAATCTTTCCTTCCGTCATAGTATCACTTAACAAAGGCATGCGAATAACAGTAACGCCTGAATTTTTTGCAAGGGTATCTGCATCAACACCGGAAGAAATTTCGTGTTTTGAGTTTGTGGTTTCGGGTTGGGCTGCAGAAGGGGCAGATGCAGCAGCAGGCGCATTGCCTAATAAACTTTTATACTCTTCACCTTCCTTACCAACAATGGCAATAATTTCATTGATCTGTGCCGCTTTTCCTTCGGGCACACCTATATATAATAATACGCCATCGGCATAACCTACCACTTCCATGGTTGCCTTATCGGTTTCCACATCTGCCAGTACATCATCACTTTTTACTTTGTCGCCCACCTGCTTGTTCCATTTCACAATTTTACCCTCGGTCATGGTATCACTCAACAGCGGCATGCGAATTACTTCAGCCATAAAATCAGTTTTTTTTAGTCGTAATAAGGGCGTGAAATTAAGGCAAAAAGAGGAAATATAAGCCGATAGTCGAGAGTCAATAGCCGATAGTTAAAAGTCCACCTCAAAAACGACTGGCTAAAGACTATTGGCTGTGGGCTTGCTTTCAGGCTATCGGCTTGAATTTAATAATCAAGCTCCAGGTTCAACCTGTCTTTCAACTCCTTTACCAGCGGATATTTTTCTGCCATCCGTATGAATTGTTCCCTGGTGGATAACGGACGATCAGCCGGATTATTTTCTTCCGCCGCATCTATCAACTCCACATGTATGTTGATGGCAGGGTTATGGAAGAAGTGCTGAATATGTTCCAGCAGATGCGTTTTTTCCTGCTTTAAAAAGCCAAGCTGAATATTGCCGTAACAGATTACTTCAAATACTTCTGCGTTTTTCACTTTGCATTCCATCATTTCAAAAGTGGAAACAACCGAATGTTTTTGTGCTGCTTTGAGTTTAAGAATAAATTCCTGCCAGGCAATTTTCAATGAATCATCTTCAATAGATTGAGTTTGATTGGCTGCAAGATTATTTTCTTCCGTAATTTTTTGACGGATTTTGGAAAGAGAAGACAGGCCCCCTCTAACTCCACCTTGAGGGGGAGGACTTAAAACTCTGTTTGTTTGCTTGCCCTCCGAAGCTTTAGCGTAGGATGGATAGCTTTCCTTCGGTTCTTCAACCATCAATTTAGCGCCTGCATTTTGCGTTAAGCTTTTTGCATTCTGCATTTCGCTTTCTATGCCAATGCTGATTGGCTTTATAGCCCTGAACTGAACCGCTTTTGCTTTATCAACTACTTTTTTTTTATCAGATGTGAGGTCAATGGCCTGTTGCAGGTAAGTGAGTTTAATAAGCGCCAGCTCAACATGCAAACGTTTATTGCGTGCCTGCTTGTAATTGATCTCTGCTTCATTCAAAACATTCAATGCACTGATGATCCAGGAAGCAGAAGTGTTTTTTGCGGCAGCAATGTATTTGTCTTTAAAACTTTCAACTACTTCTAAAAGGTTGGCTACTTTTTCATCTTTACAAACAAGCAGGTTCCTGAAAAATTCAGCCATGGCATTCAGCACCATATCGCCTTCAAAACCTTTGCGGTTAATATCATCAAACAGCAACATGGCTTCTGCTAATTGCTGCTGCTGCATGGCATCGAGCAGTTTAAAAAAGTAATCAGCATCTAAAATATTAAGATGCTCCAATGTGTTTTGATAAGTAAGTTCACCATTGGTAAAGCTCACAATCTTATCCATGATGCTCAGTGCATCACGCATACAACCCTCACTCTTTTGTGCAATTACCTGTAACGCTGCTTTCTCGGCTTTGATTTCTTCCTTGTCAACAATTTCCTGCAAATGATCAACGGTATCATTTGTGGTGATGCGTTTAAAATCAAAAATCTGGCAACGGCTTAAAATGGTTGGAATGATTTTATGTTTCTCCGTGGTAGCTAAAATAAAGATGGCATAGGAAGGGGGTTCTTCCAGTGTTTTTAAAAAAGCATTGAAGGCACTGGAGCTCAGCATGTGTACCTCATCAATGATATACACTTTGTATTTACCCATTTGCGGTGCAAAGCGAACCTGTTCAATGAGCGAACGAATATCATCTACCGAGTTGTTGCTGGCCGCATCCAGTTCATGAATGTTGAGGCTTGTTCCTTCGTTGAATGTTTTACAGCTTACACATTTGTCGCAGGCTTCACCGTTGGGTTGAATGTTTTCACAGTTGATGGTTTTGGCTAAAATTCTTGCACAGGTTGTTTTGCCCACACCTCTTGGGCCGCAAAACAAAAAAGCATGCGCCAGTTGGTTGTGGCTGATGGCATTCTTTAATGTAGTGGTGATATGGGTTTGCCCAATGACTGTATCAAAAGTCTGGGGTCTGTACTTGCGTGCCGAAACGATGAATTTATCCATAACTACGGGTGCAATTTAAGGAAAGAAACGGAAGGGTCTTTTTATTGATTGAGGATGTGAAAGCGATGTGAATAATTGCAGTTTGAAAATGCTTGATTTTATTTCCTATTTTCGGGTAAACCGAAACAGATTTATGGCTAATCCTTCTTTTGGCGATGAATTAGAACACCTGAAACAATATATTCTCAGTGAAGATAATGAAGACGCTAAGCGACCTTTGCTGTTCCCTCTTTTCAAGAAACTTTATAAAGATAAATTCAAGACCGAATCAAATGCATTCGGGGCTGATGTGTATTGCGAAGGACAAATTATTGTAGAAAGTAAAACAGATGCTGCCCAATGGCTGGAAGGTTTTTACCAGGCATTGCACTATCAGAAAAAATTTGGCTTGGCATACAATACCATCATGGTTATTGCCAACAAGTTTGTAGGTATCTGGAAAGTGAATAAGATTCCTGAGTTTACAGTCATTCTTTCCCATTCTTCGGATGCCGGTAAAGCGCCAAGTACCATCGGGAAAGACAATGCAAGAAAAACACAGAAAGTAGAAAAGCAAAAAATTATTGAATCGGCATTTTACTGGTTAACTCCAAAGGATCTGGAGAAAGATGCTTTCAGTGGCGGCAAAAGTCTTATAACAGAGTCGTATGAAATATTAAAAATTCTCAGAAACCTTGACAGCGACAGGCTTCAGATCAACACCCACAATTTCATCAATACCATTGAACGCATGAAAGTGTTTTTTGAAACACCCATTGATGCTGTTCATGCCTTTTATACCATTGTTGCCTATTGGGATATTACCTCTACACTTGCAGCTAATGAAGATGGAAGCAAAGTGCAAATTGTTGGTTTCAGGGGCAGCCGCTTAAGCGACCCCGTTGATATTATACCGAAATATTTTAAAGACTTTAAGAAGTTTATTGAAACGCAATACATTTTTACCAATGAAGGAAGTGGTTTAACGGTTGATTATTACTTCAGCCGTTTTGATGAAGTGATTGCCCGTATTGATCCCGACTATGTAAAGCAACATGGCATCTTTTTCACCAATGATAACCTCAGCAAGTTTGCGTTATGGTTTGCCAAGTATCATTTTCCTGGTAATATTGATGAAGATTATATCGTATTTGATCCTGCCGGGGGCAGCGGAAATCTTGTAAGCAGCTGGCGGGGCAAACTGAAACATAAAATTATTTCGGAGTTACAGCCCGATCTGTTACGCACTATTGAACGGCGGATGAAGGTTGATCCTTTTCATATTGAAACAGGGTTTACCATAATTCCAAAAACAAGCGAAAACAAAGGACTTAATTTTTTAGACAGAAGTGCGGCAGATTATCTGAACGAGTTGAGAAATGAACTTGCACATAAAAATATTGCAATGGATAAGCCCATTGCTTTCCTGTTAAACCCTCCGTATAAAAACACCGATGAAAATCAAAAAGTAAGAGAAGATACAGAAGCAGATTATTTGATTCATTCTTCAATTACAGAACTTACAGGTGAAGATGCCGGTAAAGAACGCTACCTGGCATTTCTGGCACAGATAGCCAATATTGCAAAAGAACAGGTAAATGAAAACCATGGATTGGCTCCTGTTGTAATGATCTTTACGCCTACATCATGGCTTATACCACGGCCTACTTATAAAGCCTTTCGTGAAAAATGGGATAAGCATTTTCATTTTCACAGCGGGTTTTTAATTACCAGCAATGAGTTTTTTAAACTGCAGGGAACATGGCCGCTTGCTTTTACCATCTGGAATTATCATTACAACGAAGAGGGGAATAATAACAAAGTGGAACTGCATGATTTAACGCTGTTAAAGAAAACAGATTTGAATATTAATTGGAATGTGGAAGACAAAGTTTTGGATTACCAGTTGAATGAAATATTAAATGCTGCAAAAAAAGTTAAGCTTGATAATTCAAGAGGTGATATAAGGGAATTATTGCCCTCTTTAGAAAAAAATGGAAAGTTAATAAAGCAACCAAGATATGATTATAGCACTGCAAAAAAAGAGAAAGATTATGATAGGCTAGTAAGTGGTTTCCCTTTGAAAGATGAAGAAAGACATTTTAAATTGAAGAGAAAATGTGGAAATCCAAAGGGAGAATTTATTGGATTTTATGACGATCTAACTCCTGTAAGGGTTTCCCAAGATACTTGTAATCGAATGTCAACAAAGCCAGATAGGTTTTGGTATAGATTGGATAATGTTTTCATTAATATTAATCAGACAAGAATTCATAATGGATGCCCAGATAAATATGGTTTTTGTTGTTACGATTTGCCATCAGCAAAGTCAACATGTTCTTGGTTTGCTATAACCAAAGCATTAAACGGCCGTTACCCTGTGTGGGCAAATCAATATGATATTTGGGGTCCAAATATCAAACCCGAACTGGAGCATTACTGGTACTCTTTATGTTTTGCGTTTGTGCTGGCAGAAAACCGTTGCGTGGTAACCAAGTTTGAAAGAGATAACCCTGTTAGCGGTGCACCTGAAGTTTTTGTAGATAATCCGCTTTGCCCCGCCAACAGAGAAAGCTTTTGGAGTACTGTATTGGATAAAGAAATAATTCAAACCACTATTGTCCCGGCCAAAGAAACCAACCTTGCCAAACACTTGGTTGATAAAATAAAAGAGCTGTATAAAACATGGAACATGAATTATTGTAAAGGGCAGTTTCTTACCAATGTTGGCTTACAGGATGAGCCTTACTTCAAATACTTTGATTATGCTGATTTTCTTACGCCACATTCCGGTCTTATTCAGATAAAGAAATATGCAGAAAAGGAAAACCTGGAAGATATGCAGCAACTGTTTGTAGAGGTTACAGAATTGAGTAAACGGGTGAAGGATGAAATTTACAGGTTGCTGGTAGCTGAGTTTCAATATTTTGTATAAGTGTTTTAGGGCTATTGTAAAGAAATCAGAAAATATGTAACATTGTACTGAATATGGCTAACTTTCAGGGAAAATCAACCGTATATTTGCAGTCCGCAAGTGTGTTAAAAGATCAACATCAATATTACGATGCTAGTATTCAATGCTCATATTATGGTTGCGTACAATTCATGCTCCACATCATTTTTGAAAAGCTGGCTATTTCCAAAGAACAATTTGACGCAGACAGACGTAATAATAAGGACGGTACTCATGGATGGGCATCAAAGCTAATTGGAATTGAAATTATTAAGAAAGACAGGCAAGAATATAAGTGGTTTCAAAAAGAATTTCCGGAGTTAAAGGCAATAAGAGAAAGTGCTGCTTATAGTGATATTATTTCCAATATCGATAAAAGCGAAGATGCTTATAGAAAGGCCGATCAAATAGTCAACACACTGAAAAAATTATTTAAGTAATTGTATGGATCCTAAAATACATTTGGTTGAAAAGTTAGAAGAACTGGCAAGTAACTTTCCGCATGTTCAGATAAAATATGCATATAATGAATTGATTGAAACTCATGTTGTTGAGCTTACGCCTGAATACGAGTATTATAATAATGTTGCTCTTGATGATGCATGGTTCCCGATTTCTTTAGAATTCATGGAAATCTTCCCCGAAGAAAATATTTCTTTTGTTTCATCTGATTCATCTCTATCTATTGGTAAGCCTGAGTTTGAATGGAATATAAGGGCAATCATTGATCTTGATATTATGACATGCAATTTTTTCGAAGAAATCAACTTGATGCAATTGCAGATGCATGATTATTCATTCCCAAATGTTTTTTTTACTAATGAGGAATCAGGTTGTATCAGTTTACCTTTCTTAAATTACGACCATGTAAATGGAGCGATATTTCCGGCTTTGGCAGGGAATCTGGAAGTAATTGCCGGCAATACACAAAACGCAATGGCTGCATAATTAAACTTATGGAACACAAACAGGCCAGTTATAAAATTGAACATGTTATATTAATTGAATCTAATTTTCGTAGAGAGATTCAAATAGATTTTCAAAGCTCTAGTATTGAAAATCAACTGCACGTAGAAACTCAATTTTCTGAAGAAGATCAACCAAATGTATTCGGAGTAAATCTGATTGTAACTTTAAAAGGAATTCAAAACGAAAAGGAAGTATTTTATATCCACACAAAAATCGGGGGAATTTTTTCTAAATCAGGAGAAACCACATTAACAGAAGATGTATTTAAAAAGGTTAATGCTCCTGCAATTTTATTCCCTTTCATACGGGAAAATATTGCTGTTACTGCCTTAAAAGGAGGGCTTGGGAATATCTTATTGCCTCCAATAAACTTTGCTGGTTAAAATAAGAATTTATCACAACACCGGATGCCTCTTAAACTCCTTCTCCCTGTTAAACAAATACCGGTAAGTTGCCAGCACCCTGCTTTGTGAAGCCCCCAGGTTTCTGGAAATATTCAGCATTTTTGGATTAAAATCACCCTGCCACTGCAGTTCTAATTCTTTATATTGTTTATTGGGTTGAATAGTTTTTGCACCTTCTACAATCATAAAATAATCAACACCCTTTCCCTGGAATTCGGGTATAACTCCAAATACAATACCTGTAAATTTTTTACAAACTTTCCGGTAACGGAGCCAAACAAATTTCAATTTACTGAACAGGTTGAACTGTCCGTTTAAATATTTAAAAATCTGGTTTAATTCAGGGATGTTCACCCACATGGCAATCGGTTCATCCTTATAATAGGCAAACCAGATGAGGCTTTCATCCATGATTGGTTTCATGGATTTAAAAATGATCACGGCCGTTTCTTTACTCATTTCTTTATTGCCCTCATGTTTGGCCCATGCTTTATTATAAACCTGGCAAAAATCGCTTGAATATTTTTCCATTTCATTTTTCTTCACATGACGGGCGCTGAAATTCGGGTCTGCTGAAATTTTTTTATGTTGCTCATAAAATTTTGGTTGAAGTTGTGTATCAATTGCAAGGTGCCAGCAGATCTGGTTATAAAAAACACGAAAGCCATATTCCTCAAACAGTTTTTGGTAATATGGCGGATTGTAATTCATAAGATAGATCGGGGGTTTAAATCCTTCAATGAGTAAACCCCACCAGCGGTCCCGTTCACCAAAATTAATGGGGCCATCCATCGCCTGCATCCCTTTCTGGCTTAGCCATTGTTTGGCAGTATCAAACAAATAGTTGGCTGCTTCCTGATCATTGATGCATTCAAAAAAACCAATTCCGCCTACAGGAATATCATCACCTTTGTTTTTATATTTTTTTTGAACAAAAGCTGCAAGCCGGCCAATGAGTTTTCCACTATCGTCTTTTAATATCCACCGGATGACTTCACCAAAACGAAAAGCTTTGTTTTGATCTTTATCAAAAACCTGTTTAATATCCTTATCTAGTGGGCGAATCCAGTTGGGATCGTGTTTATAGAGTTCAACGGCAACTTGAATAAATTCAGTTGCTGTTGAACTGTTGTTTACTTCATGAAGCTTCATGCGGCAAAGAAATGAAAAATATGTATTATCAGAGCTTTGTATTTATTCGAATGACTTGTTGTAAAATTAAGTTCAAGAAACATTTCCTGTATGATTTTTCTGATTTATACGGGTATTACTTATTGTTTAAAGATGATATTTTTATTTGCTCAACCCGTGAAGGAGCCTTTACAAAAAAAAAGGGTTTGGAAACTGAAATTCCCCCGAAATGTTGTTAAATTTAGCATATATTAATTTTAAATTTTCTGAAATGCATAAAATCTTCCTCATTATTTTATTTACAGGAGTTGTATCTACAGCAACTGCACAATCTAAAAAATTGAAAAACAATTTCGGGTTGGAGATTGGTCTGCCACTTGCAAATTTTAATCCTGCAACAAAAACCGAAAATCCATTGATCCAGGGATCGGATCCTGTTAAGAGCGGAATGGGATTTACAGGCGGCGTTTTTGCAGAATTCATGAGGGCAAGAAAAAAGACTAATGGCGAATACGGTCCGGGTGGAGGTGTTAAGATTCGACTGCTATACAATTATTTTGAAGTGGACAATTTAGAAATCTTAAATGGAGAAACATTTAAGTTGAGTTACATAGCAGGTTCTGTTGTTTATAAAGTTTGTCTCAGTTCAAAAGAAGTTGATGTTCCGCCAAGCAAGGATCCTGATAATATTGAAATTAAAAAGAGAGACCCGAGAACTTATGATATCACTTATAATGAAGGCAGATCTTACTCCGGCTACAGAACTACAAGAAGCTTTTTCATATACTTTGGCCCACAATTCAGTTCTTTGCAAAGTATTCTTTATAAATCGGATAATTCTTCTTATACTGATGGATTTACCAGCAAAGAAAAGAATGTAAAGAAAACTGATATTGCTTTAGTAGGTGGTGTCGAATTATGGATCGGCAGATTATATCTTGATCTTTCATATCAAAAAGGGTTACAACCTATTTATAATGGCGCAAACGTATATCTGAACGGGTTTGTCGGAAAGTTTGGTTTGGCTTTTTAATTTATTTTAATAAACAGAGAATAGTTTCATCATGCCAGAGTGCTTTGCTTTTTTTGGAGGGAACTCCTGTTCAATATCCTTATCCAACGGACGAATCCAGTTGGGATCATTTTTATAAAGTTCTACAGCAACCTGTAAAAATTCTTTTGCAGTTTTTGAGTTTGTTACCTGTTCATATTTCATACAATTCCTGTCTGATATTTCAATTCACGAAAATAACCAGAGTTTTCTTTAACAAAACCTATACTTTAAATTATGATTTTTTTGATCATGTGTATCCTGGTGCAGTTACTTTTGCTTCAATCAAAAAATACTTATCACCAAACTACGGCTTATGAATTTCAAATTTACGCTTCCCGTTTTATTGCTGCTTATTTTTTCTGCTTTTAAAACAAAAGCTCAGGATTCCTCCTTTCATCTGCAAAATTATAAATACCGCACCCCCGGTTTCAGGGCATTGCAGGTTGATGTAAACCTGAATGGCGGTGTAAATAACTCAAAGTTTGAAAACTGGAAAGATTTTAAAAATCGCTCTTTCAATACAAGTCCCAACATTAACTATTTCAGTACCTTCAGTACCAACAAACGGCAGCATACATCCGGCCTTTCTTTAAGTCCTTCCTACAGTTCCAATTTTAGCAGTGCAGATACATTGAGAACAAAAAGCAGAGCTTCGTTCATTTCATTTAATTGGAACAGGATGGACAGGTTCTATTTCAAAAAGAATCTTTTTTTTGAAACTGGAAATAGTTTCTCAGCAAGCGGAAGCAATAACCGGCAAACGGGAAATAATACAATCAACAACGCTGAAGGAAGAAGTTTTAATGACAAACTTACTTTGGGTGTGGGCAAAGGCAGGATGGAAAATGTACAGGATGCACAAATGGCCATGTTTATTGTAAATGATCTGAAGAAAATGGGTTTGCTGCAACAGGATTTATCAGTTGAAAAATTCAATGAACTTGCAAAATTGATTACGGACATCAATAACCGGCGTGTGTTTGACAGCAGGATCCGCCGTATTTATGAACTCACAAAGATTGATTCTTTTTTCAAAGCAAATCATTTAGTGAATCAACCTTCCATTGCCTATTTTACAACTGTAAATGATAACTGGGCTTTGGCTTTTAACCCCGGCCGGCAGGCAGGAACAGTTTTTTATTTCAGGTTCAGTCCTTCTGTTCAATGGAACCGCAATATAAATAAGCAAAACTCACCGGGTAGTAATTCAAAATCATTTGAACGGGCATTTACGTATGCGTATGAACCTGTAATAGGACTTGAAAAACAAAAGCCTGTTAATTTATACTGGCAAAAAAGTATGGGGGCTTCTTTATCGTTTAAGCAGCAATGGCAGCGAAACAAATCACATTCCCAAAACAGTGGCAACCCGCCACAGCCAACCAATTATAATAATACTGCCGGTTCGTCCTTATCTTTTAATACGTTTTATGGCATTGGGTATTATCCTAATAACCGAACAATCATAAACGGAGGTATCAATTTTGCTTCTCTTTTACTGGTAAATAATACAAGTGGGCAGAAAAGGGATTTTGAAGTAAAGCCGGGTTTGTTTTTGAATGCAGATTATTTTGTGAATTACAGAACAAGGGTATTTCTGCAGGCATCGTCATCTTACCGGTTTTATAAACCTAATACGCCTCCTTTGCCAACAACAATATACCAACGTTCAAATTTTGATGCAGGCATAAATATCGGGTTCTCTCATATCATTTTCTAGCTGATATTTTCTGTATCTTGGCTGCGTATGAAAAAATATATTCTTGCCTTAGATCAAGGTACTACCAGCAGCCGTGCCATTGTGTTTGATCATGATGGTTCAATCATTACTGTTGCTCAAAAAGAGTTTACACAAATTTTTCCCAAGCCGGGTTGGGTTGAGCATGATCCCGAAGAAATTTGGGGTACTCAATTGGGCGTAGCGGCAGAAGCTATTTCCAAAGCCGGGTTAACGGCAGATGATATTTTTGCAATTGGTATAACCAATCAGCGTGAAACCACAATTGTATGGGATCGCAATACCGGCAAACCCGTTTATAATGCCATTGTGTGGCAAGACAGAAGAACAGCAGATTTTTGTGATGAACTGAAACGAAAAAATCTGCACATCCTCATTCAGCAAAAAACAGGATTGGTAGTGGATGCATATTTCAGTGCATCAAAAATTAAATGGATATTAGATAACGTTGAAGGTGCAAGAGCCAGGGCAGAAAAAGGCGAACTCTGTTTTGGAACGGTTGATACCTGGTTGCTCTGGAACTTAACCAAAGGACAGGTGCATGCAACCGATGTAAGCAACGCAAGCCGCACCATGCTCATGAATTTACATACGTTGCAATGGGATGGTGAGCTGGAAAAAATATTCAACATTCCGGGTAACATGTTGCCGCAAATCCGCAGCAGCAGCGAAGTATATGGCACCACACAGAATATTCTTACTTCAAAAAATATTCCTATTGCAGGCATTGCAGGCGATCAGCAGGCGGCATTGTTTGGTCAGTTATGTACACATCCCGGCATGGT
>CAMTVU010000098.1:0-30589 GCA_947085245.1 uncultured Chitinophagaceae bacterium | reverse complement strand
CATCTGATTGAGTTAATCCCCGGCTTGAAAGCCGGGGTTATAAAAAGTTGCCATAAAAAAATAATATGAAACGAGCGTGGCAACAAATGTTCCATCGAAGTACTGAACGACGGTAACAAAAAAAAATTGAAACGATTAATATTTCTATTTTTCCATCATCAGCATTTTATAAAAGAAGATGATGCGTTTGAGATCAGAAACAGGAATGCGTTCATCAATACCATGAAATCCTTTGGCATCGGTCATGGGAATAAAATTCACCACAGCCTCACTGAAGCCACGGAAATAACGGGAATCAGTGCCTCCAATCACCAGGTAAGGCGATGCAATAACATTAGAAACTGTTTTATAAGTAATGTCTTCTATTTTTTTAAACATAGGATGATCAGCAGATGTTGTGCTGGAAGGCTCCATCAACGAAATGGTTTGTTTTTTAACACTTACTCTTTCATCATGAATTGCCTGCTTTACAAAGTTCACCACATCATCACTTGTTTCGCCGGGCAGTATGCGGCTGTTGAATGTTGCTTTGGCAATGGAAGGAATTACATTGTCTTTAATGCCTGCTTTTACAATAGTGGGCACAAGTGTTGTATGCACAAATGCATTTGTTTCTTTTGTTTTTTCAAGTTGGCTGATGAGCATTCCTTTAAACAGCCACAGATTACTCAGTGCCATGCGGTTTACAAAACTTCCGCCGGGGCCAATACGTTGAAACATTTGATGAATGGGATCGGTAATTCTTGCAGGCATTTGATGTTCCCTGATTTTTACAATGGCATTGTTTAAAATATCAATGGCTGTTTCTGTTTGCGGCATGGAAGAATGTCCGCCGGGCTTTTCAACCACCAGGTCAATATTCACAAACCCTTTTTCACCCACACCAATTACAGCAACAGGACGTTTCAGATCTTTAAAATGTTCGGTATCAATTTGACCGCCTTCATCGAGTACTAATGCAGGATGAATTTGTTGTTCCATGAACCACGCAGAAATTTTTGCAGCACCTCTTTTGCCGGCAACCTCTTCATCATGACCGAAACATAAGTAGATGGTTCGCTCAGGTTGAAAATTTTCTTTGAGCAATTGCTCTGCAGCTTCAAAAATAGAAATGGCAGAAGCTTTATCATCTATGGCACCTCTTCCCCAAATGGTATCGCCTTTGATCATTCCGCTGAAAGAAGGAACCGTCCAGTTTTTTTCTGCAATGGCTTCCACCGGCACCACATCCATGTGTGCCATAATCACATACGGTTTGAGCGATGGGTTTTTCCCCACCCAAGTAAACACATAACTGAACTCACTGAAAATCTGCCTTGGCAATTTTTGATGAACTGTTGGGTATGTTGTTTCTAAAAACACACGGAATTTTTTAAACTCTGCGGTATCAATGGGCAATGTATCACCGTACGAAACGGTTTTGATCTGGATGGCACTGCTCAGGTGCAGGGCTGCTGAATCACTGATGCCATTTACCTCAACTGAGGGATAAGTGGGTATGCTTTTGCTGAAACGGAATGTATTAAACAGTACAACAACTGCTACAGCAAGTATTGCAAGAAGGAGTAAATAGAAAATGCGTTTGAACATGATGATTGTTTATGGGTGGAAGATACAACAGAATGATGATTCAGAAATTTGGTTGGTTGATGTGAAGATGATTATGACCGATTTATTTATTTTAACGGAAGTATGGATTTTGTTGGAGGAAATTTATAAAAAAGTTTTTTTAACTATTCTGACTTTATTTTCTGATTGAAAAGTACGTATGTCCTATAACGAAAGGCTAAGCGCTTGTTCTTTGCGGGAAACAGCAGGCAGTTATTCAGGATCATCAATAATCAAGGATAAGAGTGTCCTTAATTAGGGTATCTTTGCATCCTGAAAATTTATGCTGGTTGTATAACAAACAGTAGTATGGTTTATATTTTCTTTTTAAACCTCATTATTAATTTCCCTTATAGTTGTCACATCTCATGAACTATTCTCCACATCACAAATTTCATATCCCTGTAATGGGTTTGGCTTATACCATTGACAGCCCCATTAAAGTTGCCAGGTTTGGTATATCATCCGTTATTTCAATTGTTGAAGACAGGTTGATAGAAATGATGAGAAGTTATTATTATCCAACTCTCGGCCTGGCATATCAGCCTATCTCCACACATGAAGTGGATTACCGGGCCAAAAGAACTACCGATTACCTGAACCTGGTAAATATGATTGTTCAGGAACAGGTTGAAAAACTAAGAAACGCTGCTTTTGAAGCAGGCTCTGAAATAGTAAAATATTTTGAAATGCTGCCCGATGACAGTGCACTGAAACAATTGTACCGGCAAATGATGAAGACAGGTAATCAACCGGAAAAAGAAAAAATTGAAACTTATTTACGGCAGGAAATAAAACCCGGAAGTATTGATGTAAACATCATGACCAAGATAGACCGGGAAAATTATAATAAGTCCGGCCAATTACTGGAAGATGGATCTGATGCAGTAGCCGCATTGAGAGGTTATGCAAAAAGTAACCTTACAAATTCTTCCGTAATATTTTCGGCAGGTATGAATCCGAGGTTGTATAATTACCTGGAAAATTGTAAGGAGTTTGATGTAAATGAAGAAGGAGTATTTACAAAAAAAGTAATTGTAAAGGTTAGTGATTACCGTTCTGCATTAATCCAGGGAAAATATTTAGCAAAGAAAGGTATTTGGGTAAGTGAATTCAGAATTGAATCGGGTTTAAATTGTGGCGGACATGCTTTTGCAACAGAAGGTTATTTGATGGGCCCTATACTGGAAGAATTCAAATTAAAAAGGCAGGAGCTTATTGATTCACTTTTTGAAATTTATAATGCTGCTCAGCAGAAAAAAAATAACCGGGCTTTTAATTGTGCTCCCTTAATGACGTTTTCTGTACAGGGGGGTATTGGCACGCATGAAGAAGATGAATTTTTACACCGGCATTACAATATAGAAAGCACAGGATGGGGAACACCTTTTTTGCTGGTACCCGAAGCCACTACTGTTGATGAAGATACATTGAAGCTGTTGTGTGCAGCAAAAGAAAAGGATGTGGTGTTGAGCCGCAATTCTCCATTAGGCGTAAGGTTCCATTACCTGAAAGGAACCAGTGCTGACAATGAAAAATCAAAACGCATCAGCAATGGATGTTCGGGCAGCCCCTGTACCGAAAAACACCTGGCTTTTAATACCGAGTTTACAAAAGAGCCTGTTTGTACAGCTTCACATAAGTATCAGAAACTGAAAATTGCACAATTACAATCGCTTCAACTGCCGGAACCTGAATACAAAAAACAATTGAAGGATGTTTTAGACAAAGAATGTTTATGTATAGGATTGAGCAATTCAGCTGCCATTAATTATAAACAGACTTTCGTTAAGAAACTGAATGCTGTAACTATTTGCCCGGGACCAAATATTATAAATTTCTCCAAAGTAGTTTCGCTGCAAACAATGACCGATCATATTTACGGAAGAGAAAATATTATTACCCAGGACAACAGGCAACACATGTTTATTGCTGAACTGCATTTATATATTAATTACCTGAAGGAACAATTTCAAGAAGACATACAACCCGAACAGGTTTCTAAAAAGAAAAAATACGTTGCTTCTTTTTATCAAAACCTGAAAGATGGCATAAGTTATTATCGCCAGTTACCGGGAATAGCTGGCACAAAAAGGGATGAGTTTATAAACGCCCTCGATGATGCTGAAAACGAACTGGATTATTTATATCTTCAATATTCTGTCTCTGAAAACCAATTTCACATACGAGAAAGCCAACTCCTCAATTGAGGAATTGGCCTTTTTTTTTAATTACCGGTTTAGTCAAGCATTATATTTTTTCAAACCTTGCCTGGAAAAAACGTAAATACTTAGGTTCATAAATCATCTTCATTCCATTAATTTTATTGCGGCGTTCATATACTCTTGCTGTTGATTCTGCAATTACATCCATGTGTGCCTGTGTATATACACGGCGTGGAATAGTGAACCGTACCAATTCCAGTTTAGGGTAATAATTTTCTCCGTTGGCTTTTCTTCCTGCAGATACCACGCCTCTTTCCATTGTTCTCACACCTGCATCCAGGTAAATTTCTGCAGCCAATGTTTGTGCCGGGAACTGGTCTTGTTTGATATGTGGTAAAAACTTTTTTGCATCCACAAAAATACCATGCCCGCCAATAGGTTTTACAATAGGAACACCATATTCCATCATTTTTTCACCCAAATAAATTACCTGACCAACTCTTGCTTTTATATGATCGTCACTTACGCTTTCACCAATACCAATTGCCATTGCTTCCATATCTCTTCCTGCAAGTCCGCCATACGTATGCAAGCCTTCATACACAACCACCATATTTCTTGCTTCTTCAAAAACATCCCAATCATTCACAGCAAGAAAACCACCAATATTTACTAATGCATCTTTTTTAGCACTCATGGTAGCGCCATCAGTGTAAGAATTTATTTCTCTAACAATTTCTTTTATCGTTTTATCCTTATATCCTTTTTCTCTTTGCTGAATGAAGTAGGCATTCTCTGCCACTCTTGTCATATCATGAATAACACGGATGCCGTGTTTTTTGGTAAGTGCCCTCAACTCCTTTAAGTTTTTCATGCTGATGGGTTGGCCGCCTGCCATATTTACACTTGTAGCCATACTTACATAAGGAATTTTTTCAGCACCGTATTTTTTAATCAGTTTTTCCAATTTATTTAAATCCACATTTCCCTTAAAAGGGAATTCGTTTTCCGGATCATGGGCTTCATCAATAATGATGTCTTCAAACTTGCCGCCAGCTAATTCCTGGTGCAGGCGGGTAGTGGTGAAATACATATTGCCGGGAATGATGTCTCCTTTCTTAATCAGGATTTTTGAAAGAATATTTTCGGCGCCACGCCCCTGGTGAGTGGGAATAAGATATTTGTATCCGTAAACATCTTTCACCACTTCTTCAAGATGATAAAAATTACGGCTGCCTGCATACGCTTCATCACCCATCATCATACCTGCCCATTGGCGGTCGCTCATGGCCGAAGTGCCACTGTCGGTCAGCAGATCAATATATACATCTTCTGATTTTAATAAAAAAGTATTGTAACCTGCTTCCTGCATGGCTTTTTTCCGTTGGGCAGGCGTTGTCATTTTCAACAACTCCACCATTTTAATTTTGTACGGTTCGGCCCAGCTGTGTTTTATATTTTTCATTGTTATTGATTTATTTTAATGAATGATCAGGAAATTATTTTTTTAATTCAGGGCTAAAGCCCCTGAGAAAGTTGATTTTCATAGCCCCGGCCTAAAGGCTGGGGTAATAAGGAAGTTATTTTTTTGATTGGGGTTAAAGCCCTTGATAGAGTGGCTTTCCATAGCCCCGGCCTTAAGGCCGGGGTAAAAAAAAGGAACTCCTCTGTCTGTGGGCTTTAGCCCCGAATATTGCATCATATTGGTTTTAGTTTGGCTGTAAAATGCCGCAGCATCGGCGCTTCTTCAATAATCTTTAATCCTTTTATTTCATTTCGTTTATTAAATACGTCAATGATCACTTCGGCCACATAATCAATATGGCTTTGGGTATATACTCTTCTTGGAATAGCAAGCCGTACCAGTTCCAATGAAGCAGGTATCAATTTTTTATCAGCGGCCCCGCCTTTGTCGGGCCAGGCATATTTTCCAAACATGAGTGAACCAATTTCCACACTGCGTATTCCACCTTCCACATACAACGCACCCACCAATGCCTGCCCTGGATATTGTTCAACAGGAATATGCGGAAGAAATTCTTTTGCATCAATATATACCGCATGACCACCTGCAGGTTGCATTACAGGTACAGCAGCAGCAATTAATTTATTGGTGAGATATTCAATGCTGCGGATGCGGTATTGCAGGTAATGTTCATCCATCACTTCATTCAATCCTATAGCTATAGCTTCAAGATCTCTTCCTGCAAGTCCGCCGTAAGTAGGAAAGCCTTCTGTGATGATTAAAAGATTGCGGCATTGTTGCGCCAGTTGTTCATCATGCATGGCAAGGAAACCACCAATATTGGCAAAGGCATCTTTTTTGGCACTCATCGTGCAGCCATCGGCATAAGAGAAAAGTTCTTTTGCAATTTCAGGAACTGATTTATCAGCATAACCATTTTCACGCAGTTTAATGAAATAAGAATTTTCTGCAAAGCGGCAGGCATCAATGAACAGCGGAATTTTATTTTCGGCACAAATCTTTTTTACATCTTTTATGTTTTGCATGCTTACCGGTTGTCCGCCACCTGAGTTATTGGTGACAGTGATAATGCAGAGCGGAATATTGGCTGCACCTTTTTCAGCAATGAAATTTTGCAAAGCAACTGTATCCATATTTCCTTTAAAAGGAGCAGGAATGGTTGGATGCTTTCCTTCTTCACATAAAAGATCAACACCCTCTGCGCCGGAAAATTCAATGTTGGCTCTTGTAGTATCAAACAGTGTATTGCTTACAAAATATTTTCCTTTACCGCCCAATATGCTGAACAATATTTTTTCTGCTGCTCTTCCCTGGTGCGTAGGAATTACCAATGGCATGCCTGTAATTTGCTGCACTGTTTTTTCAAAACGGAAAAAACTGGGGCTGCCTGCATACGATTCATCGCCCTGCATAATACCCGCCCACTGGTTGCTGCTCATGGCGCTGGTGCCGCTGTCGGTAAGCAGATCAATCAATACATCTTTGGCATGAATGAGGAATGGATTGTAAAAAGCTTTTTCTAAAATTAATTTTCGTTCTTCTTTTGTGTTGAAATAAATGGGTTCAACTGATTTTATTTTGAAAGGTTCTATGATTGTTTTCATACAATAATTAATTGTAAAATGATTTTGTAAAAAAAAAAGGAGAAATGCGTGAAAGGGGAGAAGAAAGATCAGGTAGGCTTATTGATAATATTTTTCCAAAGCATCATTTGGCAAAGATGGGTATTTTGATGCAGAATCAAAATGATTTTAGTCATATTGAGTTAATGATACTCAGGCGCAAGAAGCTCACCCTTCTGTGTCATACGGGGAGAGTGGCTGTATATACTTTTTCATTTTCTGGTCTGTCCCAATGGTCACTAACTAAAATAATGTCGTCACTTAATTTTGTTTGTTTGTTAAAGCAGTTGGAGTAAATCTCTAATTCTTCGGTCTCTCTTTTTGTAATCTCTGCAAATCGTTGTTCCATGTGTTCCAACAGTTTTATTTCCATTTCTGTTTTCACTCTCGTCTTTTTGTTTTTGAGAAGCATTGTCCAATAGTTAATGTATCGGTTAAGACTATTGTTCCCCCAATAATAGATTTGAGGCGTTGTATGGTATAAATTTGATACAATGTTAGGTCTTCTGGTTTTTATTCCGGTATTGTACCCAAGTGCTTTCTTCCAGCGAAGAAGTTGCCCATGCTCTTCTTCCTCACCGGTGTATTTTTCCCAAATCTTGTTTTGTTAATTGGTGTTCAAGAAGTTCCTGAATAACCTGATGCTTTTCTGTTTCGGTAAAATGTTTACCAGCTTTTTGAATGATTTTTTTGTCCATGTTTTACACTTTTTAGTGTAAACCTATTTCAGGACAAGACACTCTTACTTATAGCCTTTGTTGTTGGCAAGGATTGTGCGTATAAAAAAATTCCCATCACCCAAACCATTCGCCCAACTTTTTTAAATCAACATTGCCACCGGAAAAAATAATTCCAACTCTTTTCCCTGCAAACAATTCTTTGTTCTTCAGCAAAGCAGCAAGGGGCACTGCAGTGCTTGGCTCAATTACAATCTTCATACGTTCATATACAAGTTTTAACGCAGCAATAATTTCTTCATCACTTACTGTAAGGATACCTGTTACATATTGCTGAATGATGGGGAATGTTTTATCGCCCAGTTTGGTGAGCAACCCATCAGCAATGGTATTTACATAAGGTGCTGCTTCAATTTTTCCACTCTTCAATGATAACACTGCATCGGCTGCACCTTCGGGCTCAGCAGCATACACTTTTGTGGCAGGAGAAAAATAATGAGCGCTTAACAATGTACCGCTCAGCAAACCACCACCGCCAACGGGAGCAAGAATAAAATCAAGTGCAGGAATTTCTTCCATCAATTCTTTGGCGCAGGTTGCCTGCCCGGTAATCACCCGTTCATCATTGTAAGGATGAATAAATTCTGCTCCGGTTTTATCAACAATATTCTGCAAAGCAGTTTCTCTTGCCTGCTGATTGTTTTCACAGAAAGTTATTTCGGCCCCATAACTTCTCACTGCATTTACTTTTACCTGCGGTGAATTATTGGGCATAACGATGTATGCCTTTGTTCCTACTTGTTTGGCTGCATACGCAATGGCTTGTGCATGGTTGCCCGATGAATGCGTAGCAATACCATTCATCAGTTTATCTTTTGGTAAAGACAACACGGCATTCATTGCTCCACGAATTTTAAAGGCGCCGATCTTTTGAAAATTCTCACACTTAAAAAATAATTCAGCGCCTGAAAGTTTGTTCAGCGTTAAAGAAGTAAGTACAGGTGTTTTGTGGATGAAGGGTTTTATCCGTTCATGCGCCTGTTCAATTTGTTCTTTGGTAATGCTCATTATGTTTCTGTTGAGATTTCAGATGTCATGGCTAAAGCCATTTACTCTTGTGCTTATATCCCATGCCTGAAGGCATGGGTTATAGATTTGTTGATGTGCCTGTTCAATTTGTTCTTTGGTAATGCTCATAAAAAAATAGTTCTGAAAAAACGGTTGGCTTTAATGTGCATTTATTTTTTGCGTTCTTTGTGAAGACTTTGTGTTTTTTGTGTTACTCTTTTATTTCAAATTGATAGGGTAGCACAAAGCACACAAAGAGTTACACAAGGTTCACAAAGTAGTTATTGAAAACAGATCCATCTTAATTACAAAGTATGTTGGTCTTACTAACTTATTCAGCCACAGCAGCAATACAATCAATTTCAATTCCGCATCCATAGTTGAGCTGGTTGCAGGGAACAACAATCCGTGCCGGACGATGAGTGCCCATGATCTCTGCAAACACCTGGTTGAATTTTGGCCAGTTGCTGATGTTGGCAATAAACACATTCACTTTTAAAATGTGTTGCAAACTGCTGCCGCTTGCTTTTAAAATGATTTCAATATTTTTCATGCACTGCCTTACTTCATCTTCAATGCTTGCAATTTGCGGTTCGCCTTTTTCATTGAGCGGAAGTTGCCCACTTACATAAACTGTTTGATTGTAAACAATGGCAGGAGAGTAGTATCCTTTGGGAACAGGCATTGTTTCGGGATAAATTTTTCTTATTTCCATAATGCGTAAGGTGATATTTTGGTGATCCATTTCAGGCAAACAGGTTTGGATACTTTGATTCGCTTTTTGCTGTCATCAAGCAAACCTGTTTTTTTATCTATCTTAAAAATAACCACTTCATCGCTGTCACGGTTTGCCACTAATAAAAAATTACCATCGGGATCAATCGTGAAATTTCTCGGATGCACACCGAGTGTTGGTTGAAAGCCTGCAATCTGTATCATACCTGTTTCCAGGTCAATGCTGAAGATGGAAATAGAATTGGCATCGCCACGGTTACTGCAATATAAAAATTTCCCATCGGGCGAAACATGAATATCAGCCGAACCAATTGCAGCATCATAACTCAACGGATGTGCAGATGTGTTTTGCAGCAATGTAAGTTGGCCGTTGTTGTATTGATATACACTTACAGCGCCGCTTAATTCTTCCATGAGGTAGGCAAACTTTCCATTGGGATGAAATGTAAAATGTCTTGGACCTGCACCTGCTTTCACTTCCACATAAGGTTGATCAGCCGGAATCAATGCGCCGCTTCCGGCAGCAACTTTATAAATCATCACTTTATCAATACCCAGATCAGGGGCAAATAAAAATTTAGAATCGGGCGAAAAAACAACGGCATGTACATGCGGCTTTTCCTGCCGCTTTGTGTTGATGCTGCTGCCTTTGTGCTGTATGAGTTGCCTGGGCTGACTGACAGAGCCATTGTAATTGATTCCTGCCACAGCAATATTTCCGCTGCTGTAATTTCCTACAACAAGATTATTCCCGTTTTTATTAATACTGATGTAGCAGGGATGAGCGCCTGCACTGATTGTTTCATTCAGTTTGGTTAATGTTCCCGAATCTTTATTAAAGCTGAAAGCGCTGATGCCTCCGGGATCATTTTCGTTTACGGCATATACAAACTTCATGTTGGGCGATACTGCCAGGTAAGAAGGGTTGGATGTTTTAACCGAACTCAAAAGTTTGGTGTCGGCTGTTTGTGCATTGAACTTATAAACATAAATACCATCACTTCCCGATGATGTATAGGTGCCTATTAAAAGAGTATGCTCCTGTGCCTGCAGGAAGAAAGGAAGCAAAAAACAGATGAACAGTTTCTTTTTCATTACAACGAAAATAAACTATTTCATGGAGGCGGCGGTATGTTCAATACCATCTTTGTAAGAAGTAATGCTGAATTGCGGAAATGCTTTTTCAAACTTTTCGCTGCTGAAAAGATAATCACTTTCATTCTGATACAGCATTTCAACCGCTTCCCTGATGTTGGGATTAAACAACCCTGCCATTTGTATCATCCATTTGGGAAGTACCTGGTAGTTGGGGTGCATACTAAATGCATGTGCTGCCAGTTCAACAAACTGTTTTCCTGTTAATACATTTTTATCGGCAGGGGCATGCCACACCTGGTTATAGGCTGATGCTGTATTACCCAGCAAGGCAGTAGCTTTCCCCGCATCGGGAGTATAAGTAAAGGAATGCTTTGTAGCATCACTTATCATGAGTTGTGCTTTCTTTCCTTTGGCAAAATTTTCAAATACCATCACATTGATAAAACTCAGTGGCGTTTGGTGCCCGTAAAAATCAGCGCCTCTTACAATCATTGCCTGCAAGTTTCCTGTTTTCGTTTCATTCATCAGCCGGGTAGCAATGGCTGCTCTTACTTCGCCTTTTTTACTGCATGGGTTGTAAGGAGTTTCTTCTGTCATCCATCCATTTACTTTTCCGTAGGAATATACATTATCAAAAAATACCAATTTGCTGTTATGCAATTTGCATGCTTCAATAACATTATTCATGATCACCGGCCACTGTTCTCTCCACAGTTTTAGTTTGTAAGTAATACCGGCTGTGAGATAAACTACTTCAGAACCTTTTACTGCATCCTTTACCTGTTCTGCAATTAATAAATTGGCAGCAACCAGTTCATCTGTTTCGTTTACAAATTTTGGGTTACGGCTTACTAATCTTATTTTGTTTGTGAATTGTGGCAGTGATTTAGCAATGTTTTTGCCAATTACACCAGTTGCTCCAAGAATTGTTTGCATTTATTTTTATATGAAAGAGTGACTAAAGATTTTTTACTAAAACTGAATTCGGTACAATACATCAGGAAAGAAACCAATTTGATAAACATTGCCAACTGTTCCTCTTTCAGCATTAAACCTTCGTAAAAAAATGTTCTGATGGTTTGTTACATTTTGCATGTCAAAATAAAATGTTTGGCTCACTTTCCGTTTTTTGCTGTTGAGCCTGAAACCGAATTTGGTATCAAGCCTCAGATAATTACTCAGTTTTTCGCTGTTGAATTTTGTTTCATCCTGGATTTCACGGCCGGCTGCAAGCGATGCTGCAACATTTACAGGAGTTGCATAGCGGCCTCCGATATTGCTGAAACGTACATCAAGGGTTAATGCATTGCGTTTTTGTTTACCCATTTTATATTCATAGCCCCCCAGCACATTGGCAACATAACCATAATTAAAAGTTGTGTTACGTTCAACACCATCACTGCCTTTGTATTTACTGTCGAAAACAGAAATTGATGTGAGTACATAAAATCCTTTGTTCAGGAATTTTTCAAGGGTTAATTCAGCACCGCTGTTTGTTCCTGTTCCTTTGCTGATTAAACCTGTCCGTTCCGGAAATGTAAAATCTCCACCGGCATTCAGCATACTGAAACCGCTTGCAAATGCATCCACAGGAACATGAGTGAGATATTGATAATACAATTCCGTTTTAATCCGCCAGTCGTTTTTCATTCTTCTTTCATAGCCCAGTACATAATGATGGGCTTTTGTAAAATCAAGTTTCCTGTTTAACTGATCAGTTGAACCGGTTGCAGTAGTTTGAAACAGGTAAACAGGAAAGGGTTGCAACTGTCCATGTAAACCATAACTGAAATAAATGCTGTTGGCGCTGTTTATTTTATATGTGATGGCTGCCCTTGGTTCAAGAATGGATGAGTTGTTGAAATTAAAATACATGCCATGCAGACCAGCGGTAACAGAGATTTTTTCATTGAATTGATAACGACCCTGTGCAAAGTATTGAAGCAGGTTAAAATTATCGTTCAGGTCACGAACCGTTCTGAAAGGAGCACTCTCGGGTAAACCTTCTTTGTCCCTCACTTTTGTTTGCAGATTAAAAAACTCAGCAGTAACTCCTGCCCGCCAGCTGAATTTTGTATTCACTTTTGTATTGATGAAGCTGCTTACACGGAATGTTTTATTCCTGTCACGTACATCAGTTATTTGCCAGCGGTTATTATAAGGAGGCACAGGTGTGGGATATTGATACTGATCAAAATCTACACGTTGCTGAGTATAAGTAACTACAGTACGGATGTAGCTTTTTTTCCCTGCATCAATTGTATGTTTTGCACCAACGGTTAAGAAATTGGAAATACTGTAAGCATCCTGATCCTGCCGGCCAAAGAAATCGGTTGTGTCAAGTTCTTTTCCAATAAAATCAATTCCGCTTCTGCCACCCATGCCAAATACATTCAATTTTCCTGCTTTGCTTTTTGTAAACTGAATATTGTAAACAAAATCCTGGTAACGGGGAATTGCTTTTGTGCCCACATTCAGGCCAAGGTTGCCCCCAATTTGTACAAAGGAATACCGGTAGCCCAATAAATAACTGCTTCCGTTTTTCTTTTTTGACAGTGGACCTTCCAGCATCAACTCCAAACCACTAAAGGCATTCAGCTGTAATGTGCGTTCATGTTTATCTGCATTGCCGTTGCGTAACTGAATATCAAACACAGCCGCATTGGCATTCCCGAACTCTGCCGGGAAAGCGCCGGTATAAAAATCACTGGTTTTTAAAGCGTTTGTGTTTAATGCACTGATGGGGCCACCTGTTGTGCCCATTGTTGCAAAATGATTGGGGCTGGGAGAGGGGATACCTTCAATACGCCACAAAACACCTGCAGGTGAATTGCCACGTACAACAATATCATTGCGTGCATCACTGCTGGCAACAACACCTGCAAAATTGCTTACAAGTTTTGAAGGATCATTTCTGCCACCGGCAAACCTGGTTACTTCTTCTACATTAAAGCTCCTGGCGCTGGCTGTTGCATATTCATTGGAAGCGTTTCCTTTTTTTACTCTTGATCCTTTAATTATAATTTCGCCTGCTTCTTTAATATTCTGTTCAAGTGAAATATCAAGGATCACCTCTTTACCTGCAGTAACCAACAGTTCAGGAATTACAACTTCTTTATAACCGCTAAAGGTTACTGCAATTTTTATACGGCCAACAGGAACTTTTTTTAAAATAAATTTTCCACCGGCATCTGTGAAGGTTGCAATTTTTGAATCCAAGAGTGAAACGGTTGCACCCTGCAAGGGCTTTTCTGAAATTTTATCCAGTACTGTACCTCTTACTGTTTGTGTTATTTCCTGTGCAAGTGCTGCAATGTATTGTGAAACCAGGAGTAAAATAAAAACCAACTTTTTCATTGTACTTGTTTTAGGATGCAAATGTTCAACCTGCAAACAACGAATCTGTTGATAATAATCAATAAACTATGTAAGAAATGGTTTCTTGACATTTATCAATTTAAAGGGCTAACAGAAAAAATTACTTTTTCCCGGTCATTTTTTTTCTTATGCGGCTCAAGTGTTCGGGAGATATGCCAATAAGTGTTGCAATCATATACTGCGGCACCCGTTGAATAATAAAAGGCTGATCTTGAAGTACGGATTGGTATCTTTCTTCAGGCGTCATTGTAAGCAGCCTGGTGGTTTGAGATGAAATCATGATAAACAGTGTTTCGGCAATCTTTCTGCCGGCCCTTTCAAAAACCGGGTGCGATGAATATAATGAGTGCATATCATCACAGGAAAGATTTATCAATTCACAATCCTCCAACGCATCAATACTGCTGAAGGCCGGTTGCTGAGTAAGAAAGCTGTCGTATTGAGCTGCATATTCATTTTCTGCTACAAAGCCGGTGCAAATTTCTTTTCCATCCACCAGGTAAAACAAACGGAGCAAGCCTTTATTAATAAAACTTACCTGGTTGCAAATTTCGCCTGTTTGTGTAAGAAATTCTCCTTTTTTAAGGTGCTGAACAGTGAGCTTCTGCTCCAGGGCATCCCATTCTACTTCCTTCATTCCCGGCAATAGATTTTTGTAATATTCCTTTATCTGTTCAAACATTTATAACGTTTTTTCCAGTGCATTCACAATACGTTGATACGTTTCCTCATCACTCAACTCTTCCGGAACAAATTTTTCACCAATCACTTTTTCATACAGCTCAATGTATCGTTTGCTGATGGTATCAATCCATTCTTCACTCATTGCAGGAACGGTTTGTCCCTCCTTGCCCATAAAATTATTTTCAATCAACCATTCCCGTACAAATTCTTTGCTCAGTTGTTTCTGGCGTTCGCTTTTTTGCTGACGTTCTTCAAAACCATCCGCATAAAAATACCTTGATGAATCGGGGGTATGAATTTCATCCATTAAATAAATGGTATCATCAATTTTTCCAAATTCATATTTGGTATCCACCAGTATCAAACCCTGCTTTGCTGCAATTTCTTTTCCTCTTGCAAAAAGTTGAAGGGCATATCTGCTCAGTTGTTCCCATTCAGTTACTGTGCAAATTCCTCTGGCAATGATTTCTGCCGGTGAAATATCTTCATCATGCCCGGCATCGGCTTTAGTGGATGGGGTAATGATGGGGGTGGGGAAGAAGTCGTTCTCTTTTAAACCATCGGCCATTACGGCTCCGCACAATTCCCTTTTGCCCGATGCGTAAGTTCTCCATGCATGACCAACTAAGTTGCCCCGTACCACCATTTCAATTTTAAAAGGCAGGCATCTTTTACCGATGCTTACATTGGGCGCCGGAACACTAACCAGCCAATTGGGGCAAATATCTTTTGTTGCAAGGAGCATATATGCAGCAATTTGATTTAATACCTGTCCTTTATAGGGAATTGGTTTGGGCAAAATAACATCAAAAGCAGAAATCCGGTTACTGGCAATCATCACTAGCCAATTGCTGCCAATGCTGTAAACATCTCTTACTTTTCCTTTATAATAATTGGTTTGATTTGGAAACTGAAATGAATTCATGCCCCGAAGGTAGCAGACAACCATAATACACAAGCAGTTAGGGGCACTAACTTTTAAAGAATTGTGGAAATTAAGTTTGGAAAGAATTGTTTTATTATTAATTTCTAACCCCTATTTTTGTTAACAAAGTATAAACCCTGCTATATGAGAAAGTTAAAAAGATTGCTCTTTATGGTGCCTTGTGCATCTGTTTTTTTTATTTCCTGTAAAACCGAGGAATTTCAACCTGCCAGTTTATTGGTAGCTAATATGGTAGTGAATCCTCCGGTATCACCAAGTCCATTACCAACTGGCGGAACCGCTGTTGATGTTAGATGGGGTGGCGGTATGGTTTTTAACAATGTTGTTTATGGCGCTGCCAGTGTAACAACAGGAACCCCGGTAACAACAATCCCGGCTTTTACATCTATTGCCGGTAAGTATGCAAAGGTAAAAAGTGATGCACTTCCTTTAAATCTGTCTGTTGCAGGATCAGCAAATGTGACGCTTTTCAATCGCATTACCAGTTTTCTGCCAGGCAGAAGTTATACTGCCATTGCCCTTGATCTCAATCCCTTTTACAAAGTGATGATCATGGAAGATGATTTATCTGCACCACCGGCAGGTAAAGCAAAGGTTCGGTTTGTACATGCTATTTCTCCTTTATTACTTGGCGCAGTGCCCAGGAAAGATACCATAGATGTTACAGCTACAGGCGGAGCTTTGGTTAATTCAAATATTTTTCCTTTACGAACATTTGCTGATGGATACAGCAATAAGAACTTACACCAGTTTGCCTTGATTGACAGCGGATCTTACAGAATTGGTTTCAGAGTTGCCGGCACACCTGGTACATCTCCTGCAACCGGTTTGCTTGGATTGTTTCCAACACCTCCTGCAGCAGCATTTCGTTTTGAAAGCGGAAAGATCTATACCATTGTTGCCAGGCTTCATATCATTGCAACAGGAGCCCCAACACCTGCAACTACATTCATTACCCATAACTAATTCACAACCGGAACTAAAACATATATATGAAAAAGCAAATCAAAATATTTTTACTGTTGCTTGCTGCAAGCTTTACCGGCTTGGCATTACAGGCACAAACAACTTTGTTTGGAACAGTTAAGTCAAAAACCGGCAACGAAACTTTGTCAGCTGTATCTGTAACTGTGAAAGGAACTTCAAGAGGTACGTTTACTGATGATAAAGGAAACTTTAAACTTACTGTTGACAAACTTCCCGTTATATTGGTTATTTCTTCTGTTGGTTACGAAGATTATGAAGTAAATGTAACTGCCGCCGGGTTCATTGATGTAAGCCTTTTGCCAAAAGCTACATTGGGACAGGAAGTGGTTGTGTCTGCTACACGTGTTGCAACACGAATACTGGAATCACCCGTTTCTGTTGAACGCATTGGCGCTTCACAATTAAGAGAAGCCCCTGCTGCTTCGTTTTACGATGCGGTTCAAAACTTAAAAGGTGTTGATTTTGTGCGTTCCGGTTTGCTGTTTGGTACTGTTGGTACAAGAGGTTTCAACGGTTCGGGTAATACACGTTTCAACCAGTTTACCGATGGTATGGATAACCAGGCTCCCGGTTTAAACTTCTCTGTTGCCAATGTTGTAGGTATAACCGAACTGGATATTGATAATATGGAATTACTGCCTGGCGCATCTTCTGCTTTATATGGTTCAGGTGGTATGAACGGTACTTTGCTTCTCACCAGCAAGAATCCTTTCAAACACCAGGGGTTGAGTTTCCAGGTGAAGCAGGGTATTATGCATACAGATAAAAGACAAAGACCAACATCTCCTTATTATGATTGGAATTTCCGTTGGGGCAGGAAGATTACAGAAAAACTTGCATTCAAAATTGCCGGACAGTACATACAGGCGCAAGACTGGCAGGCAAATGATCTCAGCAATTATGATATCTTAAGTGCTAAAACAAAATTTGGCGACAGAAGTACCCCCAGTTATAATGGTGTAAATGTATATGGTGATCAGATTGGTTCAACACCTCCCATCGTAAATATCAAGAGTATTATCAGAGGAAGTGTTTATCAGCAGGCGTATGCCGCTGTTTATGCACAGGCAATTGCAGGCGGAGCTACACCTGCACAGGCAAATGCCATAGCAACTGCACAAGCTACTGGTATTTCAAATAATACAGCTTCTTCATTGTTTGCAACCGGTTCTGATTCTATTGTAAGCCGTACCGGTTACGCAGAAAGAGACCTGGTTGATTATAATACCTACAACCTTAAGTTCAACGGCGGTTTGTATTATAAGATCAATTCCAAAACAGAGTTATCCTTTGTTGGATATTGGGGTTTGGCTACAACAGTTTATACAGGTGCCGACCGTTATAATTTAAAAGATGTAAAAATTGGTCAATACAAAGTGGAATTAAAAGGAGAAAATTATTTTATAAAAGCATATACTACCCAGGAGAATTCGGGTAATACGTATGCAGCTACACTTCTTGCTTCTCAAATGATGCAGCGTTATTCAGAAAGTTCTTCTACGTGGTTCCCTACATATATAGGCACATTTGCTGCTGCCCGTGGTGGTACATTGCCCGGCTTTACAGGTATGAATTTACCCGAAGACCAGGCACATTATTTTGCAAGAACAGCTGCAGATGCTAACCGCCCTCTTCCCGGAACAGGCGCATTCAACAGTTTATTAAATACAGTTAGCAAAATTCCTATTTCAAAAGGAGGTGCTTTGTTCCTTGACCGTACAGATATGTATGTAGTTGATGGAATGTACAATTTTAAAAAGATTACATGGGCCGCAGTACAGGTGGGTGGTTTGTTCCGTCGTTTCTCCCTCAACTCTCAGGGAACTTTGTTTTCTGATACTACAGGCAGCCGCATACCCATTAATGAATATGGTGCTTATGTTCAGATTCAGAAGGAACTTGGTGAACGTATTAAAATTACAGTGGCAGGCCGTTTTGATAAGAATGATAATTTTAAAGGAAGATTTACCCCACGGGCTACGGCAACCATTAAAGTGGCAACTGATAATTTCTTACGTTTATCTTTCCAGCAGGCGTATCGTTTCCCCACAACTCAAAACCAGTATATCAACCTTCCATTGGGTTCAAAAAGCAATATGCTGATTGGTGGTTTGCCCCAGTTCCAGGACTTCTATAATTTCAAAACAAATTATGTATGGGATTCTGCAACAGCATTTGCTGCGTTACGTGCAGGTAATCCGGGTTCGTTAACACAGGCAAACTCATACAAGTTCAAAGAATTTAAGGCAGAATCAGTGAACTCTTTTGAAGTTGGTTACCGTGGTGTAATTGCTAAAAGATTGCTGATTGATCTGTATGCATTCTATGCTATATATGACAACTTCATCAGTACTGCAATTCTTATTCAGAACCCGGGAACCGCAAGCCAGCGCTCGTTTGGTATGCCATCCAATTCAACTTCTAAAGTAAAAACCTTTGGATGGGGTGCAAGTGCTGACTACAAGTTTCCGCATAACTTTGTTATAAGTACCAACGTTTCCTACAATGAATTAAAAGATGCACCTACGGGGACTCTTGCATTCTTCAACACATCACCATGGCGTTATAATGTAACTGCAAGTAACAATAAGGTTTGTAAAAACTTTGGGTTCTCTGCTACTTACAGATGGCAGTCTGAAATTAAGGTATGGGAATCAACCTTCCTCTCCGGTAAAGTAGCTGCTTTTGGCGTGCTGGATGCCCAGGTTAATTATCGTATTCCCAAAACAAAGAATATTCTTAAACTTGGCGCAAACAACCTGCTGAACAAGTATTACAAAACTGCGTATGCAAATCCTGAAATTGGAGGATTGTATTATGTGAGCTTTGGATACAATGTATTTTAGTCTTTTTATTGCATACTACGTAGCTTTAGCATAGTAGTACATCTTCTTAATAACATCCCCTTCAATTTTTTTGAAGGGGATTTTTTTTCTTGTTTGATGAATTGGATGAAGTGACAGATATTTGACCATTCATGCATTCGATTTTATTTGATACTACCGATCGTATTACGCTTTATCCTTTTACTGCTATCAGGCCGGTAGCTGATATACGTATTGGGATATTAACTATCAGTGAACGGTGGGAACAATATCTGCATTGTAAATCATTCAGCTTAACAGAAGAATACCTTCAAAGCAAATACCCCGCTGTTGAAGGCGATGATCTTTTGTATATTGATGCAAAACTTATTCCTTCAAAAAATCTTGCACAGCATATCAAATCTTTAGCATCAGGCAAAGGAATTACAAGCGAAGGAAAAGTAATTGCTGTTCGCACAAGTCATCAACTTACTTATGGGTTTTCAGTTTCAGATTGTGCAGGCGTTGATTTTTTAAAATGGCCTGAAAAAATTCAACTGCTGCAATATCCTTTTCAGATTACTCAATGGAATGATACAGCCATCCGGGAAGATTTTTTAATGATCACTACCAACAGGTTTTCACAACCTGTATCAACAACAAACAGCGTAATATCGCCCGAAAATATTTTTATTGAAGAAGGCGCAGTAGTTGAACATTGTATTCTCAATGCATCAACAGGCCCTGTTTATATTGGGAAGAAATGTTTGCTGATGGAAGGCAGCATGATCCGTGGCCCGTTTGCAATGCTTGATCATGCAGTAGTGAAAATGGGGAGTAAAATATATGGTGCAACAACGGTTGGTAAACATTGTACTGCAGGTGGTGAAATAAAGAATGCAATGTTCTTTGATTACTCAAGCAAAGCACATGGTGGGTATATTGGTGATGCAGTAATAGGAGAGTGGTGCAATGTTGGCGCCGGTGCGTCCTGTTCCAACATTAAGAATACTGCCGGTGAAGTGAAAATATGGAACCAGCCTTTACATCAATGGATCAGTGCGGGAAATAAATGTGGTATAATGCTGGGCGATTATACCAAAGTAGCTATTAACTCATCACTTACAACAGGAATGGTGAGCGGCATCTGCAGCAATATTTTAACAACAGGCCTTTCTGTAAAATATATTGCTGACTTTACCTGGAACATACACACCGGAGAAAAGTATATGTTTGAAAAAGCCATCCGTGATATTGATAACTGGATGCAATTGAAAAATGAATTTTTTACTGAAGCTGACAGAAATATACTGCAGCATATTTATAATAATAAACCATAAAACAACAGAATATGCGTAAACAGGTAGCCGCCGCCAACTGGAAAATGAATTTAACGTATCAGCAGGCAGAACAGTTGATTACAGATATTATTAACACGCCGCATAGCTTAGCTGCACACCAGAGAGCAGTGTTTGCAGTTCCCTTTCCTTACCTCACAATGGTAGTTGATAAATTAAAAGGAAAAACAGGAACAGGTGTTGCAGCACAAAACTGTTATACTCAAAAAGCAGGTGCTTTTACAGGTGAAACATCTGTTGAAATGTTGCAATCCATTGCGGTAGATTATGTAGTGATTGGCCACAGTGAACGAAGAGAATATTTTAATGAAAGCAATCAAATGCTGGCTGAGAAAGTAAACATTGCTTTGGCTTATGGTTTAACTCCCATCTTTTGTTGCGGTGAAGAATTGAACATAAGAGAAGCAGGAACGCAAAATGATTATGTGGGAAATCAATTAAAAGAAAGTTTATTTCATTTAAGTGCTGATGATCTGCAGAAGATTATTATAGCTTATGAACCCATCTGGGCAATTGGTACAGGGAAAACTGCAACATCGGAGCAGGCACAGGAAATGCATGCACATTTGCGCAGCGTACTTGAAGCACAATATGGAAAAGAAGTAGCTGACAATATTTCTATTTTATACGGAGGAAGTGTAAAAGGTTCTAATGCAAAAGAAATTTTCGGTCAGCCTGATGTTGATGGCGGATTGGTTGGCGGAGCTTCTTTAAAAGCAGATGAGTTTGTACAGATCATTAATGGATTGAAATAATTTTTATGAAGCGGAATCCGAACCTTTATCCTCTTTCACATCAGCATCATAATGGATTGATGGCTGTATTGTTTCTTGAAAAAGGATTGACGAAAAATGCAGACCTCAAAATCATGAAGGATTTTATACTCTATTGCTGGGAGGCTGAACTGGATGATCATTTTATTACAGAAGAGAAGCAACTGAATCCTTCTCTTCTGCAATTACCTCAAGCAGAAGAATTATACTTACGGATGATGAGTGAACATCAGCAGATCAGGAATATCATTGATGCAATTAAAGAGGGTAAAGAATCAAACACAATGATTGAATCTTTTCATACTTTATTAGAGAAACATATTCGCTTTGAAGAAAGAGAGTTGTTCCCGTTCATACAGGAACATGCAAGTGAAGCTGCACTAATTTCTTTGGGTGAACAGATCAGTCATTTAAAAAACGGTAATTGCAGTAACTACCTTGTGAAATTCTGGGAATAAATTATTTCATATTAAACTGCGCTCTTTCGAGCCTGTCATTGATAGCTCTCCCTAAACCTTCGTTGGGTAAAGGTTCTGCAAGAATAACATCTGCTTTCAGTTTATCCACTTCACGCAAAATGTGAAACAGGTTTTTGGCTGCTTCTTCAATTGAACCATTTGGTGAAAGAATGAATTGCTGCTCTTTGGGCAGATCGGGATGGTAGTTTTGGAAATTGATCAGGATGATTTTCTCATCTTCAAATCTCCGCATCAACTCTTCTGCTTTTCCCAGGTGCAAAGGTGTATGCGTTGCATAATGACTTTTCAATTGACCCGGTGTTTCAGGATTTTCTGTAATTTTTTTGTTGATACTTATTTTTTTGCCAAGCACTTCTTCTATTTGTTCAACTGAGATGCCGCCCAAACGATAAACTTCCAGGTTATCATCTTCATTCCAGCCAACAATTGTTGATTCAACTCCAATATTACAGTCGCCACCATCTAAGATGTAGGGAATTATTCCTTGCAAACCTTCATACACATGCTTTGCAGAAGTTGGGCTTACATAGCCCGATGGATTGGCGCTTGGTGCAGCCAATGGAAACTCTAACTTTTGAAGCAAATTTAATGTTAACGGATGATTGGGCACACGGATAGCAACACGGCTGCTTCCTGCTGTAACCAGCTGGGGAACAGTATGTTTTTTATCAAACAAAATAGTTAACGGCCCCGGCCAGAAAGCATCAGCCAGTTTTTTTGCTTCGGGTGAAACGTTTTGAATAAATGCTTCTGCTTTTGCAAATGATGCAACATGCATAATGAGCGGATTAAACTGCGGACGGTTCTTTGCTGCATAAATTTTCAATACAGCATCTTCGTTCAATGCATTGGCGGCAAGCCCGTAAACAGTTTCAGTAGGGATGGCAACAATCTCTCCCCGGCTTAAGAGTGCAATTGCTTTTTTAATATCAGTTCCTGTTTCTGTAAGCATGTTAAATATTTACAGAAAGTTTTTCTTCATGATAACTGTCAATTTTTTTCAAATGAAGCTGGGTAGATCGTTTGTCTTCGCTGGGTTCATACATCATGTTAAACTTTGCACCATACACAAACTCATCAGCAGTATAAGAACCACGGCTCACAACCGAGTTGGCATATTCATCATCATATCCCTTCACAAACACCAATATTTCAGCCTGGGCATCTTTTATATCCTGTTGCGTTAAATTATAAAATGGGCTTTCTTCATTTACAGGATGCACAATCGTCCAGTTACTTACTAATGTATTTGCTTTTGAAATATCAAGGTCAAGGCTGTAAAATGAGTTCTTCCGTTCGTTGTTGGCATCCGGCAACTTTAAGACAAGCGTAACCTTTACCTCAACATCTGTTAGAAAATGATTTTTGTATGGCGCAAAACGAAACATCAATGCATAGCCATCCTTGAAAGGGGAGAACAAAGCCACTTTGCTGAAAAGTAGAAAGGCTTTGGGTTGCGAGAAACGTCCGTACATTAAACCGGTAGCCAATGCAAACATCAGTAAACCGGTAATTGATTCAAATGCTGCAACGGAGTTGGCTGTTAAAGAAGAAGGGTACACATGACCATATCCCACTGTTGATAGTGTTTGAGCGCTGAAGAAAAAAGCTTCCCAGAATTTTCCATGCATGGTTTGCTGCTCCATGCCACCTAACTGATCAACGCCGATTGTAAAATAAATGGAAGCAAAAAAAATATTCACAACAACATAGGCCAGCCCGATGAATGCAAGGAATTTCCACAAAGGAATTTTGAGCATAAACTGGTAAACACTGAATCGCTCTAAGAATGAGACTCCTTTAAACTGAATATTTGGACGGCCACTCTTTTCAAAGAAACGGCCACCGCTTTGGTTGCTGTTTACACTCAGTCCGGTTTCTCTGTTTTCTTTCGCTTTCCGGTTAATGAAGTTGCGGGTTGATGCCATAAGTGGAAATATGTGTAAAACTAATGAAAACAACGGTTTTAGTATTTGCTTGCAAAAAGATTATTCGTGGAAAGTATCTATCTGGCATTTAGTATAACATTATAAACAGAATTAATTGAAATAATATTCTGATTACAAGCTAATCAATTTATATTTGAAACTGACTCAGGGTAATAAAAATGAAGTTAGCAAAAGCATTATCAGCAAGTATTTTATGGCGGGGAATTTATTTCTTATCGGTAATGCTATTAAACATTCTCGTAGCACGCCACTTTCAATCGGATGGAAGCGGGAATATTTATTATATCATTAATATTTTTGCATTTGTTTTAATACTGATCAGTCTTTGTCTTGAAACCCCAATGGGTTATTATCTTTCACAGAAGAAAATGAATGAAACGCAGCTTTCTATTCTTTCGATTGGCTGGAGTTTGATTGTGATGATACCCGTTTATTTTCTGATTCGTTTTTTTTCCGGCACAAAAGGAATCCCGTTTGAGCCAGCCGCATTCAGAGTATTAGCCACTGTATTTCTTTCAGGTAACCTGCTTATTTCTTTTTTTGTTGCTTTGTTTTATGCAAAGATGGATTTCAAATGGCCGAATATACTATTGGTATCCGTCAATTTAATTTTAATTATTCTTGTTCCAAATAACATTGTTGTTCAAAAGTATCTCAGTAACAGCAGTTATATTATTCTTTATTTTTCAGGTTTCTTAATTCAGGGTGTTTTACTTGCATTTGGGTTTGTAACAAAATATGCCAAATGGAAGGATGTGTATTTAGTTCCAAAAGATTTGCTGCTGCCATTCTTTTCTTTTGCATTAATTACATTTGTAACTAATGCAATGACTTTTTTAATGTATCGTATTGATTTTTGGTTTGTTCATAAGTACTGTTCAGCTTCAGATCTTGGAAATTATATTCAAGCCTGTAAACTTGAGCAACTTTTTTTTATTTTACCATCAATACTTGCCGGAGTTGTTTTTCCAATGACTGCTGCAGGCAGAAAAGAAGAGATAAATAAAAAAATGCAATTATTATCCCGTGGCTTAATTGTTATTTATTCTATAGCCTGTATATTTCTGGGTTTAACCGGGTATTGGCTGTTTCCTTTTGTTTTTGGTTCAACATTTACAAGTATGTTTCTTCCGTTTGTATTTTTAATGCCGGCCATTCTTTCATATTCGGTAGTACACCTGTTAGCTGCTTATTATGGAGGTAAAAAAGTTGTAAGTGTAAATTTCTGGGGAAATGTGATTACGCTGGTTCTGATTATTACCGGAGATATTCTGTTCATTCCCCTGTTTGGAATTAAAGGCGCTGCTATCGTAAGCAGTGCAGGTTATATTTGTTACATGAGTTATATGTTATTTGCTCATTCCCGTGAATACAAAAGCAGGTTTAGTGATTTTCTTCTTTTCAAACGAAGTGATGGGCAGTTGTTTTATAAAATGTTCATCGAAAATATACTATCACGCAAAACAGATCAACTATGAAGATACTCTGGCTTTGCAGTTGGTATCCGCATTCAACCGATCCTTTAGATGGTGATTTTGTTGAACGCCATGCAAGATCTTTAGCAACTCAACAGAAAGTTGATGTAATACATCTTGTGCAAAACATAAACCTGCTGAAAGGAGAAATTTACAGAAAAGAAGAAAGAGGAGAAGAGAACCTGCACACAAGTGTATATTATATCCCTGTTACAAATACCGGCATTAAAAAGCTTGATTTGTTATTGTTCAACCGGCTTTATTATTCTAAATTGATTTCTGTATTAAAAGAATATATAAGAGAGAATGGGAAGCCCGATCTTGTTCATGTACATGTGCCGGTAAAAATGGGGGCAGGAGCTGTTTGGTTGAAAAAAAAGTATAACATACCTTTTGTTGTTACAGAACATGCCACAACTTATTTTAAGCATAGCCACGATAATTATTTTGAAAGGGGATTTCCATTCCGGTATGTAACAGGAAAAACATTTTCAAATGCTGATGCTGTTGCATCGGTATCCTGCTGTTTAATGAATATATTAGACGAATTGTTTGTAATTAAACGAAAATACCTGATCAGGAATTCTGTTAATACTTCTTTATTTTTCCCGGTGGAAATATTCAATTCTGTAAAAAGATTTGTACATGTTTCAATGATGGTGCCGTTTAAAAATATTGAAGGTATATTAAGAGGGCTTACCCATTTGAATAAGATCAACGGGAACTGGCAAATGAATTTCATCGGCCCCGCTACAACCGATCATTTCAAACTGGCTGTTGAACTTGGTTTAGAAAAGCAAATTACATGGAAAGGAACACTGGCTTATCATGAAGTTGCAAAAGAAATGCAACAGGCAGATGCATTGGTTCATTTCAGTAAATACGAAAATCTTCCCTGTGTTATAAATGAAGCTCTGTGTTGCGGTTTGCCTGTTATTTCCTCAAATGTTGGTGGAATTGCTGAATTGGTGAATGATAATAACGGAATACTGATTGAGAATGAAAACATTGATCAATTGGCCGATGCAATGGCAGCATTTCTTCAAAATCCTGGTCGTTTTAATAAACAACAAATCAGTACAACAGCGTCTGAACAGTTTAACTATGAAACCATCGGTAAAGAAATTTTGGAAATGTACAAAGAGGTTTTAAAACAGAATTAACCTTTCAGTTTGGCTACCAGGTTAATATATTCCTGCATTGCCTCTTCTTTTGATTTTCCTTTCAACGCTTCCCATGCTTCATATTTTGCTTTGGCTACAAAATCAAAAGGGTTGGAAGGAGCTTCAATATTTACATCACCTTCACTTCCCTGCTTAAAGAATGAATAGAGTTGCAGTAATGTGTCGTTGCCGGGCTTTTCGCTGAGAGTTTTGCTATCGGCAATGGCCTGTTCAAAAAGCGGGTGTAAATCCATAATGATAAGTTTTGACGAAAATAAGGCAATCCTTTTAAACCTTCTTTTCCAGCACAATAAACTCCAGCGGTTGTAAATGTTTTCCTGTTAATTCATCTTCAACAAAGGGTTTACGTTCGCCGGTTTCTGTATAACCGTGGCGTTTGTACCAATCAATCAGCTCTGTACGAACGGAAATAACTGTCATATAGATAATGCTGCAATCAACTTCTTTGGCGTGTTGTTCAGCAGCGTTTATTAATTGTTTTCCTATCCCACCGCTTTGTGATAATGGAGAAACAGCCAGCATGCCGAGATACAATTTCTGATCATGCTTTTGCAGATTTACACAGCCAATGATGTTGTTTTGTTCATCCGTACATTTTAAAAGTACACTTCCCGGTTGTTTAAGCACATCTATAACGGATGCTTCATCTGTTCTTCTGTCGCCTGCAATCAGGTTAGCTTCTGTTGTCCAGCCATGTTTCGAAGTTTCGCCCCGATAAGCACTGTTCAATAATTGCACAAGTTGATATGCATCATCAACTCCGGCTTTTGTGATCTTCATGTTTTTTGTTTGATCCAAAATTAAAGCAGTTGTATGGACTGATAAAAAAGGAAATAAAAAAGCCTTGCTGTTTAACAATCAAGGCTTTCATAATCATGGTAATTTTTCTTTCTTTAGTGTCTGACTAAATCAATCATAACTCAATTGCTAAGTTCGCCTCACCCCAACCCCTCTCCTCACGGAGAGGGGCTTAAGTTCAGTTCCTCAAAGTATTACAGTAAATAGTTCGTTTTTGTAACCAACAACAATGAAAATTAAAATGATGATCAGTCCCTGTAATTCAACGCCGGTTTACGATCACCCAGCAATGCTTTATACCGGTAATTACCAATCATCAGTTTAAATTCTTCGTTTGCTTTTTGTATGAGTTCGGGATGCAGAAATAAATCAATTGCTGTTAAGGCCATTGTTTTTGCAGAAACCATCATGCCTTTGGTTCCTATTTCTGTACCGCCACATGCAACCGCCTGCCAACTGTGTGCAGGAGTACCGGGTACCCATGTAGCTGTTCGTAAGCCAACAGTTGGTACTGCATAACTCACATCACCCACATCCGTACTGCCACCACCTGCATCCATTTCAATTTTCAATGGTTTTACAATTCCTGCATTCGTAATGGGTGGAACAGGAAATCCAAATGTTGATTGAATTTTATTTCCAAACTCAACTTCTGCCTGTGTGTACATGATGCCTCCTGTTTTTTCCAGGTTCTTCTGCATCACTTCTGCCAGTGTTTTATTGAGCATCAAATCATGCGTGCCACCAATGATTTCGTATTCCATTTTTGTATCAGTACCTAAAGCAGCGCCATTGGCCGCATTTACCACACGGTTGAAAATACTTTGCACCTGATCTCTTTTGGGATGACGCACATAGTAATAAACTTCTGCAAAATCAGGAATTACATTGGGCGCTCTGCCACCATTGGTGATTACATAATGAATACGTGTTTCCTGCGGTATATGTTCACGCATCATGTTCACCATATTATCCATTGCTTCAACTCCATCCAAAGCCGAACGGCCACGCTCAGGCGAAGCTGCTGCATGCGCTGAGATGCCTTTGAAACGAAACTTTGCTGACATATTTGCCAATGAACTTGTCATGGTAACACTGTTTTCACTTCCCGGGTGCCAGTGAATGGCCACATCCACATCTTTAAACAAACCTGCTCTCACTAAATATACTTTCCCACTTCCGCCTTCTTCTGCCGGGCAACCAAACACTTTAATGGTTCCAGAAAACTTTTTTTCTTCAATGAGTTTTTTAATGGCGATGCCTGATGCAACCGAAGCCACACCAAATAAATGATGCCCGCATGCATGGCCTGCATCTTTGCCTGCACTTGTTTTTTCAGGCACATTTGTTTGTGATAAACCGGGTAATGCATCAAACTCTGCAAGGATAGCAATTACCGGTTTGCCGCTGCCGTAAGTAGCTACAAAAGCAGTAGGGATACCGGCTACACCGCTTTCAACGGTAAAACCATTTTCCCGTAACGTTGTTTGCAACAAGGCACTGCTCTTAACTTCTTTGTAACCTACTTCTGCATAATCCCATATCTGCAGCGCCATGTTTTTGTATTGATCGTAATGCAATTGTATCTCGGCAGATGCCTGTGTTTTATACTGATCATCTTTTGTAACAGTTGGTTTTTTTTGTGCCAACAGGTTAAGAGATAAGCTAAGAGATAAAAGGAGGAAAAGAGTAAAAAAAGAAGAAGTTCTCATGTTGATTGATTTTACAGGAACGGAAGTTAAGCAGCATTGATTAAAGAAAAACAGGGGAAGATTGAAAATTACAGGAGTGGTAATGAGGTTGAGTTTAAGAAACCCTTTTCATCATTTCTTGGTTGCTCAGCAACTTTTCGCCAGGATAATAGTTTTAGGTATGCCATACCTCTGAGGTATGGCATACCGTTTAAAGAAGATTGCAACAATTTGAAATGCACCCTTATGAACATCCTAACTCATCAGATCAATCATGCCTTTAAACACAAGGATGATACCCAGCATGGTTAAGCCGTACAAAGCAAAATGATAAGAACCGGAGTTGTTAAAAAGTAAAAGTGTAAATAAAAAACCGGTAGATAATAAAACAATGCCAATGCCGCTATAAATGAATCCGCTGTTTCTCTTTTTTTCATAGCGGATTTTCTTCCATTCGCTGAGGGTTTCTTCAGCCAGGTTTTGCGGAATGCCCGATTGCAACAGCCTTTCTGTTATTTGTTCGGTATTAAGACTTTCCCGTTTCCAGGACATTACTTTGTTAAGACAGTCTTGTAAGTTGACAGCATCCATATAGCAAGTTTGTGCAGTAAGATAATTTTATTTTTTGAAAATTGAGCAATTTTGGGAAGTGAAATGGGGAGTTATTTTTCAGGAAAGATTCGCTCTTCAAAGTTTCCAAACTTTGAAGTTTTATACAATCCTATCTCTGATGGGATTGTATAAGAAAAAGTCTAAAAAAATTTTTACATAAAAATTATGAAGTCTGGAGACTTAGTAGAGCATTGTGCAAATCCTCACCAACCCTTCGACAGGCTCAGGGTGACAGCACTGCTGAACTGTAGTGCTACATCCCAAACATTGAACAGTAAAATATAATTGAAACAGGGTGAGATGTGAAGCACGAATCTTCTGAATCCAATTAATCCCAAAAATCCCGGTTCAGACAATTTGCTGCTATGAAAACAGAACTGTGAACCGAGCGTGGCAACAACGGATCCTCATTGTTGCTAAAGCCTGTAACAAAATTGTCTTTTAGTTTTTTAAACACCCGCCGACAGGGTTGATAACCGCTGTCGGGGGGTAGCTGTTTTTCGTTACCTTTGCCCGCCTTCGGCAAGGCTATTGCAGGCGGGGCACCACACGAAAATTGAGAAGAACAGTTCATGAAGAATATCAGAAATTTTTGCATTATTGCTCATATTGACCACGGAAAAAGTACCCTGGCAGATCGTTTATTACAAACTACCGGCACCATCAGCGACCGTGATATGAAGGACCAGGTGCTGGATGATATGGACCTGGAAAGGGAAAAAGGCATCACCATTAAGAGCCACGCTATCCAGATCAATTACAAACACAAGAATGGACAGGAATATATTTTAAACCTCATTGATACACCCGGCCACGTTGATTTCAGCTATGAAGTGAGCCGTGCCCTGGCTGCCTGCGAAGGTGCGTTGCTGCTGGTAGATGCGGCACAAGGCATACAGGCACAAACCATTTCCAATTTATATTTAGCAATTGATAATAATCTTGAGATCATTCCCGTGATCAACAAAATTGATATGGACGGGGCCATGATTGAAGAAGTGAAAGATCAGAT
>CAMTVU010000097.1:0-14542 GCA_947085245.1 uncultured Chitinophagaceae bacterium | reverse complement strand
TACGTTAAAAGTTTATTGATTCAGTAAAGCAATGCTCTTCTGTTTATCAAGATGCAGTTGCTGTATTAATTTTTCCAGTCCTTCAAATTTCTGTTCATCACGCAGGCGATGTTTTACGTAAACTTTCAGGTGGCGGTTGTAAATGTCTTCATCAAAATCAAACAGGTTCACTTCAATCATTCTTTTTGTTCCGTCAACAGTTGGCCTGTTGCCAATGTTCATCATGCCTTTCAACATTCTCCGTTCGCCTTCTATCTGTGCTTCCACAGCATACACGCCATTGGCAGGAACCAATTTATCAGGATCCTGCATTTGCAGGTTGGCAGTGGGGTAGCCCAGCTTTCGGCCCAGTTTATTTCCTTCAATTACATAGCCTTTAAAGAAGTATGAATAACCTAATAACTGATTGGCAGTTGCAATATTTCCATTTGCCAATGCATTACGGATCTTGGTAGAGCTCACTGTAATTTCATTGAGCACCTGTTGCGGAATTTCTTTTACACGGTAATAATATTGTTCGCCCATCTGCTCCAGTAAAACATAATCGCCTTCACGGTTATTGCCAAACTTATGATCATAACCAATAATGATAACGGAGGGATGAAATTGATCAACCAAAAAATCCTTGATGTATTGCTGTGCTGTTTGTTGTGAGAATTCTTTGGTGAACTGCACAACCACCAAATTATCCAATCCCTGTTTTTTTAGCAATTCAATCCGCTCTTCTAAAGTAGTGAGTTGCGGAATGTTTTTTTTGGGCTGCAATATTTTCCGTGGGTGAGGATAAAAGCTGATGAGTACCGATTCGCCACCGGTAGTGATTGCTTCCTGCAACAGTTGCCTGATGATTTGCTGATGGCCCAGGTGCACACCGTCAAAGGTTCCGATAGTAAGAACGGCTTTGGTAAAAACGGGCAGTTGCTGTAAACTTCTGTAAACCTTCATAATTTGGAGTGGCAAAAGTAACACATTTGAACGGTGGAAGTATTAGTTTTGCGGCTCTCAAACACATTAGCATGTCATTATATAATCAGAGGGGCGTATCGGCACAAAAAGAAGAAGTGCATAAGGCTGTGCAGCATTTGTACCAGGGATTGTATCCGAATGCCTTTTGCAAACTCTATCCAGATTATTTGGGTGGTGATGCCGGTTGGGTGAATGTGTCGCATGCTGATGGTGCAGGCACGAAAAGTATTTTGGCTTATTTATATTGGAAAGAAACGGGCAATCTTTCTGTGTGGAAAGGAATTGCACAGGATGCCATTGTGATGAATTTAGATGATTTGCTTTGCGTTGGCATTTACGATACTATTTTATTTTCCAGCACGGTTGATCGCAACAAAACATTGATTCCCGGTGAAGTGCTGGAACAGATCATCAATGGCTCTGCAGAATTGTTTGCACAGTTAAAAGAGTATGGTGTAAACATTCATTACCTCGGTGGCGAAACGGCCGATGTGGGTGATGTGGTACGAACTATTGCAGTGAATGGAACCATGACGGCACGCTGGCCAAAGAACAAAGTGATCAGTAACGATAAAATAAAACCGGGTGATGTGATTGTTGGGTTGGCAGGTTTTGGGCAATGCAATTATGAAACGTCTTACAACAGCGGTTTGGGAAGTAACGGACTCACCAGTGCAAGACATGATGTGCTGAATAAATTCTATGCACATCATTTTCCTGAAACCTTTGAACCAAAGCTGAAGGATGAAGTAGTTTATATTGGCAAGCACAAACTCACAGATGAAATTGAATTGAAGAATGGAGAAACATCATTGGTCGGCCGTTTGCTGTTATCACCAACCAGAACCTTTGCTCCGGTGTTAAAAGAAATTCTTACCAATCATTTTGATGCAGTACATGGATTGATTCATTGCAGCGGTGGCGGACAAACCAAGTGTTTGAAATATTTGCCCGGGCCAATGAAGATTGTGAAAGATAATTTGTTTACTCCTCCCATAATTTTTGATCTCATTCAGGAAGCATCCGGTGCAGATGCTAAAGAAATGTACCAGGTGTTCAATATGGGTACACGACTTGAAATTTATACCAACGAAAAAGCGGCAGCGGCTTTGATTGCTGTTGCACAATCTTTTGGTGTAGATGCACAGGTAATTGGCAGGGTAGAAGAAAGTGAGAAGAAAGAGCTGGTGATTAAGTTACAGAATGAAGAGCTGATATTTTAGATCAATTCTTTTCTGGCAAACGGAAAGTTACCTTTTGCCTGCGCCAGGCTTTAACCGATTAACCGTTCATTTGCGCTGGTATCCATTTTGGCCCTTTTTTAATTACATCAGTAAAAATTTTGGAAAGAAGAGGATTTTTTAAAGTTAATGCCTCCGCATTTGATATACTTCCGTCAATATCAATAATAAACTGAACTTCACAGGTACCATTGCTTGCGTTATCCTTGAATAGTTTATCAATATTTTTTTCAATACTTTTCATGAGATATTGATTCCACAATTGTTCGCCTCCCGGAAAATGTGCCTGCAAATCAACTTTTGAGTAAACAGAATCGGGATTAGCCGTTATTGCACTTACCTGAGTTTTTGTTGTATCAACCGATTGGGCAGCAGTTGAAAAGCCGGCAATCACTAAAATTACAATCAATAACTTTTTCATAAAATCAAAACAGTGTCTTTATAAGTTTGTGAATTACATATTTTTGCTGAAAGTCAAATATAATGCTCCCTATCGTAGAAATCAAAAACGCAAACATTTACCAGAGCGGTAACCTTATTCTCAGTAATGTAAATTTAACCGTTAACCAGGGTGAGTTTGTTTACCTCGTTGGTAAAACGGGGACAGGGAAATCTTCTTTGTTAAAAACATTATATGGCGAACTGCCGTTAACACAGGGCGAAGCAACTGTTGCAGGGTTTAACCTGAAAGAGATAGATTGGAAGAATGTTCCTTTCCTGCGCAGAAGCCTTGGGGTTGTGTTCCAGGATTTTCAATTGCTTACTGACAGAACCGTGCATGAGAATTTAAAATTCGTATTGAAAGCAACAGGTTGGAAAGATGAAAACCTGATGGAAGAAAAAATCAACGATGTGCTGGATAAAGTGGGACTGAAATCAAAAGGCTTTAAAATGACTTTTGAAATGAGCGGTGGCGAGCAACAGCGTGTTGATATTGCAAGAGCTTTGCTCAACTCTCCCAAATTAATACTGGCCGATGAGCCTACCGGCAACCTTGATCCCGAAACCAGTGATGAAATTATGAAGCTGTTGATACAGGTAGCAAAAGATTACAACACAACAGTGATCATGGCCACGCATGATTTTATGGTGATTAAAAAATTTCCCCAAAGAATGGTAAAAACAGAAGGCGGCAAAGTGTGGGATAATGCTATTGTAGAGCATGCATAAGCTGCAGGGCATGTGCAGCATTATCAAAATGTTTTTGCAATAAACCTTCTCTCACCTGAATGTCAGCATCAGTAAATGCTTTGTGAAACAAACGAAAGGCCTGGTATTTAAATTCAGTTGGGTTGTTGGCAAGCTGGCAGGCTTTATCCAACCCCGTTCCTTTAATCATTGCATCATTCACCAATACATGCCTGCCATTAAAAACGGCATTCAGCAGTTTTAATTTAATCCCTGAGTTTGTAAACGAAGGCAGAATGTGTACCTGTGCTTTTTGAATTAAATCATTCATCTCAGCATCATTCGGATTTACTACAATACAGGTGTGCTGGTTTTTATGTGCCAGTTCAATAAGTTTGGCCGATGGATTTTTTCCTGCAATCACAAAAGGGATTTCAAGCTTATTAAATATTTTCTCCAGTAACCAAATGGCGGCTTTTTCATTCTCTGCCACAGAAAGATTTCCGTGATACAGTACAAAATTTCCTGTGCCTTCTTTACTTGTTACCATCCTGTTGGGAACAAAAGCAGGGAGATGAATGATTTTTTTTGCTTTGAATTGTTTTTTATAAGCTTTTGCATCATCTCCTGAAATGGCAAGTATGGTATAGTCTTTCAGTTTTTCTTCATACCGTTTCAGCAAACGGCTTTCATGATGCATATACGCTTTGCGAACAAGAGATGCTTCCCATTGTCCCATTTGTTTGTAGTATTCATGTTCTACATTGTGCAGGCGGATGGCAACATTTTTCTTTTGTACAGCTCCGCTCGTAAGTCCGTAAGTGCAATGCACACCTTCAAATAAAACAGGATGTTTATCAGCATTCAAACGTTTCCATAATTGTTCATCATTACGTGATGCAACTATATAAGGTAGCTGCAGTGAGAAACCTTTATGCCCTTCCCGGCGTTCATAATAATACACTTTCCTGCAATATTTTTCCAGTTCGGGTTGAACACCTTTTCCATATTCAAAACAATGCAGGTGAACGGCAATACCCATTTCATGCAATGCTTTAATTTTATAAAACACATCAACAACTCCACCATAATCAGCAGGGTAGGGAACATCAAATGAAACAATATGTAAATGTTTAGCCAAGTAGTTTTTTGTAAAATGTGATGAGTTGTTTTTCTTCTTCCTGCCAGTTCAGTACTTCACGGGCTTTTATACAGTTTGTTTTTAACCTGTTGTATAAAACAGTATCGTGCAGCAAAAGATTTAAACCATCAGCAATTGCCTGTTCACCGGTATCAGGAATCAGCAATGCAATATCGTAAGTTTGATTGATTTCTTTGTATGCAGGATAGTTTACACATACCTGCGGAACACCCGCCTGTATATAATCAAAAAAACGGTTGGCGAGTGAAAGGTAATTGCTCATTCCGTTGTTTTCAAACAAAGTAATACCGGCATAAGCAGATACGGTGATGTTTTTTAAATCCTGCGGTTGCAGTTTTCCCTTCATAAAAATTTTTTGCTGCTGTTGATTTTCTTCGATGAGTTTTTTTGTTTGCTGCAAAAAATTTCCATCGCCATAGATATGTAAAGGCGCATCCACTTTTTTCATGGCAGGAATGAGCGTTTCAAAACTCCGCCCTTCGTTCACTGCACCCTGGTACAAAAAGAAAACTTCTTGATCACTTTCAACTATCGGTTCACGACTTTCGGCTACCGGAACACTTCTCACCACTGCATAATCCACCCCGTACATTTTCTTAAACTCTTCCGCTATCGGATGACTAACGGTGTAACCATGATTAAATTTTGGCACTGCAAACCGTTCTATCCATTTCCACATTTTATATCTTGATGGCCTTGTTACAATTTCCTTCATCTCACAAAACAACTCATGTGCATCGTAAATACGTTTTGTTTTTTTCAGTTTTGAAGCAAACAGGCAGGGAAGAATGGTATCAAGATCAATGGCACAAATGCAATCCGCTTTTTGAAACAGTAACCAAAACAATAAATGCAGATTGTATTCTGCGTAAAACAATGGGCCTTTTGTGAAAAAGCAGTTGAGCCTTTTTTGTTTGAAAGGAAAGGATAGGAGCGGAATGGATTGTTTCATTTTTCTTCCCACCAATGTTACATTATAGCCCTGCTGTGCCAACGAAGTACAGATACGGATCATACGCTGATCGTAACTTAAATCATTGGTAACCGTACAGATGATGTGTGACAAGAATAGTAAATTAGAACGGCAATATAATTCAAATGATTGTTTATCTTGGTTAACAATGATCATTCAAACACTTTTTATTAAATGCAACAACTTATCACAACTTTTTATTCAGCCTTTGCAAAAGCCGATTGGCAAACCATGGCCAACTGTTATCATGAGGAAATAGAATTCAATGATCCTGTTTTTGTGGGGCTTAAGGGAAAACAAGCAGCGGCCATGTGGCGTATGCTGATTGAACGAAGCAAAGGAAACATCCGCATCAGCTTCAGCAATGTGGAAGCAGATGAAAAAACGGGCCGGGCCAATTGGGTTGCTGAATATCTTTTTTCAGCTACGGGGCGCCATGTCATCAACCGCATCCATGCCGAATTTGAGTTCAGGGATGGAAAGATCATAAAGCACAACGATCATTTTGATCTGCACAAATGGGCCGGGCAAGCCATGGGGCTGAAGGGCCGGTTGCTGGGCTGGCTTCCCTTTTTCCACAAAAAAGTACAAAAAACTGCCAGGGAAGGGCTTAATCGCTTTCTTTCTAAGAATATTTAATGGCTGAAATTCCAGATTTTTCAGAGTTTTCCCCTACCTTCGCCGCCACTTTTTAGATGTAAAAAATTGGATGTTATTAAAAAAAATTGAGATGTCAGCAATTACAAAAGAAAAAAAAGCAAACATTTTTGCAAACTTCGGTGGTAACGAAAAAAACACCGGGTCCATTGAAGGACAAGTAGCACTGCTAACTGAGCGTATTATCCACATTTCTGAACACCAGAAACTGAACAAAAAAGACTTTTCTACAAGTCGTGGTTTAATTCGTTTGGTAAGTAACCGTAAACGTTTACTGAGCTATCTCAGTAAAACCGATCTGATGGGCTACCGTGCATTAATTGAGAAACTCGGACTCCGTAAATAATTACGAAAATGTAATAAATCAATATTCCCAACTCGTTTTTGATGCAGTTGGGAATTTTGTTTTTCTTACCGGTTTCTCCCTTCATTCATTTATTCACTGAATTGCCTGCACGGTAACCACTCCAACCTGCACATACCTGCATGTCAATTCACAAACAACATTTTATGTTATCACAACCAATCAGCAAATCATTCGATCTGGGCGATGGCCGTATTGTTACCGTTGAAACCGGTAAGATAGCCCGCCAGGCAGATGGCGCTGTAACCGTTCGCCAGGGTAATTGTATTTTACTGGCAACCGTTGTAGCCAATAAGGAACCCAGAGAAGGGCAGGATTTCTTCCCTTTGTCTGTTGACTACCAGGAAAAATTTGCTTCTGCAGGTCGTATCCCCGGTTCATTTTTCAAGCGTGAAGCAAGATTAAACGATTATGAAATTCTTACCAGCCGTTTAATTGACCGTGCTTTGCGTCCTTTGTTTCCTGAAGATTATTTATGCGATGTTCAGGTATTGATCAGCCTTGTTTCATCTGATGCCGAAGTAATGCCTGATGCATTAGCTTGTTTGGCTGCATCGGCTGCATTGGCAGTTTCAGATATTCCCATCAAAGAAATTATTTCTGAAGTACGTATAGCAATGGTTGATGGTGAAATGGTAGTAAATCCTACACGTTCACAATTAGCAAGAGCATCTTATGAATTCCTTATTGCAGCAACTGAAAAGAACCTGATGATGGTGGAAGGTGAAGCAAAGGAATGCAGTGAAGAAGATTTGGTGAAAGCATTGGAATTGGCACATGCTGCCATTCGTGTACAGATTAATGTACAAAAAGAGTTGAGAGATGCTAAAGGCATCACAACAAAAAGAGAATATAAAAAGCCCGAGGCAAATGAAGATATCAATCAAAAAGTGATTGCGTTTGCAAAAGATAAAGTATATGCTATTTCAAAAGCAGGCAGTGGCAAAAACGAACGCACTGAGGCTTATAGCAAACTGAAAGATGAGTTGATTGCCAGCCTTGGTGAAGAGGCAACTGATCTCGATAAAAAATTAACTAAGAAATATTATGAAGATCTCAAGTGGGAAGTAGTTCGTAACATGATGCTTGAAGACCGTGTTCGTTTGGATGGCCGTAAGCTGGATCAGGTTCGTTCTCTTGCAATGGAAATTGAACCATTGCCAACACCACACGGTTCTGCATTGTTTACACGTGGCGAAACACAATCATTAACAACGGTTACGTTGGGTACTAAGCTCGATGAGTTGTTGGTTGAAAGCGCTGCCAACAGTAATTATTCAAAATTCTTTTTGCATTATAATTTCCCCCCATTCTCTACAGGTGAGGTGAAGATGATGCGTGGTGCAGGCCGTAGGGAAATAGGTCATGGTAATCTTGCCATGCGTTCATTAAAACAAATGATGCCAGGCAGCGAATATCCTTACACGGTTCGTGTAGTGAGTGATATTCTTGAATCAAACGGATCTTCATCCATGGCAACTGTTTGTGCCGGTTCATTGGCGTTGATGGATGCAGGTGTACCAGTTCAAAAACACGTTAGTGGTGTTGCAATGGGATTAATTACCCGTGAAGATGGTAAATATGCAATCCTTACCGATATACTTGGTGATGAAGATCATTTGGGTGATATGGACTTTAAAGTAACCGGAACCCGTGAAGGAATTTGTGGTGTACAGATGGATATTAAAGTGGATGGTTTAAGTATGGATGTAATGCGTGAAGCATTGAACCAGGCAAAAGCCGGACGTTTACATATTCTGGATGCCATGTATGAATGTATGGCTGAGCATCGCCCTGAAGTGAAGCCTCATGCACCACGCATGGAGAAGCTGATCATTGATAAAGAATTTATAGGTGCGGTAATAGGGCCGGGTGGTAAAGTGATCCAGGAAATTCAGCGTGAAACAGGCACTACCATTACCATTGAAGAAGTAGGCAACTATGGTGAAGTAAGTATCTTCTCCTCAGATAAAGAAGGCGTTGGAAAAGCAGTTGCATGGGTGAAAGGTTTAGTAACTGTACCGGAAGTGGGTGGTGTGTATGAAGCAACGGTAAAAGGCATTAAAGAATTTGGAGCCTTTGTTGAATTCTTACCAAAGAAAGAAGGGTTGTTGCACATCAGTGAAATAAGCTGGAAGCGTTTGGATAGTATGGAAGGTGTATTGAATGTAGGCGATGTGGTAAAAGTAAAACTCATTGGTTTGGATCCAAGAACCGGTAAGTTTAAATTAAGCCGCAAAGTGTTGATGCCAAAACCTGATGCTGCTCCAAGACCACAGGTTCAGCCAAAGCAGGAAGATCATGGCAATGGCGAAGAGAGGTTGTAATACCAAATGGAAGAACTATTTAGCCCAATAGTGCCTTTCAAAATTTCATACTTGTATTATACCGCCCTAAGTAAGTGATTGGATTAAAATATATTTCAAAGCGGTATAATTATTATTGAATTGAAAATACCAAAAAGGTCCTGCCATCGGCGGGGCCTTTTTGCTTATAGGAATTCATAAAATAAAAAAGTTAACTTTACAGGATGACAGATTATTCAACCTATATATCTATTGATCCTCAAATCAGGTTTGGGAAACCCTGTATCAAAGGAACAAGAATTGCTGTTGAAGATATTTTGCAATGGCTGGCTTCGGGAATGAGTCATGATGAAATTATAGAAGATTTTCCTTCACTCAAAAAAGAGCATATCCTCAGCGCTCTTGCTTTTGCCGCCAACCGGGAGGCAATGATTAAAATGGTTGTGAACTGATGAAGTTATTGCTTGATGCAAATATTTCATGGCGACTGACAACAGTTTTGAAACAATATTTTACCGATTGTTTTCATGTTGATGATATTGGATTGGCAGTTCCGGCATCAGATGCTCAAATATGGGAGTATGCAAAAGAAAATGACTGTGTGATTGTAACAAAGGACGAAGATTTTATTGATTACGTAAATATCAAGGGCTTTCCTCCAAAAGTTGTTTTGTTAAAAACAGGGAACCAAAGCAGGTTATTTATCAGTAATTTATTGATTTCACGAAAAGAGGATATTCATAAATTAGTTGATTCTTCTGATCTCGGCCTGCTTGAAATTTTATAAGCATTTTTAATGAACAACTACATTCAAATAAGCATCAGCCGATCAAATGAAAATGAACAGGAAATTCTTATTGCGTTGATGAGCCGGGAAGGATTTGATGGATTTGAAGAAACGGATACCGGGCTTCATGCGTTCATTGCTGAAGAAGTATTTAATGAAGAGAAGTTGAAAGAAATATTGCAGCAGTTTTCAAAGCCTTATCAAAAAGAAATCATTGCTCCCAAAAACTGGAATGCAGAATGGGAGAGCAATTATGAGCCGGTGATTGTTGATGATTTTGTGGCTGTGCGTGCACACTTTCATCAGCCCATTGCAAATGTGCAGCATGAGATTATTATTACACCTAAGATGAGTTTTGGTACAGGGCATCATGCAACTACATGGCAAATGATGAAACTGATGCAGGGAATTGATTTCAAGGATCAAACTGTTTTTGATTTTGGTTGTGGAACCGGTGTGCTTGCTATTCTTGCTGAAAAACTCGGAGCAACATCAGTTCTTGCAGTTGATTACGATGACCTTTGCATTGAAAACTCCATTGAAAATGTACAAGCCAATCAGTGTATAAAAATTACAGTTGAAAAAGGAGATACACCAGCATCAAACAAAACATTCAATACTATTCTGGCAAATATCAACCGGCACATCCTGCTTGAAAATATGCAGGCAATGGCAGATGCTTTAAACAGTACTGGACTACTGTTGATGAGTGGTTTTTATGAAGAAGAAAATCAACTGTTGGTTGACGCAGCCGGTAAATATGGTTTGCAACTCATCAAGGCATCTGAACGTCATAAGTGGAGTTCTTTGCTTTTTCAAAAGTTAAGTTAGGATGAACCAGTTCATACTCATCATAGCAGCTTACCTCATTGGTTCAATTCCCACTGCCTACTGGATGGGGAAAGTTTTTTTCAATATTGATATCCGTGAGCATGGCAGTAAAAATATGGGAGCTTCCAATACATTCAGAGTGCTGGGGCCTGTTTGGGGAATCATTGTATTAATCATTGATATGGGTAAAGGAATAGCTGCTGTGCAATTGGCACATGCTGTACAGGCAAGCGATTGGTTGGGCCATGAAAAAACTTTCTGGCAATTATTGTTTGGGTTAATAGCTGTTGCAGGTCATGTGTTTCCGTTGTTTGCAGGATTTAGAGGTGGAAAAGGGGTGGCAACTTTATTTGGTGTAGTGGTTGCCATTCAACCATGGATTGCTTTGATCAGTATCGGAGCTTTTTTCATCGTTGTATTCTTAACAAAATATATTTCATTGGGTTCCATCATTGCAGTGGTAGTATTTATGGGCTGTGTGTGGTTTGCAGTGAACGAAACAAATATATATATGCGATGGTTCTCCGTTATTGCAGCATTACTTGTAATCGGGATGCATCGTTCCAACATCAAACGACTTTTTTCCGGCAGTGAAAATAAATTCAGCTGGCGCAGGAAAAACAAGGATAAACAATCTTAACTTTCTTTGTGAAAGCCTCATACAAGTTGGTACGTTAATTGAAATAAGTATATAAAATCTGAGATGATGAAAAAAATCCTGAGTTCATTTGTTCTTGTTGCTTTTCTTTTTGCCGGTTGTGCAAAAAACCAGGTAACAGGTCGTAAGCAGTTAATTCTCTTACCTGAGAAGGAATTGCAATCAATGGCAGGGCAACAATACAAGCAGTTCTTAACGCAAAGCAAGATTGTGCCGGTAACTGTAAATAAAGATGCAGAAATGGTACGCAGAGTAGGCACACGCATTGCCTATGCTATCACCAAATATTATGAGCAACAGGGAAAGCCCGCTATCCTGAATGGTTATACCTGGGAATTTAATCTGATTGATAATAAAGAAATAAACGCATGGTGTATGCCCGGCGGAAAAGTGGTTGTTTATACCGGTTTGTTACCTGTAACACAAAATGAAGCTGCATTGGCAGTAGTGATGGGACATGAAATTGCACATGCAATTGCCCTGCATGGTAACGAGCGGATGAGCCAGGGAATAATGCAGCAATTGGGGGGCGTAGCTTTAGCCATTGCTGTAGCCAATAAACCCGAGGAAACACAAAACTTGTTTTTGGGAGCCTACGGAATAGGAACAACTTTGGGCGGAACACTTCCTTTTTCCCGTAAGCATGAATTGGAAGCCGATCAGTTTGGATTACGTTTTGCAGCCATGGCGGGCTACAACCCACAGGAAGCAATTGCCTTCTGGAAAAGGATGGCCCAGGCCAGCAATGGGCAAAAACCACCTGAAATTCTGAGTACGCATCCATCGGATGAGACCCGTATTAAAAAAATGCAGCAATACGTAGGGGAAGCAATGCCTTACTACAAACCAATTCACAAATAATTTATTTTCAATAATTAACAGCTGAAAACCCTGCATTCCGCAGGGTTTTTTCTATTCTTTTTTTTAAAAAATAGTAAGATATACGCTCTTAAACAGCTAAAAAAGACTACCTTTGCCCTCCACTTCCAGTTCTCATCAAAATTTACTTTGGCATGTCAATTTCACTTTTGGAAAAGCTCCAATTTAACGAAGAAAAGAACTTACTCATTCAGGGATTACCTTCTTCCATCGAAAAGCAATTTGTAAAGTTATCATTTGCAAAAAACATTACACCTCTGCTTTGTAGTAAGAAGATTGATTTTGCCCTGGTATTTGCGGTAAATCAAAATCAATTAAACGGAATTTTAAAGGAAGTATTACCGGCTTTGGCATCTAATGCCAAGTTTTGGATAGCTTACCCTAAAACCGCTTCCAAAATTGTGAGTGATTTAAACCGTAGCGGAAGCTGGCAATTTGTTTGCCAGTGTGGATTTGAAACTTCAGAAGAAGTAGTGTTGGATCATGTATGGACAGCGATGCGTTTTGAAAGAGCCATTGCGTTAGCTCCTAAACCAACAAGAACAAACAGAACTTCAAGGTTAAGTCCGGCTGAAGTATAAAATCCTTCCCGTACCAAACTTACTGGCCGTCTTCACAGGCGGCTTTTTATTTTGTATGAATCATAAGAATATTGAAATCAAAGCCCGTTGTGCCGATGCCTCATTCATAAGGCAATTTTTAATTGGTTGCAATGCCGATTTTAAAGGAATGGATGAACAAACGGATACTTATTTTAAAGTAAAAAACGGACGACTGAAATTGAGACAGGGCAACATTGAAAATTCACTCATCTTTTATGATCGGGAAAATATTGCCGGTCCTAAAATGAGCAACGTAAATTTATTTGCAGTTGATCATAACAGCGATCTGTTAAAGCAGCTACTCATCAATGCAAACGGAATAAAGGTTGTTGTGAAAAAGAAACGGGAAATCTGGTTTATTGATAATGTGAAGTTTCATATTGATGAAGTGGAAGGCCTTGGGAGCTTTGTTGAAATAGAGGCTATTGATAAAGATGGAACGCTTGGCCTGAATAAAATAAAACAGCAATGTGCATATTACCTGCATCAACTGAACATCACTGATGAAAATCTTTTAACGCATTCTTACAGCGATCTGTTGATGAATGCATCTTAGCTTTATACCTGTAATGAACTGGAAATACAATCATCCTCTCCGCAATTTATTTACGTATGCTACAATCCTGCTATTGATTGCAGGCTGCTGTGCTTTGTTATGCTGGAATAAAGAACAGGGTTTTCTTTTTCTGAATAACCGGCATACTGATGTTGCTGATCTGCTGCTGAAATATCTCACACATGTTGGTGATGGGTTATTCATGGTAGTTACGGGTGTTATCATCTTCCTGGTGGGAAAACGCAAGCTGGGTGTTTTACTTGTACTTTCATTTTTGCTAAGCGGCTTACTTGTACAGGTGGTGAAACGGGTTGAAGAAAGACCAAGGCCGGGTTTATATTTTAAGAAACCACAACTGATTCACAGGGTAGATGATTACTTATTAAAAGGTAAAAACAGTTTTCCCAGCGGGCACACAACCACAGCCTTTGCCATGTTCAGCCTGTTTGCTTTTGCTGTAAGAAATAAAGGACTTCAGTTGCTGTTTTTTGCAGCTGCAGTAATCATTGGTTATTCAAGAATTTATCTTGGTCAGCATTTTACAGAAGATGTACTTGCCGGAGCTGCATTGGGATTTCTTACTTCTTTTTTTCTTGCATGGCTGTTTCGGAAAAAAGAGTGGGAATAGGATTTAACGAAAAATCACCGTTCCCATTTCTTTGGTCAACTCCATTTCCAATTGTTTTAAATGCTGATGTGTTTTAATGAGTGTGATCTGCTCTTCAGAGCTGTGGAGTTTTTCCATGTCACGCTGGTTTTCATCAATCATTTTTTTTATTTTTCTCACTTTCAGATAGGTAAGCACAGAACTTATTTCCTGTTTAAATAATTCTTCCCTTGTAGCAAAAGGTTTCTCGTAAATTTTTATCCAGTTAGGGCTCAGTTCTTCACTGAAATCGGCTAATGCAACTACATTTTTGCTGATGTTCTGATCTTCATGAAACAAAAAGTTTTTCATGTTGGGTTCCAATCCATCATTCAGCCATTGCTTGTATTGTTCAACAATTTGCAGCAGGTCAGCATGTTCAATCATATCCCATTCTTCGCCTTCCGTTAAAATATACTGAGCTGCTGTTTGTGTTTCATCCCATGGCATTAAGCCAAAATCAAGCAGGCAACGAACCAAAGCCCGTTCATGCTGCTCATCAGTATTAAGAAGCTGAACTGTTGCATCTTCAGTTGTTTCGGAAGTGAATTGATCATTCAATAATTCCTCTTCTCCCGGAAGTTTTTGTTCCAGCTTGGTTATACGTTCACGGATGAATTTATTCACCAATGCATGCAATCCTGTTTCATCAATCTTTAACAGCTCCGCACTTTTGTGTATATAATCCTGCTGACGGGTAAAGTCTTCAACCTTATTAATTCGACTGATGCTTTCTGCAATGGTATTTACAGCGGCTGCTTTTTTGGTTGAATCGTTACCCGAATC
>CAMTVU010000096.1:0-53867 GCA_947085245.1 uncultured Chitinophagaceae bacterium | reverse complement strand
TTGAAGAAATTTTCATCAATGTCACCCCATCGAGATTAGTTTTTCTGCTGATTCTTATCATTTCCTCCTGTTCAGGTGTCTGGTAATTTTATCCTTTCAAAATAACCAATTAATATGGACACGAATAAGAGCATTGAAGAAATACAGTCCAAACCCGTAATGGAGGTGATGGACGGCAACGAAGCCGCCGCCTATATTGCTTACAAATGCAATGAAGTCTGCGCAATTTATCCAATTACTCCTTCTTCTACCATGGGCGAATGGGCCGATGAGTGGAATGCAAAAGGAATCAAAAACATTTTCGGACAGGTGCCCCGCATCATGGAAATGCAAAGTGAAGCTGGTGCAGCAGGTGCCATTCATGGAGCTTTACAGGGTGGCGCATTAGCTTCAACGTTCACTGCATCGCAGGGTTTGTTGCTGATGGTTCCCAATATGTATAAGATTGCAGGTGAATTAACCCCAACAGTATTTCACATCGCAGCAAGAAGTTTAGCCACACATGCATTATCTATTTTTGGCGATCACAGTGATGTAATGGCTGTAAGGGGAACAGGTTTTTCCATGTTGTTTGGCAATAATGCACAGGAGGCGATGGATATGGCACTTATTGCACAGGCCGCAACATTGAAATCAAGAATTCCCTTCATGAATATCTTTGATGGCTTCCGTACTTCGCATGAACTTTCACAGGTTGAAGTAATTCCTGATAATGTAATTGAAGCTATGCTCGATCAGGATGCCATTACAGATCATCGTGACAGAGCGTTATCTCCCAGTAATCCATTTATACGTGGCACTGCACAAAACCCTGATGTGTTTTTCCAGAACAGGGAAGCTGCCAATCCTTATTTTGAAAAAGTTCCTTCCATTGTGCAGGCAGAGATGGACAAGTTTGCTGAACTTACCGGAAGAAAATATAACCTCTTTGATTATTACGGGCATCCGCATCCTGATCGTCTTATTATTATCATGGGTTCGGGAAGTGGCGCTGTTCAGGAAACTGTTGATTACCTCAACTCCGAAGGAAAACGGGTTGGTATGATGTGTGTGCGTTTGTATCGTCCTTTCTCCATTGAAGCATTTATTAAAACACTTCCAAAATCTGTAGTGGCTATTGCAGTGCTCGACAGGTGTAAAGAACCTAACAGTATGGCTGAGCCGCTGTTTATGGATATTGTAAATGCGTTGAACGAATCACAGGAAAATCATCATGCTCATATCATTGGTGGCCGCTATGGTTTGTCATCAAAAGAGTTTACTCCTTCTATGGTGAAAGCGGTGTTTAAAGAACTGAAACAAAAACGGCCGAAAACACACTTCACAGTGGGTATTGAAGATGATGTAACCAACCTGAGTTTGTGGTATGATAAAACATTTAATCTCGACTCACAACATAAATTCAGAGGATTGTTTTTTGGATTGGGCGCTGATGGTACCGTTAGTGCAAATAAAAATTCCATCAAGATCATTGGCGATAAAACAGATTATCATGTGCAGGGATATTTTGTGTACGATTCAAAAAAATCAGGTTCCCTTACATCTTCTCATTTACGTTTTGGCGAAAAGCCCATCCGTTCTACTTATCTCATCAGTTCAGCCAACTTTGTAGCCTGTCATCACTTCAACTATTTAATGAAGTATGATATTTTAAAAGATGCTGCTTACGGCGCTACCTTCCTTTTAAATGCTCCTTATGATAAAGATGAAGTGTGGAGCAAATTGCCCAGGAAGATACAGGAAGAAATCAAACACAAGCATTTGAAATTTTATGTAATCAATGCTTATACGGTTGCAAAAGATGCCGGTATGGGTAACAGGATAAACACCATTCTGCAAACCTGTTTCTTTGCTATCAGTAATGTATTGCCAAGAGAAGAATCCATAGCAAAGATCAAGGAAGCGATTTATGATACCTACTGGAAAAAAGGTGAAGCTGTAGTTAAGAAAAACTATGATGCTGTTGACAGCACACTTGAACATCTGTATGAGATAGATTACAAAAATCTGAAGATTGGAAACAGGGAACTGGACGAAACCGTATCTTCTCAAGCTCCTGATTTTGTGAAAGGAGTATTGGGCCGAATCATTGCAGGCGAAGGCGATGAACTTCCAGTAAGTGCATTCCCTGTTGATGGCACATTTCCATCGGGTACAACCAAATGGGAAAAAAGAAATATTGCCGATGCTGTGCCCGTTTGGGATACCGATCTCTGTACACAATGCGGTAAATGTTTTATGATCTGTCCGCATGCAGCTATTCGTCCCAAAGTGTATGATAAAGAACTATTGAAAACAGCGCCGCAATCATTTAAACACGCAAATCCTATAGGTAAAGAGTGGAATAAAGAAACGGAAGCTTATACACTGCAGGTATCAACAGAAGATTGTACCGGTTGTAATTTATGTGTTGAGTTTTGTCCTATCACAAGTAAAACAGATCCCGGTCATAAAGCTATCAACATGATGGATAAGACAGCTTTCCAGGAAAATGAAAAGGAAAACTGGGATTACTTCTTAAGTATTCCTGAAGTAGATCGCTCAAGAGTAAACAGGAATACAGTAAAAGGTTCACAGTTCTTTCAACCGTTATTTGAATTCAGCGGGGCATGTGCCGGTTGCGGTGAAACGCCTTACCTGAAACTGATTACACAGTTATTTGGTGAAAGAATGATTGTTGCCAATGCTACCGGTTGCTCATCCATCTTTGGAGGTAACCTGCCAACAACACCATGGACATCAAACAGCAAAGGTGTAGGACCGGCATGGGCTAACTCTTTGTTTGAAGATAATGCAGAGTTTGGTTTGGGTATTAAAATGGCCAATGATAAGAAAAGAGAAATTGCTTTACAGTTGTTGGATGAAATGCGTCCGTTTGTTGGCGAGGGATTAGTGAACAGTATTGTTGCTGCACCCGAAACAACAGAAGCAGAGATTCATGATAAACACGACCTGATTGTTTTGTTGAAAAAGCAATTAGAAAATATGAAATCAGTTGCTGCAAATAATCTGTATCACCTGGCCGATTTCCTTGCTGAAAAATCTGTATGGATCATTGGGGGTGATGGTTGGGCTTATGATATTGGTTTTGGCGGATTGGATCATGTACTCAGCACCGGTGAAAATGTAAACATCATGGTATTGGATACGGAAGTGTATTCCAACACCGGCGGGCAAAAATCAAAAGCAACACCAATTGGTTCAAGCGCCAAGTTTGCAGTGAATGGTAAAACAACGGGTAAGAAAGATCTGGCACTGCAGGCCATAGCACACGGTACAGCTTATGTAGCACAAATTGCAATGGGTGGTAATGATGTGCATACGGTTAGAACCATCCTGGAAGCAGAAGCTTATCCCGGCCCATCATTGGTTATTGCATACAGCCAGTGTATTGCACATGGTATTGATATGGCACAAGGCGCCGCTGAACAGGACTTTGCAGTGAAGAGCGGTTACTGGCCACTGTTCCATTATAACCCCATGAAACCAAAAGGTGAACGTTTTGTAATTGATTCAAAAGATCCTTCTATTCCCTTGAGTGAATTCATGTATCATGAAAACCGTTTCAATGTAATCAAAGCAAAAGATCCTGAACTGGCAGCAAGTTTCTTACAGCAGGCCGAAGAGGCGAAAATTAATAAGTGGGATCGTTTGCATACACTTACAGGATTGTAATACTGCTGCGCTAATTTATCCAGCGAAGTTGGAAGCTATGCAGTACAGGTAAAAAGATTAATCCATATGAAAAAATGAAAAGGGAGTCTCAATTGAGATTCCTTTTTTATTTTAGAAGCTTGATGCTGTCTTAAAAAAATGGTTTACAACTTGATGTCGCATTTTGCACATCAAATGTTTAGATATTAATGCTTTTAATTCTTAACTTCTGTAATTATTTTTACTTGCAAATGATAACCTATGGCAAAAAAAGAATTACAAGTATTGATGGGAGAACAAAAAATCCTCAGCAGAATTTATGTAATACGTGGCGAAAAAATAATGTTGGACAGAGACTTAGCAGAAATGTACGGAGTGGAAACAAAAGTTTTTAACCAGAGCGTAAAAAGAAATATCGAACGGTTTCCTAAAGATTTCATGTTTACATTAAGTGAAAAAGAATGGGAAAACTTGAGGTCACAATTTGTGACCTCAAGCCTGCCTGTCGGCAAGGCAGGTTGGGGTGGCGCAAGATACAGGCCAAATGTATTTACAGAGCAAGGTGTAGCAATGCTTTCAAGTATTTTAAACAGTAATACAGCTATAGAGGTTAATATCAGGATTATCAGAGTGTTTACCAGGCTAAGGGAATATGCATTAACTCATAAAGAAATATTATTGCAACTTGCCAGGCTTGAAAAAGAGGTGAAGGGAAACAGTAAAGACATTGAAAATATTTTTATGGTGCTGAAAGAATTAATTGAGAAGCAGAAAAAGCCTTTGCCAGCGAAAAATAAAATCGGTTTCCGGCGCAATAATGAATAAAAAAAAAGAGAGTTTCTTTTGAAACTCCCTTTGTCATGATGGGTGAGTGAGTACAAATGTTCACACTCCAAACTGCCTTAGATGATGATCCACATGCTTCCACATACTTTTACCCCAGTTCTCTGCTGCTATTTTACCAAACATGGGGTGTATTTTATCGCCAATGCCTAATGCGCCTCTCATGTGAAAGTTGGTGATCATTGACAGCAGATCATTTTTCTCCACTTCAAAATTCCGGTCATCTTTAATACGGAAGTTGGAAGCTGTGGGAAGATTTTTACTCCAGGGGCTTTCATTGTACAATTTACTCTTCATCATCCAGCCAAATAAAATACCCATCACACTCCTGGGAATTTTTTTACTGCTGAGCGGAACTTTAAATGCTTCCTTGCAATGTGCCAGCATTTGGGCTGCTTTCATTTTTCCCCATAAACGCTGACTGGATGCATCGAGTTGATTCATGCGTGCAACAATCTCATCAAAAGTTGAGTTGTCGAATAAATTTTTTACTTCCATAGTAATCAGTATTAAAGAAGTTGTTCGTAATAAGGAATCTCATCATGACTTACTGCATCTTTCTGTTGCCAGTAAGCAGGAGTAACAATATGACCATCCTTTGTTTTCAGCAATCTTCCGAAAAGAGCATTGGTTACATTAAACATAACATCCGTAACACCAACTGTAAATGTTTCAGGCGCTGGTGGTGCAGGCGCTTCAACAGGAGTTGCTTCACCCTCAACAAGCTTGGGTGCCGGAACAGCTTTAGGCGGGGGAGAAGGAACAACAATCACTTTAAAATTGTTGAACTCCAGCAACTCTTTCAGAAATGCAACACGTTCTTTACCGGCATTCTTTTCCACCACGGCACATTTCACTCCATCCATATCTTCAAACTCATGATTTTTATTGATAGCCATAACAGATATACTTTAGCAAGAATGATTTAAAATCCAAAATCCAAAATCCCCTGATCCCCCAACTATTTCACTAACGAATAAATATACTCGTAAGCGCCACTCACTACTCCTGTAATAACAATACCTCCCACACAAATTGCCATTGCAATTTTCGGGCTCCAGGTCATCTCTACTTTTTCAATCGGGTTTTCATTGGCATCCATGAACATGGCTTTGATGATGCGTAAATAATAATACAATGATACCACCATGTTCAATACAGCAATGGTAATCAAAGGGTAGTTATTTCTTCCTGCACCGGCCAATATCAAAAAGAATTTACCAAAGAAACCTGCTGTTGGCGGAATGCCGGCCAAGGAAAATAAGGCAATGGCCAATACCCATGTTAACAGCGGATTGGTTTTGTAAAAGCCTTTATAATCATCTACGTTTTCTTTTCCTTTTTCTGCACTTACCAAACTCAATACACCAAATGCAGCAAGGTTGGAAAATAAATAAATGAGTATAAAATAAATAACAGAACTAAAGCCTGCCTGGTTGCCACCGGTAACACCAATTAAAATAAAACCTACCTGTGCAATGGATGAAAAGGCAAGGAATCGTTTCATGTTTTGCTGACGAAGGGCAAATAAGTTGCCAATGATCATGGATAGCACTGCAAGCACTGCCATGATATTGTACCACTGAAAAAACAATTTATCAAACACGGTAAACAATACAGTTGTCATTACAAAAACCATACTGCCTTTAGAGATCACGGATAAGTAAGATGTAACTGCAATGGGTGAACCTTCATATACATCGGCTGTCCATAAATGAAAGGGAACGGCTGAAATTTTAAAACCAAAACCTGCAATCAACAGAATAAACGAAAACAGGAACAAGGGTTTGGTTGAAGCAATTGCCTGCAGATCAGTAAAGTTTAAACTTCCTGCAACACCATATATCATGGAAATACCGAACAACAGTAAACCCGATGCAAAAGCTGATGACATGATGTATTTCATGGCAGCTTCGGATGAACGTCTTTTGTCCAGGTCAAAATTGGCCATTGCTGCCAATGGAATACTTGCCAGTTCCAATCCAACATAAAACATCAGCAGGTTATGACTGCTCAGCATAAAGAACATGCCCAGCAGCGTTGAAAGCATGAGCATATAAAACTCAGCTGCATGTTCATGTTTCATTAACCAGTTGTATGATTGAAGGGAAATGATGAGTGTGCCAAGGTTCAGGATATTTTTTTCTAAACGAAGCAGTTCATTGGTTTGAAACATATCGCCAAACAGATAACCGAATCCATCAAAGAAAAATCCTGCGGCCAGGTTAATGGTCAATAATATATTTACTATCAGTAACAGGTTCTTTGTTTTCCATTCAACTGCACTCAGTTTCATGAATAAAAGAATAAAGATGATTGCTGTTAACAGCAATTCCTGTTGCATCAAAAGAAAAAAATCGTTCATCGTTTTAATTTACTTTATCATTCCGATTTTCTGCATAATCACTTCTGTTCCGGGGTTGATAAGATCTGTTAACCAGAAAGGAACCAATCCCATCAGCAGTATTCCAACCAATAACAATACCGCTGCTGATCTTTCATTCCAGCGTGCATCAGCCCCTCCTCCAACTCCTCCCCAAAGGAGAGGAGAGTTTTGCTCCGGAACTTTAAGCGGCCCATTTATTACAGAACCAACTGCTCTTAAAATATAAACTGCTGTTACAACAATAGAAGCAGCTGAAACAATGGTTGCAATGCGGTAAAATGCATCTGCTCTTTGCCAGCTTCCCATGAACACCGTCATTTCTGCAACAAAGCCACTTAAACCGGGCAAACCCAATGAACACAAACCGGCAATCACAAATACGGATGAGATGAAAGGCATCACTTTTAATAAACCGCCAAGTTGTGCTACCAGCCTTGTATGTGTACGATCATAGATCATTCCGATCACAGCGAAGAAAAGGGCTGTCATTAAACCATGACTCACCATTTGCAATACAGCACCGTTAATGGATGTTTTGGTTAACATGCCAATGCCCAGCAATACAAAACCGCAATGGCTAACGGATGAATATGCGTTGATGTATTTAAGATCCGTCTGCATCATGGTAGCAAATGCTCCGTATAAAATAGCGATGCAGGCCAGTACAATAATAATAGTTGAATAATGTTGTGCTGCATCAGGCATTAAATAAGTTGCAACACGTAAACATCCATAACCACCCAGCTTCATGGAAATACCTGCGAGGAACATGGATGCAGCAGTTGGTGCAGAGGAGTGACCATCGGGTACCCATGTATGAAAAGGAAACAGTGCAGTAAAGATACCAAAGCCAATAAAGGCAAACGGAAAGAATAAGTTTTGCAGATTGCCTGAGATGTTCTGCTGAGAAATCTGCAACAGATCAAATGAATGTGTCCCGCCATCTGCGGGATTGATATTGGTATTGAAATACAATCCGGCCAACCCTACAAACACCAATGAAGAACCTGTCATCAGCATCAGTGCAAGTTTCATTGCACTGTATTCTTTTTTACCACTGCCCCAAATACCAATGAGTAAGAATTTAGGAATCACTGCTACTTCTAAGAAAAAGAACATGGTAAACAAATCAAGCGAAATAAAGAAACCATAAGCGCCGAGGCTTAAGAACAACAGCAAAAAGAAAAACTCTTTATGCAATTTTTCCTGGTTCCATGAAACCAATATGCCTGCCAGTACAACAAAGGATGTAAGCAATATCATGGCAACGGATATGCCATCTACACCTACATGATAGTTGATGTTAAGTGCTTTATACCATGTATGATTGTGTTCAAATAAAAATGCAGCGCTGCTTGTTATTCTTTCCTGTAAAAATTGATACAGCAGAAAAAAGCTGAGAATTAATTGTGCAACTGCAGCAAGCAGTGCAACAGAGCGTACCTGCTTCAGGCCTTTCACGAATAAAAGCAGAAGCGAAAACGCAAGGGGCAATATGAGAAGTAAGGAGAGTTTCATTTGTGGTTTTTTTCTTTAGTGCCGTCGGCACGCCATGTTAGTAGAAACGTACAAATAATTCTGTTGAGCTCCGTAGGAGCGATATATTTTCGTTTAATCATAAAATTCAAATAAATATTTTTCATCGTATTCCACGCCAAATTTATTCAGAAAGTCAAGATATTCTTCTCTGAATGTTTTTCTTCTGTGATGTTCGGGTTGATTGAGAACATAATTTACAACTTCGGGTGCTTGAGATTTTGAATAACTGAAAGTGCCAAAACCTGTCTGCCAACTGAAGATATCCGGAACAAACTTTTTTTCCTTAAGAAAGGAAGATGAGTTTGCTTTAATATCTCTTGTTAAATCAGAAATGGAAATATCAGGTTTTATGCTTGTAAAAATATGGGTATGATCGGGCATACAGTAAATGGCGTATAACTTTTGTTTTTTATTATTAATGATGCCGGTCATATATTTCTGCAATTCTTCCCTGAAGGGTTCTTTAATGAAACAATCTCTGCCTTTTACTGCAAACACAATTTGGATGTATATCTGTGAATATGTATTTGGCATTCTATTCTTTTTATATTTCGCTCCTACGGAGCTTTGTTAAATTCAATTTTCTGATTCTACTAACATAACACTCCTACGGAGTTTTATAAACTTATATTACTTCTTCTACTAACATTGTGCTCCTATGGAGCTTATTTTCAATTTCTATCTCCTGATTCTTTAGTGCCATCGGTACGCCATGTTAGTAGAAACGTACAAAATAGTTTTGTTGAGCTCCGTAGGAGCGAAATGTTTTTTATTGTTTCCATAAATAAATAAAGACAATTAAAAGCATTGCAATACCACCAAAGAAGTACAGGGTATAGTTTTGAATTTTACCTGATTGTATGCCTTTGATGAGATTAGATATTCTTGCTGTTGTTGCTGCAATGCCATTCATCAGTCCATCAACAATGTTACGGTCAATCCATGCAGCAGGGCGACCGATTAAATTGAAGACAATTTTTTTGGTGATGAAGAGATAAACTTCATCAATATAAAACTTACTGTAAGCTGCTTTGTACAAACCGCCCAATGCAGTTGATACCTGCTGTGGTTTGTTGCTTTCTTTTTTATACATCCACATAGCCAGCGCAATTCCGGTTAACCCAATAGCTACAGGTGCAATAGAGAACAGCAGGTGAAAAGGAGTTTCCAATACTTTACCATCTGTTGAAATAAAATTGCCAAAAGGAATAAAACCTACACCAATTGTACAAGCTGCTAAAAGAACCAACGGAAGTTTCATGGAGAAAGTTCCTTCTTTATTCACCGAAGCTTCCAACTTCGTTAAAACTTCGTTGGATAAATTAGCGAAGGTGGAGCCATGTGCATTGTGAGCCTCTCCTCCCGTTCTCTCCAAAGGCGAGGAGGCTTTGTTCCAGAAAATACTGAAGTACAAACGGAACATATAAAAAGCTGTAAGGCCTGATGTTAACAATGCAATTACATACACCGGCATACTTGAATTGTAAGCAGCCAATAAGATTTCTTCTTTGCTGAAGAATCCGGAGAAAGGCGGAACACCTGCAATGGCCAGGCATGCAATTAAAAATGTAAGATGTGTGATGGGCATGTATTTTCTCAATCCACCCATATCTTTCATATCGTTGCTGTGCACCAAATGAATAACAGCACCTGCACCAAGGAATAATAATGATTTGAAAAACGCATGTGTAAATAAATGGAACATGGAGGCAGTGTAACCCAGCCCATGTTCACCACCGTTACCACTTACACCTAATGCAAACATCATGTAACCGATTTGGCTCATGGTTGAATAGGCGAGTACACGTTTAATATCTGTTTGCGTACAGGCAATGATAGCAGCAAACAAAGCAGAGATTACACCAACAATTCTTACAATGGATAATGCTGTTTCATTGATGGCAAACAACGGAAACAATCTTGCAACAAGATAAACACCGGCCACTACCATTGTTGCAGCATGTATCAATGCAGAAACAGGAGTAGGGCCTTCCATCGCATCGGGTAACCAGATGTGAAAAGGAAACATGGCACTTTTACCTGCACCGCCCATGAACACCATTGTTAAACCCCATGTGATGGCAGACATTCCAAGAAATGATGCTGAAGTAATGGCAACAAATTGTGTTGACTGCTGTGTTGTTAAATTATGAATGATGGTGTTGAAGTCTAAACTTTCACCATAAAATGCAAGGATAAGAATGCCGATGAGGAAACCAAGATCAGCAAAACGTGTTACAACAAATGCTTTCTTCGATGCAGCAACTGCAGATGGTTTTTGAAAATAATATCCAATCAGTAAATAAGAAGAGACACCTACTAATTCCCAGAACATGTAAATCTGAAACAGGTTGGAGGATACTACCAATCCCAGCATTGAAAACGTAAACAAGCCGAGGAATGCATAGTAAGTTGCAAACCTTTCTTCACCTTTCATATAACCCAGGCTGAAGATGTGCACCATCAATGAAACAACTGTTACCACCACCAGCATCATTACAGAAATTGGATCGAGGATGATGCCCATATCTATGGAAACATTTTCAGAAAAAGTTAACCATGTAAATTTAAAAGCAGTAATGGTTTGATACGTATCACCAATTCTGCCATCAATAAAAAAATACTGGTAAGCTGTATAAATGGAAAGAACAGTTGAGATCAACAGCAAACCTGTACCAATGATACCGGCAGATTGATTCAGGTATTTTCTTCCAAATAAACCAAGCAGTACAAAACCTGCCAATGGCAATAAAGGAATGAGTGATATGTAAGTATAGTTGTTCATAAAAGGCCTCACCCTCGTTCTCCCGAAGTTTCGGGAGAGGCCGGGCTTTTATTTATTATTTAAATTGAGTATTTAAGCAATTCATCTTTTCTTCTTTATTCGTCATTCAAACTCCATCATTTAATTAACATGTTCAACAAGCTGGCCCTGTGCATCAGCACACTCCCCTTTCAGGGGGAGCCGGAGGGGGCTTTGGCTTTTAATATTTCATTTCCGTTGCATCTTCCACATCAATAGAATGATGACTGCGGTAGAGATTGATGATAATAGCAATCGCTACGGCTGCTTCAGCAGCAGCAATCGTAATAATAAATATGGTGAAAAAGATGCCGTCTAATTTTTCAGGGTATAAATATTTGTTGAATGCCACAAAGTTGATGTTCACACTATTGAGCATTAATTCAATTGACATCAGCATGGTGACAAGGTTCCTGCGGGTAAACAAACCATACATACCAATGAAGAACAGCGCTGTGCTTACAAATAAAATATGTGTTACAGGTACTTCGCTCATTTTTCTTCAGGTTTTATTTTGAGTGCAATCACAATACTACCAACCATTGCTGCCAGTAATAAAATACTTACTACTTCAAAAGGTAAAGAGTAACCGCCCTGATCAACACTGAGCATAGCATTTCCTATTCTTGCAACATTGGAATCAAAAGGTTGTTCGGTTGGTTTAAATCCGTATTGATGAATCAGTAAATACGTAAATGCAAATCCAAACATTACAGCCATTGCTCCAAAAATTGTTCTGGCAAGCGGTGCTTTTGCCATTTCTTTTCCCGATTGCTGGGTGAGAAAAATGGAAAAAATGATGAGTACCACAATACCGCCTACATAAACAATAATTTGTACAGCTGCAATAAACTGAACATCCATCCAGAAATACAAAGAAGCAATACCAATCAATGAAAACAGGAGCCATATAGCAGAACGGAAAATTTTCCTGGTTGTTACAGATAAAATTCCCATGCTCAGTATAAAAGCTGAGATAAGATAAAATATGATTTGTGATGCAGTCATGGCCTCATCCTCGGTCCTTCTCCAAAAGAGAAGGAGGCCGAGCTGTTATTTTTATAATTAAACAATAGTAATTCAGCATTTCATCTTTAGTTTCTTAATTCATCAGTTAGCAACATATCAATAGTTAATCATACTCTTCAATAAGCTGGCTTTGTGCCTTGATGGCTTCCCCTTTTGGGGGAAGTCGGATGGGGGCTTCTATTCAACCCCTGCACGAATCTTCGATCCATCCTGGTTTAATTTCTTTGTCAACTTACTTCTGTCAAAAACACTATGTTCAAAAGTCTGTGCCATTTTAATCGCTCCTGTCGGGCATGCTTCTACACATAAATTACACATGGTACACAATTCAAGGTGATACACAAATGTGTCCAATGCTTTTTTCTTTTTTCCTGTTTCATCAATATCAAACTTTGTAATAATCTTGATTGTTGCGTTTGGGCAAGCCAGTTCACATGCCGTACAACCGGTGCATGCATGTTCATTGTTTTCATCATGAATCATTATCACTTCACCTTTGAAACGTTCCGGTAAAACCAATGTGTTCCTGTTGTCAGGATATTGCTCTGTAATGATTTCTTTGTGATGCGTAAAATAATAACCCGTCCGTTTCAATCCGGTAGCGAGTGATTTAAAAGCACCCAAAATATCTTGTATGTAATCTTTTAAGAACATAATGCCTCATCCTCCATCTCCTTCTCCTCAAAGAGAAGGAGCGGTGCTTTAGAATTTATTTAAACTTTTTATCTTCCACTTCAACATGTGTACAATTACAAACAAAACTAACTTTTTCAACAAGCTGGCCCTTGTGCCTTGCTAAGCCCCTCTTTTGGAGGGGTTTGTGGTGGCCCGGGGCTACTTAAAGATGCCATCCCAATATCGCAATCACTGTTGCCAGTAATAAATTAATCATACCGATAGGTAATAAATATTTCCACTCTAAATTTAATAACTGGTCAATACGTAAACGGGGAAACGTCCACCTGAACCACATGATTAAAAATATTAAGAAGAACGTTTTTCCAAAGAACCAGATGCTGGATGGAATATAATCCATTACATGATTAAAACTTTCCCAGTTGCCAATATGAAACGGCATCCATCCACCCAAAAATAAGGTTGCACCAATGGCACAAACAATAAACACATTGATGTATTCTGCCAGGAAGAACAAGGCGAACTTCATTCCTGAATACTCCGTATGAAAACCTGCTGTTAATTCACTTTCAGCTTCTGCCAAATCAAATGGCGCCCGGTTTGTTTCGGCTGTAACAGCAATGATAAAGATGATGAATGCAATCCACACAGGAATATGACCTTTAAAAATCCACCAGCCATCGGCTTGTGCATGAATGATATCTGATAAACGCAAACTGCCTGTTAATACTACAATAGTAAGGATTGCAAAACCTGCTGATAATTCATAACTCACAATCTGTGCACCGCTACGCATGGCGCCCAGTAATGAATATTTATTATTACTGGCCCATCCCGCCATTAAAATTCCGATGACAGAAACAGAAGAAATTGCAGAAATATATAACACACCAATGTTAAGATCCCACATTTGAAAGTCTTGTGCAAAAGCAATGGGTGCCAATAATAACATTGCAACAATCATAGCTATAAAAGGTGCAACATTGAATAAGATTTTATCAGCACCATCGGGCGTCATTCCTTCTTTCACTAAAAGTTTTACAGTATCGGCTAATGATTGAAACATTCCTTTTGGTCCAACACGGTTGGGTCCTAAACGGATTTGAATCCATGCAGCCACTTTACGTTCCATAATTACCAACACTAATCCCAATGCTGCAAACAAACCAATGGCGCATACGCCAACAATCACCATTTCAATAATGAGTGTCCATGTTGGATTAACCTGCTGGCTTAACCAATAATCAAAATTTGTTGCTATATCGCTGAAGCTCCACATATTTTAAGGCCTCACCCTCGTTCCCTCTCAGATAGAGAGGGAGGCCGGGCTATATTTTAAAATTTTACTTTGTAATTAAGCATTTCATCGTCTTATTAATAATCATCAAACTCTAAAACAAGTTAGCCTCTGTGTGTTGCTAAGTCTCCCCTTCGGGGAGATTTAGAGGGGCTTTACCTGTCTATATCCGGTATTACTAAATCCAATGTTCCCATCGATGCAATCAGGTCACCAATCTTTCCTCCTTTTGCAATATGATTCAATGCTGAAAGATTGGAAAATCCTGGTGAACGGAATTTTATTCTGTAAGGAGTTGTACCCCCTTCACTCACAATATATACTCCTAACTCTCCACGTGCTGTTTCTACTGTTGAATAAAATTCTCCTTTTGGTAATTTCAATACGGCTTTTGTTTTTGCCTGGAAATCACCTTCAGGAATATTATCAATTAACTGTTCAATAATGCGGATTGATTGCTGCATTTCACGGATGCGAATCATATAGCGTGCAAAAGAATCGCAACCCGTTTCCAGCACTTCATCAAACGCAAGCTTATCATAAACTTCGTAAGGATATAATTTACGTACATCACAACTTACACCACTCCCTCTTGCAACGGGTCCTGTACATCCGTATGAGATGGCATCTTCTGCTGATAAATATCCCACCCCTTTCATTCTGTTCTGGAAAATAATATTGCCTGTTACCAATTCATCATATTCATGAATCTTACTCTTATATAATTGTATAAAATCTTTTACCCTTTTCTGAAAGTTGGGATGAAGATCATGCATTACACCACCGGGCACCATGTAGTTCATGGTTAAACGGGCACCGCAGGTTTCTTCCATTATGTCGTTGATACTTTCCCTTTCACGAAAAGCATGGAAGAAAGGAGTAAAAGCGCCGAGATCCATTGCCATTGCTCCCCACCATAATTCATGCGAAGCAATTCTTGTTAATTCATCCATCAGAACTCTGATCACCTGTGCTCTTGGAGGAATTTCTAACTGTAATCCTTTCTCTACACACAACGCACATGCATGATTGTTGATGTGAGAAGAGAGATAATCCATGCGGGAAGTAACATATATGAACTGTCGGTAGGTGAGACTCTCACACATTTTTTCAATAGAACGATGAATGTAACCAAGATGAGGTTCTACATTTTTGATCGTTTCGCCATTTAAAGTAATCACCAAATGCAATACACCATGCGTGGCAGGATGCTGTGGTCCTACGTTAATGATTAAATCGCCTTCAATGGCTGATGATTGTTGCAATATTTCTGTTTCTCTGTACATATACCTCACCCTCTTATCCCTCTCCAAAGGAGAGGAACGGAGCTTTATATTTTTAATCTACCAATTAACTTTCAATTCAACTTCAGTTCTGTAATCTTCACATATCAACAACTCTAATTTTAATCAATATCTTCAAATAAGCTGGCCCTGTGTGCTGCTATTCTCCCCCTTCGGGGGAGTTAGAGGGGGCCTATAGTTTTATCATATTAATCGGATCTTCAAAATCTTTACGCATCGGATTTTTTCCTTCCCATCCATCCGGTAAAATCAGTAAACGCAGATCGGGATGGTTTAAAAAATTCACGCCGAACATTTCATATACTTCTCTTTCATGAAATTCTGCTGTGCGCCAGATAGTGCAAACTGTTTCTATTTCAGGATTCGTTCTGTCGAGTTTTGATTTCACCACCATGTTGTGATGATACTTAGTTGAGCGAAGATGGTACACCATTGTTAAATGGGTTTTCCAATCAATACAGGTAAGACAAAAAAGAAAATCGAACTGTAAAGAATCATCACTGCGAAGTTGTTGTGCAAAAGTCAACCAATCAATTGGCTCAACATTAATATTCAACCATTCACCACCTTCTTCAAAAGTAGCGGCAGGAAGCAACTCTGTAATTTTTATCTTTAAATCCTCTGATGTCATAAATATTCTTTGCCTGTTTTTAATTGCTCACGGGTTAATCCGCTTTTAATTTTTTCCTGTAAAGAGATCAATGCATGCAAGAGTGCTTCTGGTCTTGGAGGACAACCGGCAATGTAAACATCCACCGGTATTACATGATCTGCACCTTTAACAACGGAATAGGTATTATAAAAGAACGGCCCGCCGCTGATAGCACAGGCGCCCATGGCAATTACATATTTTGGATCGGCCATCTGATCATATAATCTTTTTAAAACAGGAGCCATTTTGTTTACGATAGTTCCTGCAATGATGATCACATCGGCCTGGCGGGGAGTGGCACGGGCTACTTCAAAACCAAATCTTGAAAAGTCGTACCTGGCACCGGCTACAGACATCATTTCAATACCACAACAACTGGTGGCGAATGTGAGTGGCCACAAAGAATTGGAACGTGCCCAGTTAATTACATCATCCAGTTTACTCAATACAATTCCACCACCTGGCGTGTCATGAACAATGCCGGGAAATGCAACAGCCCCTCCAACCTCCCCGGAAGGGGAGGCTTTTGAAACACCCAGAGTATTTTTAATATGTTCCATCTTTCAATTCTTACTATTGCTTTTAATTAATCTTTCAAATAAGTAAGGGCTGTGCTTTGATGGTCCCGCTTTAATGCGGCGGGATCGGATAGGGACCGCCCTCTACTTCCATTTCAATGCTCCTTTTTTGTGAGCATATAAAAAACCCATGAATAATATAAAGAAGAAAATTACAATCTCAATCAATGCCAGCCATCCCACCCCTTTTACTACAACAGCCCAGGGGAATAAAAAGATTAACTCCACATCAAAAATCAGGAATATCAATGCAAAAAGGTAATAACCAACATTAAACTGTATCCAGCTTGGGCCAACGGTAGGAATACCACATTCGATAGCCTCGCCTTTCTGTTTATTTTTGGTGGATTTGGTTACTACTTTAGCAATGAGAATGGCTATGCCTGAAAAAGCAACTGCTGCCATGATTAAAACAATGAGTGAAGAGGCACCCATAAGCAATTTTAAATTTTGACGAATTTAATAACTAGTTTTTACACTGAAACATGATTCCTGTTAATCCCCTGTATGTCGAAAATCAGTTTTATTTTCCTGTTTTTATCCATAAGATTCCTGGTGAATGGATTTTCTATCATAACCCATTGCTGTAATCCGCTGTTTGGTTTCATCCAGCATATTCTTCCATCCGCATAAATAAAAATAAGCCGGTTGTTTGTTGCCGCACAGTTCTTCATAAATATTGTGTACATAGCCGGTGCGTCCTTCCCATTGTTGTCTCGATAAGGTTGGGATATAATGAAAGCCTGGCAGTTTTCTTTCCAGTTCCTGCATTTCCTCATGGTAAAGAAGATCTTCTTTATGGCGTGTTCCAAAAATGAGATATAGATTCTGATGCGGGATGTTGTGATTCAATATATGGTTGCACATACTTCTGAAAGGTGCAATTCCCGTACCGGTGCAAACAAAAAAGATATCTCTGTCCAGCAATGCAGGCATTGAAAAAACACCTATGGGTCCACGAAGTGTCATTTCAGTTCCTACTTCAAAGTTCTTAAACATCCAGGGAGTTCCTTTGCCTTCCGCATTTAGAACAATAACCAATTCCAGTACATTGGTGCCATCGGGCCAGCTGGCAATGGAGTAACTCCGTAACCTGCGGCTGGGTTTTTCATCAATTGGAAGATCAAAGGTGATAAACTGGCCGGGTATAAAATCAAAAGATTCCAGTTCGGGTATTTGAATCCAGTAACGTTTGGTATTGGGAGTTTCATCAACAATACGGATAACTTTACCGGTTCTCCAGGGTTGAAGCGCCATAGAATTTGATTTTTAATGCGCCAAATTATTTGATATGGTTGTGATTTCCTAAAATCTTTTTTTTATGATGGATGATTTGTACTTTGTTGTACAAACCTTATACAATGCTGACCAACATTTTTCATAACAGCAAATCTTCACTTGTTATCTCTGCTTTTCTTCTTGTTCTTTCATCCTGCAAAGTAACCTTGCTTGCACCGTATGATGAGATTACTGATAAGGCTGTAACAGAGATGCAGGAAATAACTTCATCTTTTTTTGTGGCACTCGAAAGTGAACCCGAAAGCGCCGCAATGAAGTATGAAAATCAAAAACAGTTTTACCAGAAGCTGAAGGTAAAGGCTGCAACGGTACGTATCCGTAACAATGCCATTGATAAAAACAAAATCATGGTGAATATGATCAAAGAACTGGAAGCCAATATTGGCCGGTTGGAACAACTGCACAAAGGGAAAGCAAACGGTTTACTGATCCCCGAAGAAGTATCATTATTGAAAGATGCATTTGAAACACAGTATGGTGCCATCATCAAATTTTTAATGGCGCTCAAACAAAGAGCAAAAGCGGCTTAAGGAATGTGTTGATTTGGAAATAACTGAGGTTTATATTTTTCACTATTAATTTTCATATATGGCACTCGATACATCAACACTTACAAAGGATATGCTTTCTGCAGCTAAGGATAACCTGGGTAAATTCTGGAAGCAGGCAAAACCTTATGCCGAAAATGAAACAATTGGCATGGCCAATAAACTGCTGATGATTGAAAAGCTGAAGCTGGCAGGAAAGATCACCAAAACTGAAGCACAACTGCATATTGAAATACAGAAAAGTGCTTTCAGAACTGTTTTACTCAGTATTGAAGGGTTGGGTTTAATTGCCGTTGAGAATACAATTAATGCTGCATTGGGTGCCACTGCCAAAGTGGTGAATAAGGCAATTGGATGGCAGTTGTTGTAATACCAACTGGAAGAACTATTTAGCCTTGCCTGCCTGCCGGTCGGGTAGGTTTCAAAGCGGTATAAGTTTTACATACCATAACAGTACAACTCCCGGGTAATAAAATTGGTATGCTCCCCAATTTTTCCCCAATCTTAATTTTTCAACTCTTCTAATTGGTACATTAACCGTCCACCCTTACCTTTGCCGCCAAATTAGAATCCCTCTTTTTTTAAATACATTTATATGGCCATTACTGGTAAGGTTAAACAAGTTATCGGCGCCGTAGTTGACATACAGTTCAGCGGCACTCTCCCTGAAATTTACAGTGCTCTTGAGCTAAAGCGCCCCAACGGCGATATACTCGTTTTGGAAGTGCAGCAACACCTTGGTGAAGACAGCGTTCGCACCATTGCGATGGACGGTACCGAAGGCCTGGTTCGTGGAATGGAAGTAGTTGATACGGGAAAAAATATCATGATGCCTACCGGCGAATTAATTAACGGTCGCTTATTTAATGTAACAGGTGATGCTATTGATGGTTTACCACAGGTAAGTAAGGAAGGTGGCCGTGCCATCCACGCCAAACCGCCTGCATTTGAACATTTAAGTACCTCAAACGAAATCCTCTTTACAGGTATTAAAGTTATTGATCTGATTGAGCCATATGTAAAGGGTGGTAAGATTGGTTTGTTTGGTGGTGCCGGTGTAGGTAAAACTGTATTGATTCAGGAGCTGATCAACAATATTGCAAAAGGTTATGGTGGCCTGTCGGTATTTGCAGGTGTGGGTGAGCGTACACGTGAAGGAAATGACCTGCTGCGTGAAATGATTGAAGCCGGTATTATGAATTACGGTGAAAATTTCAAACACAGCATGGAAGAAGGTGGATGGGACTTGAGTAAAGTTGACATGGAAGGTTTGAAAGAATCAAAAGCAACCTTTGTGTTTGGGCAAATGAACGAACCTCCCGGCGCCCGTGCCCGTGTTGCATTAAGTGGTTTAACCATTGCCGAATATTTCCGTGATGGTGATGGTACAGGAAAAGGAAAAGACATTCTGTTTTTCGTAGATAATATCTTCCGTTTTACACAGGCAGGTTCCGAAGTATCGGCATTGCTGGGTCGTATGCCTTCAGCCGTGGGTTATCAACCAACACTTGCTACTGAAATGGGATTGATGCAGGAACGTATCACTTCAACCCGTAATGGTTCTATTACTTCCGTTCAGGCGGTGTATGTTCCTGCGGATGATTTAACTGATCCTGCGCCTGCAACAACATTTGCTCACTTGGATGCTACTACAGTATTGGATCGTAAGATTGCTGATTTGGGTATCTATCCTGCGGTAAATCCGTTGGAATCTACATCAAGAATCCTTACACCAAGTATTGTTGGTGATTCACATTACGAAACTGCCAACCGTGTAAAACTGATTCTTCAGCGTTACAAAGAATTGCAGGATATCATTGCCATCCTGGGTATGGATGAACTGAGCGAAGAAGATAAAATGACTGTTTACCGTGCAAGAAAAGTACAGCGTTTCCTTTCTCAGCCATTCCACGTGGCAGAAGCCTTTACCGGTTTAAAAGGTGTGTTTGTAAGTATTGAAGATACCATCCGTGGTTTCAATATGATTATGGATGGCGAAGTGGATGAATATCCTGAAGCATCGTTCAACCTCGTAGGTACCATTGAAGAAGCTATTGAAAAGGGTAAGAAGTTAATGGCAGCGGCGAAAGGGTAGGCCTCCCCAACCCTCCAAAGGAGGGATTTGGAAAAGCAGCATAAAAATTAGTTTCGATTAGTTCTTTAATTTTCAGATTAAGTTTTGTGTTATCATCAGTAGCTTCTTAATGAAGCTTTTGTTGCGTTGCACTCTTGTACTTATAATTCTTTAATCATCATTATTATAAAATAAAAATAAACCGCTTACATCCTCCGGGCTGTGAGTGGTGTTCCTCCCCTTTGGGGAGGTTAGGAGGGGCCATGAATTTAGAAATATTAACTCCACTCGGAAAAACATACAGCGGCCAGGTGATTGGCGTACAGTTGCCGGGCATCAGCGGTAGTTTTGAAGTATTGGATAACCACGCACCATTAGTAAGTGCACTCAAAGCCGGACAATTAAAGATACTGGTTGAAAAAAACCGCAATGAACTCTACAAAATACAGGGTGGTTTTGTAGAAGTACTGAACAACAAAGTAACGGTGCTGGTTGAAGGAAGCGAAGCCGTTTCATAAAACTTATAATTTTAAATAAGGAAAGTCCTGTTAATAATTAGCGGAACTTTTTTTGCTGAAAGGATTGCCAGAGCTGAAGGGGAAGAAATGAAGTTTATAAGAGAAATGCAGCACCGTCTCCTCAAATGAAATTCATTTTCCGCTTTCCTTCTCCTTTTGGAGAAGGTGCCCGAAGGGCGGATGAGGCGAGAGGAGATAAGAGAGGTGAGGCAGTGCTGGTTGAAGGAAGCGAAGCCGTTTAATTAAGAAACCAAAATAAGCATACAAAGTCCTGTCAGAAATGGCAGGACTTTTTTATTTCTGAAACATTTACAAATGCTGAAGGGGAAGAAATGAAGTTTATAAGAAAAGTGATGCACCCACAAAATGGTATTGCATTTCATAAAAGGATGAAGTAATTTTTTACTTCAAACTTTATCATCATGAAATCAAAAACACTCTCTCCGCTCATGCAGAGTTATCTGCAGATTATGCAAAAAGCTGCCGCCAGTAACGATGGCCGGCGGTGTATGATTGCTCCTCATCCCGATCTGAAAGAAAAACTAAAAAGGGAATTCAAAAAACTAAAAAAAGAATTAGGCTCTTTTGCTTTGGGAAATTTACTGAAACCCGAAGGCAAAACACGGCTTGGTATGAATGATGGCATGTTGCAGCCCGGTAATGTTTTTCCTTTAGGGACGTCAGCAGCAAGAGTAAGAAGTATATCGGCAACAAAAACACCACCCACAGGAACCTTACGGGTAATTGTTGTGCTGGTTGACTTTTCAGATAAAGTAATGACTCAAACAAAAAAACATTTCAATGATCTTTTCTTTTCTGAGGGTATCATTCCAACAGGCAGTGTGAAAGAATATTATAAAGAAGTAACCAATGGCATGGTGAATATTGCCGGAGAAGTGGTGGGTACTTATCGCATGCCAAAAACACTGAGGGCTTATGCCAACAATGGTGCAGGAACAGATAATGGATTGCCCAATGCAAGAACTATGTGCATGGATGCAGCCAAAGCTGCCAATGCTTCTGTTAACTTTTCTCAATACGATAATGACAAAGATGGATATGTAGATGCATTCGTTGTAATTCATGCGGGAAGAGGTGCAGAAGAAACCGGTAACAACTATGATATATGGAGCCACAAATGGGTTTTCCCGAGTGTATATAATGCAGATGGCACACATGTGTATGCGTATTTAACTGTGCCGGAAGATTGCAAGCTCGGCGTATGTGCACATGAGCTGGGGCATTTGTTATTTGGTTTTCCTGATTTGTATGATGATGATTATACCAGTGAAGGTATTGGTGACTGGTGTTTGATGGCAGGTGGCAGTTGGAACAATGGCGGATTAACTCCTGCACATCCCTGTGCATGGTGTAAAGCAGACCAGAACTGGGTGAACACGGTTAACCTCAGCAGTAATAAAAAAGCGGTGCAGTTAGAGGATGTAAAAAATTCAAAAACCATTTATCGTTTATGGAAAGATGGTGGCCCGGGCAATGAATATTTTTTACTGGAGCATCGCATGAAAAAAAATTACGACAAATATCTTCCCGGCGAAGGAATGCTCATTTATCATATTGATGATGCCATGAGCAGCAATGCCAATGAAATGCATTACAAAGTGGCATTGGTACAGGCTGATGGAAAGAAACACCTGGAAACAGGAACTAACCAGGGCGATACAGCTGATCCATGGCCGGGCAGCGCTCATAAAAAACATTCAGCAATACATCAAAGCCCAATTCAAAATCGTATGGTGGTTTGCCAACTACTGTGGCAGCAAGGAATATCAAATTGAATGCAGGAAAGATTACAGCAGACCTGTACATAAAAACCGGCCCTGCAACTGCACCTAAGAAAAAGAAAGCGGCGGGAAGAAGGTAGGATACGATATAGTATAATGCCTGGTGAAGCAACTACCTTTGTATAGTTGCTTCACTCTTTTTAAAAACATGCTCATGGTACAGATGGCGCCGAATAAGTCGATTGTTTCAGCAACAGTGCTTGCGTTGGAGCTTTATGCTGACAAGTCTGATTATTATCTTCTTCAATTAGAAGTTAGTTCGCTGAAAAAAACAGAACAACTGCAAATGCCCGGGGCTGAAAAGGGAGCAAAGCTGAAAGCCATCATTTCAAAATCTATTGCAGATGAATTAAAGCTTATCAAAGGCAGTAACGTTGAATGTGAACTGAAAAAAGTTTCACTTGATCTGTGGCGTGTGGGAGCTATTACCATGAAGTCGGCTGTTAAGCAGAAAAAGAAGTAAAGCTTTATGTAATCGTTCTCTTCATCGCATCCATCGTTCATAAAACAAACTGTTTATGAAAACGAAATGGATGCAACTTTGTCTTTTCTTTCTTCCTTTTACATTATTCTCTCAATCAGTTAAACGGGTTCCTGTTGAAACAAAAATGGAACAGGTAACTGTGTTTATGAAAGGCGCACAGGTGAAACGAACCGGTAAACAAATGATCACCCAGGGCAAACAGGAAATTGTTTTCACAGGTATTTCAACGGATATTGAAAAACAAAGTGTACAGGTAAAAGCAGATGGAAAGCTCACCATCCTTTCTGTAAAAGTGCAGCGTGATTTTTTGAAAGAACAGGAAGTGAGAGAAGAGATCAAAGTGATACAGAGTAAACATTTGCAACTGAATGAAAAGATCACCTTGTCTTCAAAAATGCTGGAAGTGTTTAAGCAGGAAGAAGCGATGATCATCAAGAACCAGCAAATAACCGGAACAACCATTACGCTTAAACCGGAAGAATTAAGACAGTCACTCGATTTTCAACGCACAAGACTGACAGAAGTATTGAAACAGCAATTGGCTCTTCAAAAAGACATTGGAGAAATTGAAAAAGAGCGGAACAAACTTTCCAATCAGTTGGTTGAAATGAATAAAAAATTTGATCTCTCCACCAATGAAATTATCATTCTTGCCGATGTAAAAGAAAATGCAACTGTTCCGTTTGAAATTACTTATCTCGTTCAAAAAGCAGGATGGTATCCAACTTATAGCATCCGTGTAAAAGATGTAGTGAGTAACCTGCAGTTGCAAATGAATGCAAACGTGTATCAAACAAGTGGTGAAAACTGGAATAATATCAAACTTATTTTATCAACCGGTAATCCCAATGAAAATAATACAAAACCGATAATCAATCCCTGGTTTGTGAATTATGTAGATGCGCAGATGAACAACTATATGAAGCAATGGTATATTGGCGGAGCCGATCAGATGCTGATGGGACGGGTAACGGATGAGAAAGGAATTCCGGTTGCTGCAGCAAGTGTTGTTGTTAAAGGAACAACACAGGGAACAATGACAGATGCCAATGGATTTTATAAGTTGAAAGCAAATAGCAGTTCTCAACTTTTGGTTGTATCATCTGTTGGATTTGAAAGCTATGAGTTCACAACTGGAAATGGTTTTGCAAGTGTAGCATTAACGCCAATGAATACAAGTTTAAGTGAAGTTGTTGTAACGGGTATTGGAGTTGAAAATATGTTGCAGGGAAAAATAGCCGGTATCCAGATTCGGGGAGCGGCAAGTTTAAAAGGTAAGAGTGAACCAATTCAGATCATCACTACTTTTCAACCCATCACAACACAATATGAAATACAGGAAATCACAACAGTGAACAATGATGGCAAAATGAATACCATCAGCATTCATGAAACAAGTATTGCTGCATATTATGAATATTATACCGCACCCAAGTTGAATGAAGCTGCATATCTCACAGCAAAAATTAGTAATTGGCAGGAACTGAATTTAATACCCGGCGAAACCAATTTGTTTTTTGAAGGAACGTATCTGGGCAAGTCTTATCTCGACCTGGCAACCGGTTCTGATACTTTATCCCTGTCTTTGGGAATTGATAAAGGCATAACCGTAAAAAGAACTTTGCTGAAAGAATTCAGTAATAAGAAATTCCTTGGCAACAACCGTACTGACTACCGCCAGTTTGAAATTGTGGTGCGGAATAATAAGAATGTGCCCGTGAATATAATTATTGAAGATCAGGTACCCATCTCTACTATGAAAGAAATTGAAGTAGATGATCTGAAATACGATGGAGCAAAGCTGAATGACGATACAAAAGTTGTTACCTGGAATTATACTGTTGAGCCTAAGCAGCAAAAAAAGATGGAGCTAAAGTACAGTGTTAAATACCCCAAAGAAAAAAGATTGCAGTTAGATTAACAGGTTTCCTGAAAATAATGTTCAGCCGGGTGCGCATTGAAATAAAAATCTGAATACCTTCACTTTTTTCAGAAGAGAAAATAAATCAGACAATGAAGCGTATCCTCAGTGGCATTCAACAAGTAGGTATCGGTGTAACAGACGCTGACGAGGCGTTTAAGTGGTACAGTAAAATTTTTGGCACCGATGTAGTGTTGTTTAAAGATTCAGCAACTGCATCACTTATGAAAAGATACACGGGCGGTCAGGCACACGACCGCTATGCCATCCTTGCCCTGAATATGCAAAGTGGTGGCGGTTTTGAAATATGGCAATATACCAGCCGCAAATCTGCGCCTCCTGCATTTGAAATACAGTTGGGTGACCTTGGCATTTTTGCTGTAAAGATTAAAAGCAAGGATGTAAAAGCTACCTATGAATTTTTTAAAGTACAAGGAGTAAACCTGTTGTCGTCACCAACAAAAAACCCCGGTGGTCTTGAAACTTTCTTTATGAAAGATCCGTATGGTAATGTGTTTGAAATTATGGAAGATGATTACTGGTTTGTAAACACCGGTCATTTAACAGGTGCTGTGTGTGGAGTAACCATTGGTGTTTCATCTATTGAAAAAGCCATTCCTTTTTATGAAAAAGTATTGGGTTATGATAAAGAGATTTTTGTAAGTGAAGGGGAATATCCTGAGTTTAAAAATATTGCCGGGGGTACGCATAAATTCAAACGTTTATTGTTGGGGCATAAAAGGGAACTGACAGGTGCATTTTCTCAATTGCTGGGTTCAACTTATATTGAACTGATTGAAGTAACAACAAGAAGGCCAAAGAAGATTTTTGAAAACCGTTACTGGGGCGATCAGGGTTTTATTCATGTTTGTTTTGATATCCATGGCTATAAAGAACATGAAAGAATCTGTAATGAAAGTGGTTATCCATTTACCGTTAACAGCGCCAATAGTTTTGATATGGGAGAAGCGGCAGGTCACTTTTCGTACAACGAAGATCCCGATGGTACATTGATTGAATATGTAGAAACACATCGTGTACCAATCTTAAAAAAGATTGGCTGGTATTTGAACATGAAAAAAAGAAATCCTGCAAAGCCTTTACCCAACTGGATTGTAAAGAGTCTGGGGTTTTCAAGAGTAAAAAAGAAATCGGAAAATTAATTCAGCTGCGGATCAATGGGGTAGTGGATCAGTTGTTCATATTGTCCACCCATTGATTTTAAGGCTTCTTTCCAGATGGCATCTGTGGAAATATGAAAAACTAATTTTCGTGTGGCATTTACAGTAAGCCAGCTTTTAACTTTCATTTCATCTGCTAACTGCCCGCTTTCCCAACCACTGTAGCCAAGATAAAAACGGATCTTATTTAAATCGAGTACTCCTTTTCTCAGTAAAGAAACTACTAATTCAAAATCGCCGCCCCAATAAATGCCTTTGGTTATTTCCTGCCCACCCGGAATTTCATCGGGCAACTGATGTAAGAAATGTAGTGTATCCGTTTGTACAGGGCCGCCATAAAAAACAGGAATTTGAAAACCTTCCAGTTCAGTGATCAGTTGGCTAAGTGTTTGATCAAACGTACGGTTAAGCACCAATCCAAAACTACCTTCTTCTTTATGCTCACATAAAAGCACAACTGTACGCTTAAAGTTGGGATCTTTCAGAAAAGGGTCTGATATCAATAATATACCTGTGCCCGGGTCAATCATAGAATTAAATTACAACGTAATTTTCAAATTTTATTCTTTGTTTCAATTGCGAAAGTTGTCAAAATCAAGTTAAAAGGCAGCAACTGCCAATTTTATCGTATTTCCTTTTACTTTCACGGGTATTTTTGCATGTATGAAGAAAACTTTTCCCGTAATCATTGCTCTTATTACGTTATCGCTGCTTGGTATTATTTACATCCAGGTATCATGGATACGTACATTGGCTTTGTTCAGGGAAGAACAACTGAAGGAAAAAATATCAACCATTATTCAGCAGGTGGGCGAAGAACTGGTAACACAAAGAAGCGTAACATTTAATAACCCCGGCCAAATGCCAGGCATGAAGTTTCCGGGCGATGGCTATGATATTTACCGGCAGTTTTCTGTTACCAACCGGTTTACCATTTATGAAATAAAAGAAAAGTTGCAAAAAGCCTTTTTAAGACAGAATTTGAATGATACAAAATTTGAATTTGCCGTTGCCAGCGATAATGTATTTGGCCATTATGAATTAAAGTCGCCAAAGTTTATTGATATGGCTTCCGATACAGTTCACAACCTGAGGGCATGGTATCCATTGGTTCCCGGCAGTGGAAGTATTCTGGAAAGTTTGGCTCCTGAAGAAGTATTGGTAATTGTTGTACCGCAGGTAAAATCTTATGTATTACAATCACTCGGCTGGATGATTGCAGGAGCAATCCTGTTTACTGTAATTATTATCACTGCTTTTTTTCTTACCATCAGAACATTGTTGCGTCAAAAGAAATTGGGAGATATGAAAAACGATTTCATCAATAATATGACGCATGAATTAAAAACTCCCCTTGCTACTATTTCATTGGCTGTGGATGCTTTAAAAAGTGAGAAAGTATTAAGTAACCCTGAAAAGCTTAATTATTTCACCGGTATGATCAAAGATGAAAACAAGCGGATGAATAAACATGTGGAAACAATTCTGCAGGCAGCACAAATGGACCGGCAGGAAGAACAGTTGAATAAAAAGGATATTCATGTACATGAAATTGTAAGGAATGTTTTAAACAATCTGAAACTGCAGATAGATGAGAAACAAAGCAATGTTGAAGTACAGCTTAATGCAACAAATGATTTGATGGAAGCTGATGAAGTTCATCTCACCAACCTCATCAATAATTTAGTTGATAATGCTTTGAAATATTCAAAAGATGATTCATTTCAGTTACGGATCTGTACAAAAAGTATGGGTAAGTATATCCGCATCATCGTTGAAGATCATGGAATAGGTATGAATAAAGAAACGCTTGCCCGTGTGTTTGAAAAGTTTTTCCGGGCACATACAGGGAATGTTCATAATGTAAAAGGGTTTGGGCTTGGTTTAAGCTATGTAAAAACAATGGTAGAGGCACACGATGGAAAAATAAAGGCAGATAGTGTTTTAGGAAAAGGAAGTACGTTTACAATTGATTTTCCATTAAAAAAGTAAGCCACTTTTTTTTTGAAATCACAAGGGTTAAAATATTTCACTCAAGCAATCCTCCCACCAGTTCATAACAACCTGCATTTGACTTAATGCAAACTGTTTCGCACAATTTCAGTAAGCAGTTGATGATTTTCTCTGTGCATACCTGCAATGTAAAATCTGATACAATTATTTCTTCCAAGCATTTCTTCTAGCATCAAAGAAAATGGATTAGCCATCTCATTTCAACCGTTAAGAAAAAATATTTATTCATTTAGAAGTCTTAATTCACACTGCAACAAGGGTTTTCCACAGCTAATTCACCTCAATTCACATTCAGTATTAATAAAAGCAGCCTAAACAGGCCTGTAAATCTTTGCCAGAAAGGGTTATATCCCTGTGGAAAAAATAAAAGTCTTTTCTTTTGATTCGAAAGTGGTAAAAAGTGTTATTTTGTGTGTAATTGTGTAGATTTAAAATTAAATTCATTTAAATGATTGGTTTCCTGGGAGAATATGAGGTTACGCTCGATGCAAAAGGTCGCTTCCTGCTACCGGCTGGCTTTAAAAAGCAGATGCCGGAAGATTGGAAAAGCCAGTTTGTGATCAGCCGTGGATTAGACGCATGCCTCTCTTTATACCATTTGAAACATTGGGAACCCATTTTTACCCAAATCAGCCTGTTAAATGATTTTGATCCGAAGGTAAGGCAATTTCAACGCTACTTTTTGAACGGTGCAACCAACATTGAGCTCGATTCAGCCGGGAGGTTATTGATACCTGCCCAACTGAAAGAATTTGCAGGGCTTGATAAAGATGTGGTGTTGTTTGCCAAAGGAAACAAGATTGAAATATGGGATAGTAATAAGTACAAACAGTTCTTTGAAACCCTTTCAGCCAAAGATTTCAGCAACCTGGCCAACGAGGTGATGGTGAAGCCAACAACGTTGTAAGAAGTATGGCGAAGCAAACGAAAATACAAACTGCTGATGGTGAATTGATCAATCAGCAACAGGATGTTTATCATATTCCTGTAATGTTGATGGAGGCAGTGGATGCATTGAACATTCAACAAAACGGTGTGTATGTTGATTGCACATTTGGCGGTGGTGGTCATAGCAAAGAAATTTTGAAACGATTGCATGCAGATGGAAGATTGATTGCTTTTGACCAGGACCCTGATGCAAAAAGAAATTTGCCTAATGATGATCGTGTCATTTTTGTTCCGCACAATTTCAAACACATCAGCCGCTTCTTAAAGTTGAACCGTTATGAAAAAGTGGATGGCGTGCTGGCCGATCTTGGAGTATCCAGTCATCAGTTTAATGAAGCAGCAAGAGGTTTTTCAACCAGGTTTAACGGGCCGCTTGATATGCGGATGGATCCTACGCAACCTGTTACCGCTTCTTCCATTCTTCAAACCTATACGCAACAGCAGTTGCATAAAATGTTTGAACTGTATGGTGAAGTAACCAATGCCAAAACACTTGCAGCTGTTATTGTTCAGCATCGTAATGCCAACTCGTTTCAAACCATTGAGCAATTAAAGCAGGCGCTCCAATCTGTGGTGAAAGGGAATCCCAATAAATATTTTGCTCAGGTGTTCCAGGCATTGCGCATTGAAGTAAATGAAGAATTGAGTGTGTTAAAAGAACTGTTAAAGCAATTGCCCGGTATCCTGAAACCTAAAGCCCGTGTGGCCATCATTTCTTTTCATTCATTGGAGGACAGATTGGTAAAAAACTTTTTTAAAAAGGGAAGTTTTGAAGAGGAAGTGTACAACCCTTTTGAAAGAGATGAAAAAGAAAAAGTGTTTACGATCATCACAAAAAAACCAATTGAGCCAACGGCAGAGGAGCAAAAAAGAAACCCAAGATCAAGAAGTGCACGGCTGCGGATAGCCGAAAAAATATAAACCCATTGTAAACTGACATTATCCTGAAAAAACTGAAACCAAGAAACTACAAACAAACAAATGGCAGTAAAAGAGCCGAAGATTGATTTTAAAAAGTGGTTCAATAACCAGTGGATCGTTCAAAACGTTCCATACTTCCTTTTTCTCACTATGCTGGCGATACTCTACATCGCCAATGGCCATTACGCCGACAATACCATCCGCAACATCAACAAAACAACCCGGCTTTTAAAAGAGCAGGAATATGAATATAAAACACTCAATGGTAAACTCATGTTTCAAAACCGGCTGAGTGAAGTGGCAAAGGCTGTAGAACAAATAGGGTTAAAAGAAAATATTCAACAACCAATTAAACTAACAGACAGCACTCAAATGAAGAAGAATTAATGGAAGTTAAAAACGACATATTGTGGCGGGTGTACCTGGGTTTCCTGGGGTTAACGCTTTTTGGTGTGCTCATTCTTGGCAAAGCGTTTTATACGCAGCGTTTTGAAGGAAGCTACTGGAAAAGTATGGGCGACAGTATGCATACAAAAATCCTTGACCTTGATGCGGAACGTGGTACCATTTACAGTGAAGATGGAAGTATGCTCAGTACTTCTTTGCCACAGTTTGATATATACATTGACTTTGCTGCAGATGGTTTGCGCCAGAAAAAAGGAGAACGGTTTTTTGAGAATATTGATTCACTGGCAATTTCTCTGGCAGGTTTGTTTAAAGATAAAACTGCTGATACCTATAAGAAAGAATTAAAACTGGCATATAAGAATAAGGATCGTTATTATCCCTTACGTAAAAAGGTTTCATTTGAAGAATACAAGCAACTGCGTGAATTTCCATTGGTGCGGTTAGGAAAAAATAAAAGCGGATTTATTGCTGAAGTAAAAACAAAACGCCTGAATCCTTTTGGTGAGTTGGGTTTCAGAACAATTGGTTTGTACAGAGAAAATTCAAAATTGGTTGGGCTTGAACGTTCATTTGACAGTGTGTTGCGTGGTACAACCGGTAAGCGTTTGGTTCGTTTTGTGTCAGGAGGTGTAATGATGCCAGTTGAAGGATTTGAAGTAGAACCTGAAAATGGTAATGATGTTTATACAACCATTGATGTAAACATCCAGGACATTACTGAAAGAGCATTGATGCGTACTATGCAAAAGAACGAAGCGTTGGAAGGTACCTGTATTGTTATGGAAGTGGCAACAGGAAAAATAAAAGCCATTGCCAACCTCGGCAGAACACAGAATGGGAATTATTTTGAAACAGATAATTATGCTTTACGTACTTCAGAGCCCGGCTCAACCATAAAGCTGGTAACCCTGCTGGCTGCTTTGGAAGACAAATATGTTACGATTAATGACAACATCGTTATAAACGGTGGCCGCTGGACTTTAAATGGAAGAACAATTGTTGATGATCATCATGGCCCTGAGGTAACAACAATTAAAAATGCATTCACACAAAGTTCAAACGTGGCCATGAGTAAACTGGCTTACCAGTATTACAGCAACGATCCAAAGAAATACTACAAGCATCTCAGCAATCTTCATCTCACCACTAAAACAGGAATTGAACTGAATGAAGAATTTAAACCGTTAATAAAAAATCCAAACAAAGCAAAATACTGGCATCCGCAAACACTGGCTTCATGGGGTTTTGGTTATGAACTTATGGTATCGCCTCTGCAATTGTTAATGGTGTACAATGCCGTTGCCAACAATGGAAAATTAATGAAGCCTTATTTGGTAAATGAAATCAGGAGCTATGGTACAATCATCAAAAAAAATGAACCGGTTGTATTAAACGATGCATTTGCAAGCGAACAAACAATTAAACAATTACAGGAATGCCTGGCCGCAGTTTGTACCGAAGGAACCGGAAAAAATGCATTTGCCACAGCTTTATACAAAGCAGGCGGTAAAACAGGAACAGCTAAAGTGAATGATGGTAAATATAAATACAGTGATGGTGTATATCAATCAGCCTTTGCCGGATATTTTCCTGTGGAAGCTCCAAAATATTCCATCATTGTTGTGGTAAAAAATAAACCACATGCAGCTAATTACTATGGAGGATCTGTGGCTGCTCCCGTTTTTCGTGAAATTGCTGACCATCTTTATAAATACGGCCAGGAACAACAGCAACCTTATCAACTGCCGGCGCTTGCTGATTCTATGCTGTACACATTCAGTGGAATGAAAAAAGAAGTACAGACAATCTCAACTCAATTTGGTTTTAGTTATACGGATCAGTTGGTGGGCAACTGGCGCAAATCATTCTTAAAAAATAATACTGTTCAATCGCAAACTTTCAATGCAGCCGGCCCGGTAATGCCCGATGTAAAAGGTATGGGATTGAAAGATGCATTGTATGTATTGGAAACTGCAGGTATGAAAGTGCAGGTAAGCGGAAGAGGAAAAATTAATAACCAGTCTGTAGCTGCAGGTTTGCCTGTTGCAAAAGGACAACAAATTGTATTGTATCTCAACTGATGGCTTTGCTCAAAGACATATTATACAAAGTGCATATCCGCAGCGTTCACGGATCAACAGGCATTGATATCAATGATCTGCAAATTGATTCACGCAATGTAAAACCGGGCACCTGTTTCATTGCCATCAAAGGTGTTGCTGCAGACGGGCATGAATTTATAAACAAAGCAATTGAACAGGGAGCAACAGCAATCGTATGTCAGCATCTTCCTGAGCTGATGAATGATAACGTAACAATTATTCAAGTAGTCAACAGTGCAGAAGCTGCCGGTTTTATGGCCAACCAGTTCTTTGGAAATGTAAGTGAGCAAATGAAAGTGGTAGGTGTTACAGGAACCAACGGAAAAACAACCATTGCTACTTTATTATACAAACTGTTCAGCGGCTTGGGATATAAGTGCGGATTGGTTTCAACGGTTGATTATCATATTGCTGATAAAGTAATATCGGCAACACATACTACACCTGATGTAATTCATCTCAACAGTTTATTGAAGCAGATGTATGATGCAGGATGTACGTATGTATTTATGGAATGCAGCAGTCATGCAATTCATCAGCACCGCATTACGGGTATTCATTTCAGCGGCGCATTGTTCAGCAACATCACACATGATCATTTAGATTATCATAAAACGTTTGAAGAATACATACGTGTAAAGAAAAGTTTTTTCGACGGGCTTACTGCTGATGCCTTTGCCATCAGCAACAAAGATGATAAGCGGGGCGAAGTGATGTTGCAGAATACAAAAGCAAAGAAGTTGTATTACGGATTAAAAACCATGGCTGAGTTTAAAGGAAAAATACTGGAGAACAGTCTTACCGGTTTGCAAATGATGGTGAATGGTGATGAAGTGCATTTTCGTTTGATTGGTGAATTTAATGCTTACAATTTATTGGCTGTATTTGGCGCTGCTGTTTCAATGGGCGAAGACAAACACAAAATACTGCAGCTGTTAAGTGGATTAACCGGTGCCGAAGGAAGATTTGATTATATCATTTCAACCAAAGAACTCATTCTTGGTATTGTTGATTATGCACATACACCCGATGCGTTGGAAAATGTTTTGGCAGCCATTAAAAAATTAAAGCTGGGCCATGAAAAGGTAATTACTGTTGTTGGCTGTGGTGGCGATAGGGATAAAACCAAACGACCCATCATGGGTGAAGTTGCATGCGAGTTGAGCGACAGGGTCATCTTCACCAGTGATAATCCACGTTCAGAAGATCCGTTGGAAATTTTGGGTGATATGGAGTATGGATTGGGATCTGCAGCAAAAAGAAAATTTATTTCCATTGCCGACAGGAGAGAAGCCATCAAAACAGCAGTGAGCCTGGCCGGGCATGAAGATATAATTCTCGTAGCAGGAAAAGGACATGAAAAATACCAGGAGATTAAAGGAGTGAAGTATGCATTTGATGATAAGAAAGTATTGCTTGAAATGTTTGAATTATTAGAGAAGTAATAACTGAACGTATGTTAAAGAATTTATTTGATTGGTTGAACAGCATCGGGATTAAATTTCCCGGCGACAACCTGTTTCAGTTTATCACCAGCCGTGTAATGCTGGCTGTACTGTTATCACTTATAATTTCAACTGTATTTGGTAAAAAGCTCATCAACTATTTACTCAAAAAACAGGTTGGTGAAACGGTGAGAGATCTTGGCCTGGCAGGAGAGCAGCAAAAGAAGGGAACACCAACAATGGGTGGGCTCATCATCATCCTGGCTATTATTGTTCCTACGTTGTTGTTAGCCGATGTAAGCAAAGTGTACATCTTATTAATGTTGTTTGCTACCATCTGGATGGGAATGATTGGCTTTATTGATGACTACTTAAAGCTTCGTGCAAAACGTTTGGCTCAGCAACAGGGTATTGCTTATAAGAAAGGAGATAAAGATGGACTGGCCGGTTGGTTTAAAATTCTTGGACAAGTTGTATTAGGTATTGCCGTTGCCACCACTCTCATGTTTAATGAAACGGTTAGCGTGTACCGTGAATTCAGCGGAACCAGGCTTCCTGCAAATGCAGATGTAAAGAAAGTAATGTTTGAAGGAAAGGAGAAGATCATGATCAGGGCCAATGATCCTATTACAACTATTCCATTTGTAAAAGGGCATGAATTTAATTATTCAAAATTATTACCCAAAGCCATTCGTGGTGTAACATGGTTGCTGTATGTATTGATCGTCATCTTCATTGTTACCGCTGTTTCAAATGCTGCAAATATCACAGATGGTATTGATGGATTGGTAACAGGAGTATCAGCTATCATCGGGATATGTTTGGGAATTTTTGCTTATGCAAGTGGTAATATACGTGTGGCCGATTATCTCAACATCATGTACATCCCCAACATTGGCGAGCTGTCTGTTTTCATTGCCGCAATGGTGGGCGCATGTATTGGTTTTCTTTGGTACAACTCATACCCGGCGCAGGTGTTCATGGGCGATACAGGAAGTTTAATGCTGGGCGGAGTCATTGCATCATTGGCTTTTTTAGTAAGAAAAGAATTATTGATACCCATTTTCTGTGCGGTGTTTTTAGTAGAAGTGCTGAGTGTTACGTTGCAGGTGAGCTACTTTAAATACAGCAAAAGAAAATATGGTGAAGGCAGGAGGATTTTTTTAATGAGCCCGCTGCATCACCATTATCAAAAACTCGGATTTCATGAAAGTAAGATTGTAACACGCTTTTGGATCGTTACGATTCTTTGCGTGGTGTTTGCCATCGTTACTCTCAAGGTCCGTTAAAAGAGGTTGTTGAAAAACCACCCCTGGTTTTCAAAAATCCAAACCCACTGATCCTTTGTAAAACTATAAGAGAACCATCTGTGAAACACCTTGATCCAGTACTAACCCATACTTATGAAGAGCCTCTTTTTATTTTTTAATGAAGAATAAAAAGATGGTTCACAAAACCAAAAAGAAAGAAAAGAATCCCGGGTAAGGAATAATTCCAAACCCCAAACAACGAAGGTGAAAGTTATGGCACACAAATGTTACATACTTGGAGCCGGTGAAAGCGGAGCCGGAGCTGCTATACTTGCAAAGAAGCAGGGGTATGATGTATTTGTGAGCGATACAGGACCAGTTAAAGACATGTACAAAGATGAGTTGAAAGAATTTGGAATTGAGTTTGAAGAAAGCATGCACACAGAAGAAAAAATTCTGACTGCGGACGAAATTGTAAAGAGCCCGGGTATTCCTGAAAAGAGTGAGATGATGAAAAAAATCCGCAGCAAAGGAATTCCGGTCATCAGTGAAATTGAACTGGCGTGGCGCTTTAAAGGCAGCAGCAAAATTGTTGGCATTACAGGAAGCAATGGTAAAACAACCACTACTGCATTAACGTATCACATCTGCCGCCATGCAGGATTGGATTGTGCAATGGTTGGCAACATCGGCATCAGTATTGCCAAACAGGTGGCGCTTGATCCCAAAGAAATTTATGTAGCAGAGATCAGCAGTTTTCAATTGGATGATATTAAAGATTTCCGTGCTGAGATTGCAGTGCTCACCAATATTACAGAAGATCATTTAGACAGGTACGATTACAAATTTGAAAACTACATCAACGCAAAATTCAAGATCATACAAAACCAAACGAAAGACGATTATTTCATTTACTGTGCCGATGACCCGGTAACAGCAAAGTATCTCAGCAAACTTACTATCCATTCAACCCCATTACCATTTACCATGAAACAGGAACCACAAAAAGGCGCTTTCATTAAAGACGGCACCATGACGATTGCAGTAAACGACGATAAAGTAACAATGAGCGTGGACGATTTTAAGATCAAAGGAAAACATAACCAGTACAACACCATGGCAGCAGGTATTGCAGCGGTTACATTGGGTATCCGCAAAGAAAAAATCAGGGAAGCCGTTACAACTTTTGAAAGCCTGGAACACCGCATGGAAATGGTGGCAATGGTAAAAGGAGTTGAATACATCAATGACAGCAAGGCAACCAATATCAACTCAACATGGTATGCATTGGAAAGTATGACAAGGCCCACCATTTTAATTCTTGGTGGTGTGGATAAGGGAAATGATTATGAAGTACTGAAAGAATTAGTGAAAGAAAAAGTAAAAGCCGTTGTATGCCTTGGAACTGATAACAGAAAAATTCATGAAGCATTTGGCGATACGGTTGCATTGCTGGTAAATACTACCAGTGCAGAGGATGCGGTAAAAGCAGCGTATCATTTTGCAGAAAAAGGCGATACGGTTTTATTAAGCCCGGCCTGTGCAAGCTTTGATTTATTTAAAAATTATGAAGACAGGGGAACGCAGTTTAAACAGGCAGTAAGGGATTTGTAATACGGTCGGCACGGCGAAGCCGGTCTGAACGATCATAAATTTTATGAATGAGCGCTATCAATAACATAACATCCAAATTTTCACCATTCTGGTTAAAAGAAAAAACCAAAGGTGATAAAGTGATCTGGGCCATTGTGATTGTATTATCATTGGTGAGTTTGCTGGTGGTTTACAGTGCAACCAACTCATTGGCGTATAAATTATATAAAGGCAACACATTTGTTTACCTGTTTAAACAGAGTGTATTTATTACCCTTGGCATTACAGTGGTTTATATTGCTCATCGTATAAATTATACGTTCTATTCAAGATTTGCAAGAATCATCTTTTTGATAAGCATACCCTTGTTGATTTATACTTATTTCTTTGGTACCAGGTTGAATGAAGGAAGTCGCTGGATTACATTGCCCATCATTAATCTCACTTTTCAAACATCTGATATTGCAAAGCTTGCTTTATTCATGTACCTGTCAAGATTGCTCTCCAAAAAGCAGGATGTGATTAAAGATTTCAAAACAGGATTTATTCCGTTAATGATTCCGGTAGTGATTATTTGCGGATTAATTGCTCCGGCCAATCTTTCAACAGCATTGCTTACTGGTGCAACAAGTATGTTGTTATTATTTATTGGCAGGGTAAGTGTAAAACATATTTTATTGGTGGCTGGTATTGCAATGATTCCTCTTTTATTTTTAATTATTACCGCAGCAGGCTATTACGATAAGGAAGAAGGTAAGATGAAAGAGTTGCCTGCATTACTCTCGGCCGGTCGTGTGCCAACATGGATCAAGCGTGTACAGGATTTTATGTATGCAAAGAAAGATGAATCGCCTTACCAGGTGCAGCAGGCAAAAATTGCTGTGGCAAAAGGTGGCGTATTTGGTTTGGGCCCCGGCAACAGTGAGCAACGTAATTTTTTGCCGCATCCCTATTCCGATTTTATTTATGCAATTATCATTGAAGAATATGGGTTGGTGGGCGCTGCTTTCATTGTGTTTATCTATATGGTTTTCCTTTTTCGGAGTATAAAGTTGTTCAGAAAATGTCCGTATGCATTTGGAGCATTCCTTGCATTGGCATTGAGTTTTACATTGGTGATACAGGCAATGACAAATATGGCGGTGAATGTGGGATTGTTTCCGGTAACAGGTGTTACGCTTCCGCTGGTAAGCATGGGCGGCAGCAGTTTTCTGTTCACTTGTTTATCTATCGGGATTATTTTAAGTGTTGCAAGAAATGTGGAGGATATGGAGGCCCCCTCAAACTCCCCCGGAGGGGGAGCTGTGGAAACAGCCTGATAAATTGAAACAGTATAAATAAAAAGTTCTTTAAGAGTTATGTACTAAGCTGAATTACTGGTATGATACTTCAGTGGCGTCGCACTCTTGTACAGTTGAATAAAAATGAGCAATAATGAACTGAGATATAGTGAAGATGCTACAAGTCCCCCCTTCAGGGGGCGGAGGGGGCTTCGGATTATTATGGCAGGCGGTGGAACAGGCGGACATATTTTTCCCGCCATAGCCATTGCCAATGCCATCAAAAAAAGTAAGCCCGATGCAGAAATTTTGTTTGTGGGTGCAAAGGGAAAAATGGAAATGGAAAAAGTGCCGCAGGCCGGTTATGAAATAAAAGGGCTGGATATAGCAGGTTTTAACAGAAGTTCTTTGATAAAAAATATTGGTTTGCCGTTAAAGCTGGTAAAGAGTTTTATCCAGGTACGTACGATCATCAATCAATTCAAGCCCGATGCAGTGATTGGAGTAGGTGGCTATTCCAGTTTTCCGGTGTTACGGTTTGCACAGAGTAAAGGCATACCAACCTTTATTCATGAAAGCAATTCGTTTGCAGGCAAATCCAACATTCTGCTGGGAAAGAAAGCAAGAAAAGTGTTTGTGGCAAGTGATGGAATGGAAAAGTTTTTTCCTGCTGAGAAGTTGATGATCACAGGTAATCCTGTCCGTGCTTCTATTTCTCAATCAACCGTAACAAGAGAAGAAGGCTTGAAGTTTTTTGGACTTGATCCTGCAAAGAAAACAGTGTTGGTTGTTGGTGGAAGTTTGGGAGCTAAAAGTATCAATGAAGCCATTGATGCAGGAATGGATGAGTTTGCAAAAAATAATCTGCAACTCATTTGGCAAACAGGAAAACCTTATGCAGCACAGGGCAAAGCAAGAGCAAACGGGAAAAGCAATATATGGGCAAATGATTTTATTACACAAATGGAGCAAGCTTATGCAGCAGCTGATATGGTGATTTCAAGAGCAGGAGCTATGGCCATTGCTGAGATCTGTTTAATTGCAAAGCCGGCTGTGTTTGTTCCGTTTCCTTTTGCAGCAGAAGATCATCAAACGGTAAATGCACAGCATCTTGTTTCAAAACATGCCGGCCTTATGGTGAAGGACAGTGATGCAAAAGAAAAATTGGTAAGTACCATCATTGCATTGGTAAAAGATGAAGCAAAACAAAATGAACTGAAACAGAATATTGCAAAGCTGGGAGTAGCCGATGCTGATAGAATTATTGCAGAAGAGATAGTACGAGTGGTTGAATAGTGTAGTGGAGCAGTTTCCCTCTCCTTCGGAGAGGGACGGAAGGGTGAGGTTAAGCAGTACGCCCCGTCTGACGCCCTCGTCTGACGGAATAAAAAAGAAATGAAACGAATCGGTCAGACGAGGGCGTCAGACCGGAAATGAAAAGAAGAAAATGATTCAGTTGAACGATATAAAGAAAGTGTATTTCATAGGAATTGGCGGTATTGGCATGAGTGCATTGGCAAGGTTCTTTAATGAAAAGGGAGTGAGGGTGAGTGGGTATGATAAAACAGTAACGCCGTTAACAACACAGTTGGAAGAAGAAGGAATTGAAGTTCATTATAAAGAAGATGCAGAACGTATCCCGAAGGATGTGCAACTGGTGGTTTATACACCGGCCATTCCCAAGGAGCATAAAGAATATCAGTATTATTTGCAGAACGGATACAGTGTGGTAAAGAGGAGTGATGTACTGCAGATCATTACGCAAAGTTCTTTGAATATATGTGTAGCAGGTACACATGGCAAAACAACCATCAGTACCATGATTGGGCATTTGCTGCGCCACAGTGGTTTTGGCTGCAATGCATTTCTCGGAGGTATTGCAGTAAACTATAACCGCAACTTTTGGTTGCAACCCCCGTCTTCTGCGGGGAGCAGCGATAATAATGTGTGTGTGGTGGAAGCAGATGAATATGATCGTTCTTTTCACAAGCTGAGTCCGGATGTAGCAGTGATTAGTTCCATGGATGCAGATCATTTAGACATTTACGGAACAGCCGAAGCAATGGAAGAAGCATTTATTGAGTTCACACGAAAAATAAAACCCGGCGGATGGCTCATCAGCAAATATGGATTGAAGCGTACAAATGAACTTGTTGCAGATAATCATATCACTTATCATTTGAATGATACCAATGCAACAGTGCATGCAGCCAATCTGCAGGTGAAGAACGGAAGCTATTTGTTTGATGTGCTGATGAATGGCCGGCAACTGAAAAATGTGCAACTCAATGTTGGTGGATTACATAATGTGGAAAATGCAATAGCTGCAATTACAGTTGCACATATTTTGAAGATAGATGATGAAAAAATAAAAAGGGCCGTTGCTGACTTTAAAGGAGTGAAGAGGAGATTTGAGTATGTCATTGCTCCTCCTCCTTTGGGGGAGGTTGGGAGGGGGCCGGTATTTATTGATGACTACGCACATCATCCCGAAGAGTTGAAAGCATTGATCAGCGGAGCAAGAAGTTTGTTTGCTCATCAAAAGTTAGTTCTTGTTTTTCAGCCACATCTCTTTACCCGTACAAGAGACCTGGCGGATGGGTTTGCAAAAAGTTTGGATATGGCTGATGAAGTAATTCTTCTTCCTATTTACCCGGCAAGAGAATTACCCATTGAAGGCGTGAGCAGTGAGTTGATTTTAAATAAAATGAAACTGGAGAAGAAAAGAATTATGACGAAAGAAGAGTTGTTGAATGATATAAAAAAATTGGTTGGTGAGGACACCAACCAAGGCGGAGGTCGGGAGGAGGCTGGCGTTGTTTTTATTACAGCAGGTGCAGGCGATATTGATGCACTGCTACCCGAATTAAAAAAGAAGATTGAACAAAAATAAATGAGCAGTATAAAATTTTCGTGGAAAAAACTGGCACTCGCCATTGTATGGACTGGTGTGAGCGCTGTTGCGGTAGTGCTGCTGGTTGCGGCTGCTCAAAACCAGAATGGAAAAGTTTGTAAAGATGTAGTGGTAACAATCAAAGGTGTTGATGGTACAGAGTATATAAGTAAGAAACAGATCTTACAAACCATTTCGGGTGGAAGACCTGACTTAATGAAAGGGCAACTCATTAAAACATTTGATCTGCAGCAACTGGAAGAATTACTGGAAACAAATCTCTGGATCCGTAATGCCGAACTGTTCTTTGATAACAAGGATGTACTGCATGCTGATATTACAGAGCGGGAACCGGTAGCAAGGGTATTTATGGTAAATGGTGAATCATTTTATATTGATGATATGGGCGGACAATTACCCATTACCAATGATCAGATAGCAAGAGTGCCCGTTTTTACTTCTTATCCCAATGAAACAACAGATGCAAGAACAAAAGACAGTGTATTGCAACAGCAGGTAAAAGAAATGGGACACTTTATTTTAAAGAATGATTTCTGGATGGCACAGGTTGACCAGGTAAACATCAGCAATTATGAATTTGAACTGGTACCAAAGCTGGGTAATCATGTGATCCTGTTTGGTGATGGTAACAGCATTGAACCCAAGTTTAACCGCCTGTTACTGTTTTACAAAAGTATCATGAACAAAACAGGATGGAATTATTACAGTGCATTGGATGTTCGTTACAACAAACAATTGGTTGCAGTACGCAGGGATAGCACAAGCCTGTTTAAAAGTTTTACAGTAGAGCCGGATAATATTCAGATCAATACAACCATTGACAGCAGTTACATTCAAAATGATTCAACTTTTACAACTGAAAAACCAAACATAAAAGACAGTTCAAACAGTTTGCTTACCTCCGGAACCCATAAGAGTACCCAGCAGCCAAAGCCCGTTTTAGAGTCCACACCTGTGAAACCACAAACAAACCAAAATCTCAATGCTTTGAAGAACCAATTCCCTACCCCTGAGAAAAAAGCCAATATGCAAAAACCCAAAACACAAGTGAAAACTGAAGAGGAGAATGTATTGAATGAAGCAAAAGGACAACCTGTAAAAAAACAACCTAAGGCAGTGATGAAGAAGAAAGGATAGAGGCCTCCCCAAACCCCTCCAGAAGAGGGGCTTAGCAAGGCACAAAGCCAGCTTATTTTAAACATGCTGACAAATTGGAACAAGTATAAATTGAAAGAAGAAGTTGAAATGCTTAATTACAAAAGTTCAAAATTAAAATAAAGCCCGGCCTCCCTCTCTACCGGAGAGGGAACGAGGGTGAGGTTTATACACACAACTAAAAACAACATACAACTATGACAACGGAATCACCCACCAACGGAACAGCAACGAACGGACAGGCTGTAAACAACAATCCCATTATTGTGGGCCTGGATATTGGTACCACAAAAATTGCAGCCATCGCCGGACGAAAAAATGAATTTGGCAAACTTGAAATTCTTGGCTTTGGCCGTGCTAACTCAAGCGGTGTGCAACACGGCATGGTGTTGAACATTGATCAAACCATTAAAGCCATTGAACAGGCCTTGCAAAACTGTTATGCCAGCAATCCCAACTTAGAGATCAATGATGTGTATGTGGGCATTGCAGGTCATCACATCAAAAGTTTGCAAACACGTGGCGATATTGTTCGCCAGAACAACGAAGAAGAAATTGCACAGCGTGAAATTGATCAGCTCATTGGTGATCAGTATAAAACATATATCCCTGCCGGTGATCAGATCATTGATGTGATACCGCAGGAATTCACGGTTGATAATTTTCAAAACATTCCTAACCCCATTGGTTACAGTGGTGTAAAAGTGGGAGCTAATTTCCACATCATCACCGGTGATAAAAATGCAATCCGCAACATCAACCGCAGTGTTGAGAAAAGTAATTTGAAAGTAAAAGACCTGGTGTTGCAACCATTGGCATCGGCAGCGGCAGTAATGTGTGAGCATGACCTGGAAGCCGGTGTAGCCATTGTGGATATTGGTGGTGGTACAACCGACCTTGCTGTTTTTTACGAAGGCATTTTAAAACATACAGCAGTTATTCCTTTTGGCGGCGAAAATATTACCAACGATATTAAAATGGGATTGGGTGTATTGCGTACACAGGCAGAGCAAATGAAAGTGCAGTTTGGCAGTGCATTGGCCGATGAAGCAAAATCAAATGCGTTCATTACCATTCCCGGTATCCGTGGTATGCAGCCAAAAGAAATTTCTGTAAAAAATCTCTCACACATTATCCAGGCACGCATGAGTGAGATCATGGATTTTGTAACCTTTCATTTAAAGCAGGTGGGGTTGGATAACCGCATGCTCAATGGCGGTATTGTGTTAACAGGTGGCGGATCACAACTGAAACATCTCATCCAGTTAACTGAATATGTAACCGGGTTGAATTCAAGAATCGGTTTTCCCAATGAGCATTTGGCTGCAGGCCATATTGATGAACTGGCAAAACCCATGTACTCAACCTGTATTGGTTTGATCTTAAAAGGGTATAATGTTTTTGAAAATACACAAAACAAACTGAAAGGAATTGAAGTGAAAGAACCTGTTGCAGAAGTTGTGAATGAGTATGATGAACAAACAGACACACACCAGATACGAGTGAAGAAACGCAAAAGCCTCAAAGGTTTTATGGACAGTATTAAAGACGGATTGATTGATCTGTTTCATGAAGAAGAAGATAAAAAGTTTTGATGAAGTCGTTAGCCGATAGTCATTAGTCTTTAGTAAAAAATATTAAGCTCTTTCAATACTTACAACCCCATTAAATAATCGGAGGCCAAATCCCCCTCCGCCAAACTGGCGGAGAGTTAGAGGGGGCCGACTCTTAAACGAACATTATGATACATTTTGATCTGCCAAAAGAAAAGTCATCCATCATTAAAGTAATTGGTGTTGGCGGCGGCGGAAGCAATGCTGTGAACCACATGCATTCACAAATTATTGAAGGAGTGAATTTTATTATTTGCAATACCGATGCACAAGCCATTTCAACAAGTATGGTTCCCAACAAAGTACAGTTGGGGCCGCACTTAACACAGGGTTTGGGTGCAGGTGCCAATCCTGAAATTGGCAGGCAGGCAACAGAAGAAAGCCTGGAAGAAATAAAACGCATACTGGAAGTAAACACCAAGATGGCTTTTATTACTGCAGGTATGGGCGGTGGTACCGGCACAGGCGGCGCTCCCATCATTGCAAAAATTTGTAAAGATCTTGGTATCCTCACCGTTGGTATTGTTACCACACCATTTGGATACGAAGGAAAGAAACGTATTCAACAGGCAGAAGAAGGGATTAATAAATTAAAAGATTATGTTGATACACTGCTGGTGATAAGCAATGATAAACTGCGTCACCAGTTTGGAAATTTAAAAATGAAAGAAGCATTTGCCAAAGCAGATAATGTATTGGCTACCGCAGCAAAATGTATTACCGATGTTATCAGCAGCACCGGCCAGATCAATGTTGACTTTGCCGATGTGTGCACGGTAATGAAAAATGGCGGCGTTGCCATTTTGGGTAATGCAAGTGCAAGTGGCGAAAACCGTGCACAGCGTGCCATTGAAGAAGCATTGAATTCACCATTGCTGAATGATAACGATATACGTGGCGCTAAATGGATACTCATCAACATCAACAGTGCAGAAGGAGATCATGAGTTTACAATGGATGAAGTAGAGATTATTCAAAACTATTTATTATCACAGGCCGGCGAAAATTCAGATGTGATCCTCGGTTTGGGATACGATGGTTCATTGGGTGATCAGATAGGCATTACACTCATTGCCACAGGCTTTGAACAAAAAAATCCATTTGATAAAAAACCGGTTGTACAAGAAGTGACAAAGCCGGAAGTTGAAAAAATAATTATGACATTGGGCGAGCCGGAGAAGAAAGAATACACACAACCCGTTTTGTTTGCTGAAGAACCAAAAGATCCCATTACTCCAACCATTGTGGAAGAAATGAAAGAGGATTTATCCTCCATAGCTTTAGCGAAGGAGGAAACTGTTGTACAAATGCAAACAGCAGAGGTTACCGAAACAACAAGAATTGAATTTGTACTGGAACCCATTACTGCTAAAGCGCCTGTTATGGGAAAGAAAGAAGATTTATCTTCCATAGCTTCAGCGAAGGGAGATGTATCCTCAATATCTTCAGTAAAAGAGGAACCGGTTGTACAAAAATCAATTGCACCCGTTGAGCAAAGAGCAGAAGTAAAAGCAGATGCAAGAGGCTTCTTAATGAAGCCAACTATGATTTATGCTGAAACAAAAGCAGAATCCATTCCGGAAATAAAACCCGAAGAAAAACCGGTTGAACTCTCCATTCAGTTGCACATTGTGAAGGACGAGGAAGAATCGTTCAACATGCAATTGGTGGAGAAAAAAGAACAACCAGCGGCGGAGGAAGAGCTTAGGGCCGATCAAAATGTTCATCTTGCTTCTTCGGAAGAGCCTCCGGTAACGGATGAGGCAGAAGAGCAACGGAAAAAAGCAGCAGAACGTTTGCAGAAGTTGAGAAACCTCTCGTTTAACATTCATGCGGCTGATCCGAACAATGAGTTTGACACTGTGCCGGCATACCTCCGCCGTAATTTAGAATTGTACAATACCATTTCGCCTGCCGAAAATTTTTACAGTAACTATACCGTGCAAAGCGATGAAAATAACCAGGCGCAGATCAATACCATCAACACATTTTTAGATGGTAAGAAACCTGATTAACTCTATAACTTGCTCCATGACTTGCTCCATGACTTGCTCCATGCTTCAGCGTGGAGGAGGTTTGTTTTTAGTTAAAAGGTGAATGTAAGAAACGTAGAGTTTATTTGTTGTGTAAATCCCTCTGCTTATGCGGGGGGATTGTTTTTTCCGTCCAACACCTCCGTCTGACAAATAACAATACAGGTTTATAAAGTGAGTATTATTATTACAAGAGTAATGAGAAGAATAAGCAGGGATGCAAAGGAGAATGTTGAAAGTTTAAACTTGCTTTTGATAAAGTTTATGATTGACAGAGCGAAAAGAACCAATAGCAGTAAGGCAAGCGGGATGGTAAACATTTCCATGATCACGCCTAAAAGAACAGGCCTGTATTGAAGTTGGTAGGATGCGATCAGGAATAGAAAGTAAGCCGACACAACTAAAGCCAACATAAAAATGAGCTTATTCTGTTTGGTTGCTTTGGTTGATGTTTTCATTTTGTTGAATTGAGAAATGCAGTCATAAGTTTTACAAATTGAAAGAAACCTTGTTTTAAATTTTACGCAGCAGGATCGTAAGTATTCTTGGCAGTTCATTCCTGTTATCAGTATCAAAATATTCGTTGATGTTCATTACTACAAGCCCATGTTTTATTGCAGGCTGAATGAAATCGGAAAGATGATGATTGAAACAGGGCACAACCTGTGTGCCTTCTTCGGTATCAAACCTTGCTTTGCTGCCGCTGTATTGTTTAAAAGGGTGTAGCTCGCCCATATACACATACCCGCCTGAGTGTAAAGAAACAGCAGTTTCTTTGAAGATGTGATCCAGGTCATTGATATGCTCCAGTACCAAACTGAAACTTACAAGATCATACAGGCCATTTCTGAAGTTCCATTCTTTTGTAATGTCTGCCGGTATGAAAGTGATTTTTTCAGAACTGATTTTCTCTTTTGCTTTTGCCAGCATTTCTTCTGAAAGATCAATGGCAGTTACATGGTTTGCTTTCTGTACAAGCCAGGCAGTATTCTTTCCCGTTCCGCAGCCAATTTCAAGACAACGGTCAAACGAAATATTTTCCAGGTTGCTGCGCAGTGCAATGGCTTCAAGGTCTCTTGTTTTGTTGAGATTGGTATCGTATTGCGATGCCCATGCATTGTAAGCCTGTTGTGTATCCATAACTCTGCTGAAGTGAATGGTGAAAATAAGAAAAGCTGCGGAGATCATTCCTGAAACAGAAAAGGAAACAAACCATCAGAAACGAAACGTGCCGCAGCCATGCAGGCAGCGGGGATAAATGGGATCTCATTTATCCCTTGCTTTTAAAGGAAAGAATCACTTAACGATATAATACCACTCTAAAACAATACAATTTTACATTTTTCAAATCCCTTTCTCCCTTCTCACTTCCATCAAATACTCTTCAAACTCTTTCAATGAAAAACTGCTGAGATTTTTATTGGCTGTGAGTCTTCCTTTTTGTGCAGCCAGCACGCCATAACGTATATCATCATAACCGCTCAGTTCATGTGCATCGGGGTCAATGGAAATAAGTGCGCCTTTGTTAACTGCATAATCAATCCAGCGCCAGTCCATATCCAGGCGGCGGGGGTGTGCATTCAACTCAATCACCACACTGTTGGCCACGCAGGCATCAATGATTATTTTATGATTCAGCGGATAACCCTTGCGGCTTAATAACAATCGCCCCGTCATGTGGCCCAATATAGTTGTGTATGGATTTTCAATGGCATTCATTACACGCATCATCGCCTTCTCTTCGTTCATTTTTAAATTGCTGTGTACCGATGCAATCACCAAATCAAAAGTTGCCAATACATCATCCTCATAATCCAACGAGCCATCACCCAGTATATCGGCTTCAATACTTTTAAAAATACGGAAGCCTTTCAACTTGTTGTTTAGTTCATCAATATACTTGTGCTGCTGACCAATACGTTCAACAGAAAGTCCCTTGGCATAACCGGCGCTTTTACTGTGATCGCTGATTACTAAGTATTCATATCCGCTTTCCTGCGCATGCTTTGCCATTAGCTCAATGGTATTGCTGCCATCGCTCCAGTTACTGTGGCTGTGAATAATGCCTTTTACAGAAGAAGGTTGAATAAGATCAGGAACGGGACGGGTTGTCAACTCTTCTCTCAAACAGGAAGGAATAAATGCAATGCCTTTTTTCTCAAACAACAGTTTTTCAGTTGCAGCGTCAGCAACGGTTCCCCATGCATTTAAAAATTCTTCACCGGCTGATGTTTGAAAAAGAACAGAACCAAAGGTAGCATCAGTTGCAAAATGAAATTTCAGCAAAATGTTTTCCGGTCCTTTCACTGTAAGAAAAGAGGTTTCTTTTTCTTTCAGTTCAAAATTATTTTTGGTGAATAACGTTTCTACATCTGCAAGGGAGGCGGTGGTTGCCCATTCCAATTGATGAATGATTTCCATCTGCCTTCTGAACTCACCCGTGAGTTGAAACATTGCATTACTGAAATGATCTTTCAGGTTCTTGTCAACAGCCAATGCATACGCTTCCACATCGGCATATAAATGAATGTCTTTGTGTTTGAGAAAAAATTCAATCGCTTCTTTTACATTGGCCTGTGTTTTTTCACCAAAGCCTTTGAATAAAAGTAAACGGTTTTCTTCGCAGGCATATAACAGTTCACCAATACTTTCAATTTCCATTTCTTTCCAGATAGTGGAAATTTTTTTTGGTCCAAGTCCTTTAATGGAAAGCATTTCAATTACACCGGGGGGCGTTTTGGCAATGAGATCGGTCAATGCTTTCAGTTCACCGGTTTGTAAAATTTCAATGATCTTTTTGGCAGCGCTGTTGCCAATGCTTTTGTAAGTTGAAATTTTTGACGGTTCAACTTCCGCCAGTTGCACCGGCAGTTTTTCAATAGCAAAAGCAGCAGCCGAATATGATTTTGCTTTGAATGCGTTTTCACCATGAATATCCATGAGCTTACTCAGCAATGAAAAGGCATCTGCTACCTGGTAATTATCGGGCATGAAAATGTATTTTTCTTTTGCAAAGAAAATACATTCTGCATAAGTACCGTAAAATTGGATTTAAACGAAGCAGGGCTGATGGGCTGAAAAAGAAAAACTTCCCCTGGAGGAAGTTTTTCATTGAACATTGGTAAAGCATTGCTTAGCCCATTTAGTTTTTCATCTGAGAGCGGATTATACGGGTTTTCAATGGTTGAATTTAACTGAAGGTTCAGAGGTATTATTGGTTTTCAAAAATACATTGAAACTTTTTTTTTAAAGGCTTCATAAAAGTAAACATACATGAGCAATGCCTCCAAATTTCATTTTCGGTTTTAGGAGTATTCCTTTACAACTGTTGTATAACATACTACACCGGTATTTAAAAAGTATAGCGAATGGCAAATCCGCCCCAGTTACCACTGAAACCGCCATAATCACCAAATTCAAAAGAAGGCTGCCAGTCAACCGACATATTAATGGGCGCTCCGTTGAATTTGTAATCAAGACCCAACACACCATCAATACCTACCAGCGCACTACCTCTGTAACCCGGATAGTTTCTGTCCCAATAACGGTTGTTCCAAAATCCAACGTGGGCGCCGGGACCAACATACCATTTTAAACCGGGAGCGCCACTAATGTTGCCATGAAATTCATATAACCCGGTAATACGCATACCATCTTTCCAGAAATAGCCAATGCCTTCTAGCGCTGCATTGTTTTTCACAAAATGTTTAATGGTGATACCTGCGCCGGGATAAAATTTTACACCCAATGCTGTTTGATAAGTTTGGCCTTTTGATTGTGCAAATGTTTGTTGCAAAGAAATTGTAAGTACAAAGACAATGAATAGTAGCTTCTTCATAAATGTGAGTTTTAGATAACCATGCCTTGAAAAAATGATGCCAAACTCGTTCATAGCTTCTGCCAATATGCCGTTCAGCCTTATTCTTGTACCTTTGCCAGCTTATGAAGAGTAAGACGTTAAAGAAAAATAAGATCAATATTATTACACTGGGTTGCAGTAAAAATATGGTTGACAGTGAAGTGATCAGCGGCCAGTTACTGGCCAATGAAATTGATGTGGTGCATGAAAGCCAAAAGAAAGATCACAACATTGTTATTGTAAATACCTGTGGTTTTATTGATAAGGCCAAAGAAGAAAGTATCAATACCATTTTACAGCAGGTTGAATTAAAGCGCAGAGGAAAGTTAGATAAAGTATTTGTAACGGGTTGCCTGAGTGAACGTTATAAAAATAATTTAGAAGCAGAGATACCTGAAGTGGATGCGTTTTACGGCACAATGGAGTTACCGCAAATTTTAAAACAATTTGAAGCAGATTATAAAACAGAATTGGTGGGCGAACGTTTATTAAGTACACCCTCTCATTATGCTTACTTAAAGATCAGTGAAGGCTGTAACCGCACCTGTGCATTTTGTGCTATCCCTTTAATGCGTGGGCAGCATGTAAGTAAAAGCATGGATGACCTGGTAAAAGAAGCAGAAGGATTGGTGAAGAAAGGTGTAAAAGAAATTATGCTCATTGCACAGGAACTGACATATTACGGGTTGGATCTATACAAAAAACGCATGTTGGGTGATTTAATGCATCGTTTGGCAGATGTAAAAGGTTTAGAGTGGATTCGTTTGCATTATGCGTATCCGCATAAATTTCCATTGGAAGTATTGGATGTAATGCGTGAACGGGAAAATATCTGTAACTATCTTGATATGCCTTTGCAACACGCAAGTGATGCCATGCTGAAAGCCATGCGCCGGCAAATTACAAGAACGGAAACGGAAGAACTGATTGTTGCCGTTCGTGAAAAAGTTCCCGGGCTTTGTTTGCGTACAACATTGATTGCCGGTTTCCCCGGTGAAACATTGGATGATATAGAAGAAACAAAAACGTTCTTACAAAAACAACGTTTTGACAGGGTAGGAATTTTTACCTACAGTCATGAAGAAGGAACAAGCGGTTATGATTTGGTGAATGATGTGCCTGCTGATGAAAAAGAAAGAAGGGCGCAGGATGTGATGGCGGTGCAGCAGGAAATTTCTTATGAACTCAACCAGGAAAAAGTGGGCAAAATATTCAAAACAATCATTGATAAAAAAGAAGCAGGTCGTTATTTGGGTCGAACAGAGTTTGATTCTGTAGAAGTGGATAATGAAGTAATCATTCACTCCAATAAAAAATTAAAGATTGGTGAGTTTGTAAATGTAAAGATCAGCAAAGCTTATGATTACGACCTGGAAGGTGAAGTGATTGAATAATTGTTTTGGACGCTACCATTATTGCCGGAATGATGTTGCGGTTTTTGAACCGGCGTAAAGCCTTTTCACTATAAACTCAACAACAAGTTATATGTCATTTGAATGGAAAGGAATTTTCCCCGCACTCACCACCAAGTTCACAGGCAATGATGAACTGGACTTGCCATTGTTTGAAAAAAATCTCAAAGCACAATCAGAAGCCGGTGTACATGGAATTGTACTTGGCGGCACTTTGGGCGAAGCCAGTGTATTAACCGTTGATGAAAAAGAAACGCTGGTAAAATTTGCTGTTGAAAAAATCGCCGGTAAAATTCCCGTTATCATCAATATTGCAGAAGGCTCTACCAATGAAGCATTGAAACAGGCAGCGTATGCCAAAGCATGGGGTGCAAGGGGTTTGATGATGTTGCCACCCATGCGTTACAAAAGTGATCACCGTGAAACAGTAACATATTTTAAAACGGTGGCCGATTCAACTGATCTGCCCATTATGATCTACAATAATCCTGTTGATTATAAAATTGAAGTAACGCTGGATATGTTTGACGAACTCACTGCATGTAAAAGCATCGGGGCGGTAAAAGAAAGTACAAGAGATGTAACCAACGTAACAAGAATGATCAATCGCTTTGGCGAACGTTATAAAATATTATGTGGTGTGGATACGCTTGCAATGGAAGAATTATGCCTGGGGGCTGATGGCTGGGTGGCAGGATTGGTTTGTGCATTCCCCAAAGAAACAATGGCCATTTATAATTTAGTGAAAGCAGGTAGAATTGAAGCGGCAGCTTCCATTTACCGCTGGTTTATGCCATTGCTGGAGCTGGATATTCATCCAAAACTTGTACAATATATTAAGCTGGCCGAAACACAAACCGGCATAGGAAGTGAAAATGTAAGAGCGCCACGGTTAACTTTGGTGGGTGAAGAAAGAGAACGGATTTTGAAGATCATCAATGATGGTATTGCAACAAGACCAACGCTGTAAAATGATCAATCAGGGCTAAAGCCCATCGTGTTTTGTTTTATAACCCTGGCCTTAAGGCCAGGGTTAGTGAGAATATTTTTAAACGGGCTTTAGCCCTGAAAAAATAAACAATGTTTACAGATACATCCGTAAAAGAGATCAATGAAATGATGCGTGACGCATGGGAAGCTTTTCATGCGTACCGGAAACTTCCTTTAAAAGCAAGGGCCAATTTTATGCGGTCTATTGCTATTGAACTGGAGAACTGCGGCGATACGTTGATCCAGGTTGCCATGAAAGAAACACATCTTCCCGAAGCAAGATTGAGAAATGAACGGGCAAGAACTATTTTTCAATTGAACAGTTATGCAGCTGCATGTGAAAGTGGTGAATGGCTGGAGGCAAAAATTGATACAGCGACTCCTGCTAAGAATCCACCTAAACCTGATATCAGAAAGATGCTGGTACCTCTTGGTCCGGTAGTGGTGTTTGGTGCAAGCAATTTTCCGTTTGCGTATTCAACAGCGGGTGGCGATACGGCCTGTGCCTTTGCTGCCGGTTGCCCGGTGCTTGTAAAAGCACATCCTGCACATGCACAAACATCGCACATTGTTGCTGATGCAATTTTTAAAGCAGCGGCTTACCACAATTTGCCCAAAGGAATTTTTGGTCATGTGTATGGACAAAGTTTTGAAACAGGAAAAGCATTGGTGATGCATCCTTATACCAAAGCAGTTGGTTTTACAGGTTCATACAGTGGAGGTAAGCAATTGTTTGATTGGGCGAATCAACGCAAAGAACCCATTCCTGTTTTTGCAGAGATGGGCAGCATCAACCCTGTTTTTTTATTGCCTGAAAAATTAAATGCAGCAGCAACAGAGATTGCACAGATGTATGCTGCATCTGTTACTTTGGGTGTGGGACAATTTTGTACCAACCCCGGTTTAATCATTGGCATTGAAAGCGAAGACCTGAAAACTTTCACGCATGATCTTGGTAAAGCCATTCAAAAAATACAACCGGGAATTATGCTGCATGCGGGAATTGTAAAAGCATACAAAGAAAAAAAAGGAAATGCATTGTTGCAGGATGATGTACACCTGGTGGCAGAGAGTGAAACGGAAGTAAAGGAAAACGAAGGATTGCCAACTATTGCAACAGCAAGCGGACAAACATTTCTCAACAATCCTGTTTTACACCAGGAAGTGTTTGGCCCTTATTCATTGGTGATCCGTTGCAGGGATATGAATGAAATGATTAAAGTGGCAATGCATTTAGAAGGTCAGTTAACTTCAACACTGATGGCAACAGGTCATGACATCCAACAAAATGAGTCGTTGGTGGAAGCCGTAAAAAATATTTGTGGACGATTCATCCTCAACAGTGTTCCTACAGGAGTTGAAGTTTGTTTGAGTATGCATCAT
>CAMTVU010000095.1:0-6101 GCA_947085245.1 uncultured Chitinophagaceae bacterium | reverse complement strand
TGGCATAATATTTATTTTTCATTACTTTCTTTTTAAAATAACGCCATAGTCGTTCTATCAGATTTAAATTGGGGCTGTAGGGTGGTAAATAAAGAAGTTCAATGTCCAATGCTTTTGCTTTTTGCTGTACAAGATAACTGCGTTGGTATCTTGCATTATCTAAAATGATGCAAATGGTTGTGGCACTGGCGTATTGTTTTCTTACTTCACCTAAAAATGCTTCAATTACTTCTGCACAACAATTTTCTTCTGTTAACATAATCGTTGGTTCAAATGTTACAGGCACATGCAGGTATTGTAAGGGTAATGGCCAGTGTCAAACATGTGGAGGTGAGGGAAGGATTAAGATAAAAAGATATGATGATGACACACTTACTGATGATGATGAAGAGGAAGATAATGAATCTTATAGTAACAATTCTTCATCTGATACTTATTCGTCGCAAAATGACAAAACATCAAGTTCTGCATATTCCAATTCAGGTAGTAATAATGGTTATTGGCTTATTGCTTTCTTTTTACTCATTAGTAATATAATCGGACTGCTATTATCTTATAAAGTATATCAACAAAGAATACTGATTTATGGTGATAATGGTTTCGAAAAATTTGAATTTGGTCTGTTAATTATTGTTTCTATTATAATTTCTACTATTGTTGGTAGCATATTAGGTTATTTATTCAAATTAATTTTTTATAAAGCCCGGCAATAGATTGCTTCGCCAAACAACAAGGCTCGCAATGACGTTCCGAAAGAATAATTATCCTCGTTAACGTCATTGCGAGGAACGAAGCAAGCTTTAATACCTCAGCCTATGCAATCCGGTTAAGCTGCAAGGTCGGCCCACGCCTCGTGGTCTGACCGGTTAACACGAATAAAAAAAGATACCATAAATGATACCATTTGATGAACAACCCGGCGCAATTGCCATTGCCCTGTGCTATGAAACGCTTGCAGAAGGAACCCATAAAAAAGAAGCGCTGCGGCATGCTGATTATGGAATCCTCTTTCTCAACAGTTACTACACCCGTTATGCCTTAACTGAATTGGAGAAGAAAAAATGCGAAAGCGGTTACCTCATAATTGCTACAGCATATCTATGGAACGGGCTGTATAAAAAGGCTTTTGCCCTTGAAAAATATTTTCTCTATAAAAAATACTTTTGGGAAGAAGAAGCCATGAAACAGCAGATTGGCAATTACATTATTTTACTCACCATTAAAGAACAGTTGCCTCATATAAAACAGATGTTTGAAGATCATGAATTTAAAAAAGAATTTCTGTCCTGGTATGAAGCTGCTGTTTCGCTGCTGGAAAATCCGGAACTGGAGTTTACAAATCAAATAGAATTTGTGATCATTGCAAATAAAATGATAAATGGAAAATCAAAATACAACTGAGCAGAAGTTTTCCGACACCGGGTTCCCGCCTTTGTTTACCCGGTAGTTTCAAATTTACCTAACCATTCATCCTTTCCCTTACATTCAAAAAACTTCTCTTCCTAACTTTAAACACTAAAAATCTGCAACATGAGAAGTGCAACCCTTTTACTCTTTCTCTTTTTTTATTCTTTTGTTTTAATTGCACAACAAACACAAAAACCTGTTCTGCACGGAAAAAACTGGATGGCCATCACCGGTAAACCATTGGCTGCAACTGCAGGATCAATGATTTTTCAAAAAGGAGGTAATGCCGTTGATGCAGCCTGTGCTATGCTGGCTGCTACCTGCACTATGTGGGATGTATTGAGCTGGGGCGGTGAAACACAGGCTTTGATTTATAATCCCAAAACAGGAAAAGTTATCGGCATTAATGCGTTGGGTGTTGCACCAACCGGAGCTACTGCAGAATTTTACAAAAGCAAAGGATACAATTTTCCACCTGAGTATGGCCCGCTATCTGCCGTTACTCCGGGAACAGTTGGCGGATTATGTTTAATGCTTGCCAATTATGGAACCATGAGTTTAAAAGATGTATTGTTACCTGCAATGCAACTGGCCGCAGGTTATCCCATTGAAGCACAAACAGCCAACAGTATGGAACGTGGAAAGCAGCGGATCAAAGAATGGCCTTACAGTAAAAAAGTTTTTCTACCGCATCTTGGCGAAAAAAGAGAAGCGCCCGATGCCGGTGAAATTTTCATCCAAAAAGATTTATTGGAAACTCTCACCAAAATGGTGGAAGCCGAACAACAGGCTTTGAAAAAAGGGAAGACCCGTAAAGATGCCATCATGGCGGCGTATGATCGTTTTTATAAAGGAGATATTGCACAGGAATTTGTTCGTGGTTGCCGTGAACAGGGCGGGTTAATAACAATGAATGATCTCGCCAACTGGAAACCCATTGAAGAAGAACCCATGCATGTGAATTACAAAGGAATTGAAGTCTATAAACTTTCACAATGGACACAAGGCCCGATGTTGCTGCAAAGTCTCAACATCCTGGAAAATTTTGATTTGAAGAATATGGGTTATAACAGCACAAGATATATTCACACATTGTATCAAACAATGAATATGGCTTTTGCTGACCGTGATTTCTATTATGGCGATCCTTACTTTCCACCAACGGAACCAATGCAGGGGTTGCTTAGTAAAGATTATGCAAAGCAACGGGCAAGAATGATTTCGGCGGAAAGAAATGTACCAAACATTGGTCCCGGTGATCCTTATCCGTATGAAGGAAAAATAAATCCTTACATGGATGTATTGAAAAAAAGAGGATTCAGTTTTGATACAACAAATACTAATCGTCCGGGATTTATGCCGGCGCATGATTCAAGAAATACAACTTCATATAATGATAAGAATAAAACAATAGGCAACTTTGAAAAGCAAGGGCTGAGCGTTGATGGCCTCACCCCGCCGGGGGAGGACGGGAGGGGGCTTTATATGGAACGTTTATGGGCCGGTACAACTTCCGTTGAAGCAGCCGATGCAGAAGGCTGGGTTGTTTCTATTACACCTTCAGGCGGATGGCTTCCTGCATGTATTGCAGGCAACACAGGAGTGGGCATGAGTCAGCGTTTGCAGAGTTTTGTTTTGGATCCTTCGCTCAATCCATTTAATGTAATTGAACCCGGTAAACGTCCAAGAGTAACCTTAACACCAACGCTTGCATTAAAAGATGGCAAGCCCTTTTTATCCTTTGCTGTTCAGGGTGGCGATACACAGGATCAGAATCTATTACAATTCTTTTTAAATGTGGTTGAATTTGGAATGAATGTGCAGGAAGCCTGCGAAGCAGCCAATATTAATACCAATCAATTGTGGTTATCATTGGGCGGAACAAAAAATGAAGACAGGCAACCCAGGCCGGGAAATTTATTGCTGCATGAAAACACACCCGAATGGGTTCGCAAAGAATTAAGACAGATGGGTTATACACTTACATTTGATAACAGAACCAGCGGCCCTATTAATGCTATTTGGTTTGATTGGAAACACAATAGTTTTTGGGGCGGAAGCAGTAATCATGGAGAAGATTATGGCATTGGTTGGTAAATAAAAGATGAGTAAAAAATAAATAGCTGATTTGGTATTTAGTCGAGCCTCAAAAAGTCATTTTTACTTTTCCAGTAACAATTGCTCTTCAAAGTCTGGAGACTTCGCAGAGCGGTCTGTTAAAAAAACTTCCCTTTCACCGTTAAGTAAAAGGGAAGCATTAAAAGAAGAATTGTTTACTGTTTACTGAACTGAGCATAAAACCGATTGCCGCTTTGCGGGTGATACAACTCAATAAAGTAAGAGCCTGTTTGTAAATTTTTAATACTGATAGCCGGGTTTGAAGAGGAGGCGTTTGCTGTCATTACCATTCTTCCTTCATTGCTGTAAACCCTGCACACATAATTACCATTTATGAGTGGCGCATTAAAGCGTATAAATTCACTTGTTGGATTTGGAAATACTTTTACAGTATTTTGCTGCACACTGCCGGGTCTTACCATTTTTACATCACTGTATGTAACAATCTTATCTATTCCTGTAGTTTTCACACGGTAATACAATTGCTGATTCCTGTCAGTGATCTTATCTTTAAAATAATATTGAGTAGTTGAGTTTTTATTATCACTCATCACAATTCCAATTGTTTTGAATGCTCCGTTTTCAACCCTGCGTTCAATTTCATAATGATCAACCAACTCGTTATTTTCAACTTTCCAGTGAAGCGCAACATGATCATTTCTTTCTTCAGCAGAAAATTTTTCAATTTTTCCTATAAGAACTCCATTGATGGGGTTAATAAAATTAACATTATCTCCGGTAACAACTACCGGGTTCGTATTTGCTGATGAACTGCAACCAGCATTAGCAAAATCAAATGGCTGATAGGGGTTCCCGGTGTTCCCCTGCCTTATAATAACGATAGCAATTTCCTTAAAAGGGTCAGTTAATATACCATTATGCCCCCCGTTATCTTTTGTGAAAAACTGGGCAATAAATTCAGGGTCGCCCCACCCATAAGAACCAAGTTCATTTAAATGATAATAATCCGGATTTGAATTTACCAATGTAAAATAAATGTCAATCAAAACTTTCATCTGATTCGGCCCTATAACATTTGCGTATGCACAAATATCAGTTGATCGATTGATGTAAATCCTGTTCAAAGTCTTTGTACCTCCTGTACTGCTGATGGTAGCACTGCGAGTAGAAGGAGATTCCCAGGAAAAGCCAGCAGGTATATTAGAATCCGGGCCAATAAAAGAAAGATTACCAACATCATTCAACCCCGAATTTGTAATGTTATACATATAACTTGTATAACCAGCATATGCAACAGCAAGAGGATTATATTGAATGCCAAATCTCATTCCTGCCAATTGAATGGGGGCAGGTGAACCTGTTGGATTACGTAACGCCAACCTGATAATAACTCTGTTGGTGGTATTGTCATATAAACAATTACCCAAAATTTCAGCATTTTGTGCATGGGTTAGGTGTAGCATCGGCATTAACACCAGCAACAAGAGTAACTTTTTAATCATGATAGTTACATTTAAATTGTTAACTGGTTTCCGTAGGTGGAGGAAGATTAAAGGTGTGCTTTTTTCAGGGAAGTTTGGTATTACAAAAGTATAGTACCAAAAGCCAGAATGCAATAGCTGAGCCAATTTTATTTTAGAAAAAAGACCCTGGTCAGTCGTAGTTTTACGATAATGTGCTGTTTTTATTCATTCACATCAAACCAAACTTTTTTGGCATCGTTCCAGTTACCATTATAATTGATGGTGAGCTCCTCTCCGGCGTCTATTTGTTTTGCCGTTTTAATAAACATGGTTCTGTTTTCAAACTCCATAAAATATTCACTGTTGCTATTATAGGAATGATTGTAAACCGGTATCCATCCCAATGCCATTGCACATTGATTTTTTTCAGCACCCCATTCAAAAATATAATCGTGCAGTAAGGTTTGGTCAAGCAGTTTTCGTTCACCGGCGCTCATCACAATCACCGGGGCAATTTCAATTACAGTATTGGCTTCAATTTTTTCATGCGTAAAAACGCCTCTCCCCTTATCTTGCGTTTCAGCAATAAATAAACAATATAATCGCATCTTGAAGTTTTTTTGTGAAGATTTCCACTTTCATTCAAAGAAACTAACTTTATCCAAATTGCAGAAATTATGAGTCTTGAATTGGAAGATGAAGTGTCGTTAAAGGAACAATTTGAAGCGTTGATGATACGTGGCGACAAGCTGGAAATACAGGAGTTCCTCAACAATCAAAACATCAGTGAAGTTGCGGCATTGGTTGATGAATTTCCTGATTATGAAAGCCAGATACTGGCCAGTATGAGTGTACACCGTGCTGTGAGTGTATTTAAAATCCTTGATTTACCTGCACAAAAACAAATCATTAAAGAGTTGCCGCCTTTCAAAACAGCTGAATTGCTGAATGAATTACCGGCCGATGACCGCACCTCCTTCCTGGAAGAATTACCGAGTAATGTGGTAAGAGAATTAATTAAGCTGCTGAACCCGGAAGAACGGAAGATCACTCTTTCCTTATTGGGCTATCCTGAAAACAGCATTGGCCGTTTAATGACGCCTGACTATGTATATATCTATCCGCATGATACTATTGCTGAAGTATTTGATA
>CAMTVU010000094.1:0-21896 GCA_947085245.1 uncultured Chitinophagaceae bacterium | reverse complement strand
TTCCTGTTGTTCAGCAGTTAAGAATTTGGTTACAGGAATACTGTTCCATGTAGCCAGGCGCATCAAAGGAATCATAGTTGTATCACCATGACCACCAACAACCACTGCATTGAGATCAGAAGGTGAGCAACCAAGATGCTGGCTCAACTGATACTTAAAACGGCTGCTGTCTAATGTGCCGCCCATGCCAATAATTCTGTTCTTTGGTAAACCGGTTGAAGTCAATGCTAAGTAAGTCATCGTATCCATCGGGTTACTGATAACAATAATGATTGCATTGGGAGAATGTTTCAGAATATTTTCACAAACAGCTTTCACAATACCTGCATTCACACCAATCAGTTCTTCACGGGTCATGCCGGGTTTGCGGGGTATTCCTGAAGTGATCACCACCACATCGCTGTTGGCAGTTTTTGAATAATCATTGGTGCTGCCGGTGATCTTTGTATCAAAGCCAAGCAGGGTTGCCGTTTGCATCATATCCTGCGCTTTACCTTCAGCAATACCTTCTTTAATATCCAGCAAAACCAGTTCAGTGCATAATTCTTTACGGGCAATATTATCAGCACAGGTTGCACCTACAGCACCGGCGCCTACAACAGTAACTTTCATGGATCAATTAATTTATAAGTGAAGAAAATTTTTCGTGCCGCAAAGGTATTGGTCGGGCAGCAGAAAGTCAAAACAAGGATTCATTATCTTTATCATCAAAATCAATGACCATGATCATCCTTTATGTAATCCTCGGCATTATTGCACTTGTGTTACTTGCCGCAGCATTTTTACCCGGTAAGTACTTCATAGAAAAATCAATCATCATTCACCGCCCTGCTGCTGAAGTGTATAACAAAGTGGCCAACCTCAATCATTACAGCGAATGGAACCCCTGGCAGAAACAAGATCCGGGTGCAATGGCAACCATCAGCGGTGAAGCTGGGCGTGTGGGGCATAAATATTATTGGAACGGAAAAAAAGTTGGCGATGGTCATTTAACCATCCGCTCAACTGCACCGGGGAAAGCAATTAATTTTGATTTGCAGTTTCTCAAGCCATTTAAATCGCAGGCTATAGATGCCTGGGATTTTACACAAACAGCCGATGGTACAAAAACTGTTTGGCGCAATACCGGTGAACTGCCTTTTCCCATTGCACGGTTGATGGGGCCTTACCTTACTAAACAATTGAATAAACAGTTTGAAGAAGGTTTGCAGAATTTGAAAGATCTGTGTGAAAAGTAAACAGAAAGGTATTTGAAAAGCGAACATTACAAAAGCTCGGGTAATTTATCGGGGCTTTCCTTTTCAGGTAATAATACCGCTTTGAAACCTGCCGACCCGCCTCCCGAAGTTGTACGTAGGGCAGGCAGGCAGGGCCAATAGTGCGTTTCAAAATTTCATACTTGTATAATGCCGCCCTAAGTAAATGATTGGGCTAAAATATATTTCAAAGCGGTATTATCTGTATAGAAATTTGTTTTGCCATCGGCCAGCAGAATTTTAAAATCGGGTAGTTGAATATTTTGCAAATGCTCAGGAATTGAATCGGATTGATCCATTGCTGAAACTTTCGAAACAACTGCAAACAGGAAAATAATCAGTAAGTATCTTTTCATGCAGGCAATTTACTTCAATCTTTGAAATGCTGCGTTGAAGTCGAACCGGTATGCCATCTTTAAAAGTATGGCATACCTTAAGAGCATAGGAAAGCGGAACGATGAGGTACACCACAGTTTAAAGCTATTGTGTACCTGTAGGTGACCAAGCTTCAACTGATTAATTGAAAATGGAACCATAAACCGGGCCCCGACGATAAATGTCGGGGTGCAGACCGAAAGCGTCAGCAGGTGGCAACAACCGATGCCACAAAGAACAAATGCCGACACTACAAATGTATTCTTCAATTTGCCAGCACGGGCGCTTGCCTTATATTTGCAGCCTCAATTAAAAAAATCAATTTGTATTTATGGCAAATACTTCAGACATCAGCCGTGGAATGATCATTAAGCTTGAAAACAGTTTGTACAAAGTAGTGGAGTTTGGCGAAAACAAAACGGCACGTGCAGCAGCAAAAGTGTGGGCAAAATTAAAAGGTGTTGATAATAACCGTTCAGTAGAACAAACCTGGAACAGCGGTGAAACTATTTACCCCATTCGTGTTGAAAGAAAGGAGTTTCAGTATTTATATAAAGACGATACAGGATACAGTTTCATGAACAATGAAACGTTTGAGCAAATTACTGTTCAGGAAGTTTTGATTGATGCACCACAGTTTTTGAAAGATGGCGGTGAAGTATCGGTTTTGATTAACACAGAAACGGATCTGCCCATGAGTGTGGAATTACCTGATAAAATTGTGATGGAAGTTACTTACAGCGAGCCGGGCATGAGAGGCGATACTGCTACCCGTACATTAAAACCGGCTACCATTGAAACAGGCGCTACAGTCATGGTTCCTTTGTTTGTAAACGAAGGTGAAAAGATCCGCATCAACACCAAAACAGGGGAGTATGTTGAGCGTGTAAAAGAGTAAAATTTTTCTCTATAGCAGAAATGGACATTTTTTCAAAAAGTGCCCATTTTTTATTAAAAACAGGCTTTTTTAGCCAAAAAACGGTTGATTTTATTCCAAAATCAGAAAAATCAGGAAGTTCTGAATTTGAATTCCCTATCTTAGCCGCCCGTTATTATTGTTCATTTATTAAACATCAGGAACATGGATTTCAAACAAATTCAGGAGTTGATTAAAATCGTCAACAAATCCAACCTCAGTGAACTCACCATCGAAGAAAAAGATTTCAAGGTTACTATAAAACAGAAAGAAGAAATTATTCAGCAAACAGTAATCTCAGGCCAGTTTCAACAAGCCCCTTCATTTGCCCCTGTTCAGGCCCCGGCAGCTATTGCTGCGGCAGCTCCGGTAACAGGCACCCCATCTGCTTCAAAACCTGAAGGTGAGGATATCAGTCATTATGTTACAATTAAAAGCCCAATGATCGGCACATTTTACCGCAGGGCTTCTCCTGATAAACCTTTGTTTGTAGAAGTGGGTGATGAAGTAACTCCGGGTAAAGTGGTTTGCATAATTGAAGCTATGAAGCTCTTCAATGAAATTGAAAGTGAAGTAAAAGGAAAGATTGTGAAGGTGCTTGTTGAAGACCAGTCACCGGTTGAATACGATCAGCCTTTGTACCTTGTAGATCCGAGCTAAAGAAGAATGTGATAATTTGCTGATTGGATAATTTGCTAATGGCTTTCTAATTTTAAAGACCTTAATTATTATGCAAAATGAATTAATTGAAAAGAATGCTGTCCTGAAAATGAGCATTGATTTTTCGTTATTAGTTCTTGATTATTGTGATAAACTTGAAGAAGCCAGGAAGTATGCAATCAGCAGGCAATTAATCAGATCAGGAACTTCAATTGGCGCCAACTGTATGGAGGCACAAAATTCTGAAAGCAAAGCAGACTTTATTCATAAAATAAAGATTGCAGCTAAAGAAGCAGATGAAACGCAGTATTGGCTGATACTTTGCGAAAGGTCGGCCAGCTATCCTTCGCCATCTCAATTACCGGAAAAATTAAGCGAAATACAAAAAGTAATCAATAAAATTTTGGGTACAGCTAAACGCAGAACTCCGTTAAGTTATATCCTTAGTTATTTTATTTTTTAGCACACTGTATTCATTAGCACATTAGCTAATGAGCACATTAACTAATTGAAGTATGTTTAAAAAGATATTAATTGCCAATCGTGGTGAAATTGCATTACGCATCATTCGTACCTGCCGTGAAATGGGAATAAGAACGGTAGCTGTTTATTCAACTGCCGACAGGGAAAGTATGCATGTAAAATTTGCCGATGAGGCAGTATGTATTGGTAAGCCTGCCAGTTCCGAATCTTATCTTAACGTTCCCAATATTATTGCTGCTGCAGAAATAACCAATGCAGATGCGATTCATCCGGGCTATGGATTTTTAGCTGAGAATGCAAGATTTGCAGAGATCTGCGGACAGAATGGGATCAAATTCATTGGTCCAACACCTGATCATATCCGTTTAATGGGCGATAAGATCACAGCCAAAGAAACCATGATCAAAGCCGGTGTACCTGTAGTGCCGGGCGGTGCAGGTTTATTGGAAAGTGTTGATGAAGCAAAACGTATTGCAAAAGAAATTGGGTATCCCGTTATCCTCAAGGCCACTGCCGGTGGCGGTGGTAAGGGAATGAGAATCGTTTTGGCCGAAGAAGAGATGGAGCGTAATTATGATATGGCTAAGAATGAAGCCGGCGCTTCTTTTAAGAATGATGGGTTGTACCTGGAAAAGTTTGTGGAGGAACCACGCCATATAGAAATACAGGTAGCGGGTGATAGCTTTGGAACTGTTTGCCACCTGAGTGAAAGAGATTGCTCCATTCAACGCCGCCATCAGAAATTGGTAGAAGAATCGCCTTCGCCATTTATGACACCGGAGTTGCGCAAAGCAATGGGCGCTGCTGCAATAAAAGCTGCTTCTGCAATTGGATATGAAAGTGTGGGAACCATTGAATTTTTAGTAGATAAGCATCGCAATTTTTATTTCATGGAAATGAATACCCGTATCCAGGTGGAGCATTGCGTAACAGAAGAGGTAACAAATTTTGACCTCATCAAAGAACAAATATTAATAGCAGCAGGACATAAAATAAGCGGCGAAAATTATGAACCGCAGATGCATGCTATTGAATGCCGCATTAATGCCGAAGATCCTTACAATGACTTCCGTCCTTCACCGGGAAAAATAACAACGCTTCATCAGCCGGGCGGTCATGGTATCCGTATAGATTCACATGTATATGCAGGATATGTAATTCCTCCTTATTATGATTCATTGATTGCCAAGATCATTGCCGTTGCCCGTACACGGGAAGAAGCCATCAATACCATGAGCCGTGCTTTGAGCGAATATATTATTGAAGGTATAAAAACAACCATTCCTTTTCATCAGCAATTGATGAGAGATGAAAATTTCCGCAGCGGAAACTTCACAACAAAATTCCTGGATACGTTTCAAATGAAATAAGCAGATTACAGAAGCCGCAGTTAAAAGCGGCTTTCTTTTTTTGTACCTGAAGCTGAAAACAATTTCAGTGCATTCAATTGGTATTACTGTTTACTATGCAGCCCGGCGAAGTACTACTTAAGATGAACAGTAATTTTGTATGAAATTTCCACATCAAAATATCCAGCACACAAAAAAGCTACAGTTAAACAGCAGGGAAATATTTGCATAAGTTGCTCTGAATACTATTCCAAGTTTCTATTCTTTGGCAGAAGATACCACCTGTTTCAATAAAAAGTGAGAAAAATATTTTTTTACCTGCAACACAGTTTTTTATAAAATAATGAACCTGTATTGTGGTATTTACGGAAAACTATAAACTTTAATTCGTACATCTACTTTTATGGTGCCGAGTGGTTTTACCCAATATTTTTTTAGCAGAAAAAAATGTATAAAGAACAAATATTGTATAAGTAAAAATATTAAGTTTGTTAAGTGTTTATATCTAATATCCAAATTGAAAACGTTGAAAACCTTTTGCAATTACATAGAATCTATTCTTTCTCCCTTAAAATTTACCAGGTAGTTTATTGAATTTACTTGTTGTTCTGCAACAAATAAAATATTCATTTCTACAGGGAATTTTTTTTGAAAGAAGATATACGTAATACAAAAGGGAATTTAAAATCCAAATTATGAACCAGCTCTTAAATAGAACATTCGTTTTATTTATTTGTGCTTTGCTAAGTATCTTTAAAGCAGAGGCGCAGTGTTCTACCGTTAATCTTAACTGGGACTATCTTGATTTCCTCGATCTCAACTTTGTTACCCTTGCTCAATCTCAATCACAAAAATTTGCTTTAGGAACACAGTATGTAACTTTTACACATAATTATACAGGAACAAATATTGTTGGAGAAAATGCAACACACACCGGAGAAACCGGTTCTTACGGTACTGGCGCAGATGTACAATTGATGGGTGATGGAGCGGTTACAACTACATTCCAGAACTCAGTAACCAATGTAAAGTTTTCTGTTTATGATATTGACTATAACCAAAAAGTAACGGTTACAGCATTGAACGGAGCTACTGCAATCAACGTTACAATGGTGAAAGTTTCGGGTACTAACCTTACCATTGCAGGGAGTGGAACTACCAGTGCTTCTGCAACCGCAGGTGCTACCAATGCTATTGCACTTACATCATCTGATGGAACAATTAATGTAGATATTGCCGGCCCTGTTACAAGTTTTACAATAACCGTAACACAAACTGGCACTAAAACAACTGGTCCTGCATCAGGCCAGGAAGATGGTTCATTCTGGATATCAGATTTGCAGGCTTGCTCAGTTGGCACATTCAGCGCAAATTATCGTTCTGTTTCTCAACCACTCACAGGCATGCCTTCTTATGTATTAGCCGTAAGAAATAACAATGTGTATTATGTAAATCCGGCAAATGGTAAAGCCCGGCCTTTGTTTACAGATCCGGGTCATACCAATATTAATTCAGTGGCTTACGATCCGGTGAATTATATGGTTTATTATACGTACAGTTTAACATCATCTCCTTCAACTGACAGAACGTTAAGAAGATATGATTATGAAATGGATACATTTGGAATTGTTACCACCGATGTCAGAACAACCGGACTAATTCTTCATGATAATGGTGTTGAATCCGGAGCTGCCAGTTTTTATGATGGTTCATTATATCTTGGTATTGAAGCAAATGGTACAGGTTACTCCACCGGCAGGGAATCAAAGGTTTGGAAGATTGATTTTAATGCATCCAAACAACCCACCATTGCAACACAGGTTTATGCTATTGACGGTGGCAATCATGATTGGGGCGATTTTGGTGTTGCCAATGGTATGTTTTATAATTTTGACGGCAAAGCAGGTAACGAAGATGTTTCCTCCATGAACTTATATACAAGGAGCCTCACCAATATTGCCATCCCTACGGCATTGCCAAAACAAACTTCAATTGACTGGCAGGAGAATATTTACAATATGGGAAATACGGGCGCCTCGCCCAGTACAGGATTTATAGCGCTTTATAATACATCTGCAGGAACACAGGGAACTCAGAACACAATTACATTTTATGGAGCATCTCAAACCGGAAGCTGGGGAGATGGAGGTGAGGCATTTAAACCTAAAACAGATTATGGTGATGCGCCTGCAACTTTTGATCCGGGGCCATTGCCTGCAACTCATGAAAAAGATACAACTTTAAGACTTGGGGCAACCGAAGATATTGAATGGATTAAAACAGCTTCTGCAAATGCAACAGCAGATGGTGCAGATGAAGATGGAATATCAGGTTCTCTTACCATTGGAACTGGAACAACCAGTTTTTCATTTAATGTAAGTGTTTATAATAATACAGGCGCCAATGCTACATTGATTGGGTGGATTGATTTAAATAATGATGGAGTCTTTCAGGCAGGCGAAGGCAGGTCTTACACTGTTGCATCCAGTACTTCACAACAAACTGTTTCTATTGCCTGGACAAGTGTTACCGTTAGTGCACCCGTTACATCAGTTATTTTCATGCGGCTAAGATTAACTTCTGCTGCCAATGGTATGACAACCTCTAATACAACAGGATATTTTTATGATGGTGAAGTAGAGGATTATCCAGTTACAGTTTCTGCTGTATTACCAGGCGAACTGGCATTTACAGCTAATAAAGTAAATGAAGTAAAAGCAGAATTAAACTGGGTACCTTCAAGTGAAACGGGTTTAGAAAAATATGCGTTGCAAAGAAGTGCAGATGGTATCAACTGGGTTTCCATCTATGAAATTTCAGCAACCGGTAATAGCACTTCTTACAAATACACAGATGCAAATCCTGTAAAACCAAATTCTTATTATCGCCTTAAAGTAGTGGCAACAAATGATGTAATACAATTCAGTAATACACAAAAACTTGATTTCAGACAAATAAGTAACGTATCCTTATCACCCAACCCCGCAAATCAGGTTGCAGTACTGCAAATGAAGTCTGCTGTACGGGGTAATGCTGTTATATCAGTTATTGATATGAATGGAAGAGTTACAGGTGTGCAGAATGCTGTAGTGATTAGCGGAAACAATTCTGTTAATTTAGAAATTATTCCAAAACTAAATAACGGACTGTACCGTGTAAGGATACAGTTTAACAATGATATTTATACAGTGAATCTGCTGATTGCAAAGTAGTATTCCTGTATCCCCCAAAATCCAAAATTATGAAGCCAATCAGGAAACTTACAGTTCTCTGCTATTGTTTTTTTGCATGTAACTTTTTTGCTGTTGCACAGGAAAAATACAGTAAAGTAAAAATCAGTGTATCATCCGAAATCCAGAGAAAACTTGCTTTTGATGAACTTGAGTTAGATCACTTCACCACTGAAGGAAATTATATCATTGCCGAGTTGAGTCATTCACAAATTGAAAAGTTGAAAAAAACAACTCTTTCATTTAAAGTGGTTGTAGATGACATGGTAACATACACAACGGAATTAAACAGAAAACAATCTGCAGTAAAGGATATAAACAACAGGGCCTCTTTGCAAATGACAGGGAAGCAGGTTGCCAATATCATAACAACCCCAGCCGCTTTTACGGCAGGAACATTAACACTTGGATCAGCATCTGGCTATGGTTACTATACGTATGCAGAGATGGTTACTAAAATGCAAAACCTTGTTGCAGCCTATCCGGGAATTGTATCGCTGCAAACAATTGGTACTTCTTACAATGGGCAAACAATTTATGGTATAAAGATTTCAGATAATGTTACTGTTGATGAAGCCGAACCGGAAGTGTTATACACTGCCCTGCAACATGCCCGTGAAGCAATTGGCGGAACAAGTATGATCTTTTTTGCACAATATCTTGCTGAAAATTATGCAGCCAATGCAGAAATTAAAGGACTTGTAGATAACAGGGAAATATTCATTATCCCCTGTGTAAACCCTGATGGATACTTGTATAATTATACCGGGAGTAATCCGGCTACAGGTGGTGGTTTGTGGCGAAAAAACCGGAAACCAAACGGAGATGGAACCTTTGGAGTTGATCTTAACAGAAATTACGGAGTTGATTGGTCAAACTGTTCAGGCGCAAGTGCATCCTGCGGATCATCCACTACCAGCTCAGATACATATTGGGGCACAGCTGCTTTTTCAGAACCGGAAACGCAGGCTGTTCGTGATTTTTCGTATGCACACAATTTTGTTGCAGCAATAGATCAACATTGCTATGGCCCTTATTTTTCATTGCCTTTCGGACGACCTACTTTGCATACGTTGAGCGCTTCTGATGTAAGTTTTTATTCCTACGTACCTGCATTGATGGGTTTATATAATTGTCATCGTGCCGGCAACAGCCCCGAAACTGTAGCTTATGAAGTTGCAGGGGGTATTAAGGATTGGTTATTATTAGGAGATATAGGCGTAGGAACTAAACAAAAGGTTTATGGTATGACTGGTGAAGCAGGAGGTGGCGCTTTCTGGGCACCGGTAACTCAAATTCCACAATTATGTAAGGAGTTATGTTTTCAAAATATTCAATTGGCATTTGCTGCAGGATCATATTTTGATCTGCAGGATAACAGTGATATTGCCCTCACAAGCTTAACCGGAAACCTGAGTTATTCATTACGGAGTATTGGATTGGGGACAAGTAATTCTGTAACAGTTTCAGTTGTTCCAATTGAAAATATTCAATCGGTTGGCAGTTCTGTAACAACTACAATCGGAACTTATTATGGTACTTTTTCAAATAATATCAGTTACACATTACCGGGCTCACTTGCAAATGGTAAACGAATAAAGTTTGCATGGAAAGTAGAATCGGACGGCGTTGTTGTTTATGATACCATTACAAAATTCTATAATCCGGTATCTCTTTTATATGATAATATGGAAGGTAGTCTTGCAACAAACTGGACTGTTCCGGGTGGCGGGGCTTCAACAAAATGGGGCTTTACCAGTTCATCTTCTTATGCAGGCACTCAATCCTTAACTGAATCAACTGCCGGGAATTACGGCAGCAGTAATTCAAGAACTGTAACTTATAACAGCACTTTTAATCTTTCTGATGCCACATCTTCATGGTTGAGTTTTTGGGTGAAGCACAGAGCAGAAAATTGCAGGGATAAATTACAGATACAGGTTTCTACCAATAACAGCACATGGGTTCCCCTGAGTGGAAAAAATACAGTTGCAGAACCTAATACAACCAATGGCGGAACGTTAGGAGGGCAACCTGCTTTAACCGGCATACGGGAAAACTGGACAAGGGAATTATATGATTTAAGTGCATATAACGGTGCCGCTACACTTTATCTCCGGCTTCAATTTACTTCTGATGGTGATGCAAGTAACTTTGCTTATGAATTGGATGATGGATTTTATGTGGATGAAATAAAAGTAATTAAATCAACTGCGCCATTAACAACATTGCCTGTTGAATTTGTTAACTTTTATGGTAAACTAACCAACGAAAACAAAGTTCAATTAGATTGGGAAGCTTATGTTGATAAGGAACATGATTATTTTATTATAGAAAAATCATCAAACAGCACAACCTTTAAAAGTATTGGCAGTTACAAAGGAAACCCACCTTACAGGTTTCTTGATAATTCTCCGGAAAATGGAAATAATTTTTACAGAATTAAGCAGGTAGATAAAGATGGACATACTGCTTACAGTAAACTGATTAATATCCCGTATCTCAATAAAACAGGATTTATTATTTATCCCAATCCGGTTGCTGATGTGTTGCAGGTTAAGATAAACGGAACAACGAATGATCAATATCTGATCAGGATAACTGATGCAGAAGGGCGTGTAGTTAAAGAACAATTTACACAACCTGGTACAGGTGCTGTTTATGTAAATGTAAAAGTACAATCATTGCCTTCTCAGCTTTATATAATCAGAATATTAAACAATAAAAACGAAACAATAGGCATACAACGTTTTATTAAACAGTAATAATACGCTTACATGCAGTAGTTTTTCATGCAAAGGGTATGTTATTTCTGAAAACTAATTTTTACATTTAGCACTTAAAACCATTCTAATGAAGAAAAGCATACTCATTTCCACCTTTTTGTTATTGTTTATTTCGCTAAACGTTTTTTCCCAACCCAAAGAAATTTATTCACGTGTAAAAGTTTATGGAACTGAAGCGCAGTTTGTTAAACTCTTGCAACGGGGTGTAAGCCTGGAGGAGTTGGCAGAACGAAACAAGAAATACTTAGTCGGTGATTTTTCTGCTGCTGAAATTAAAATCATGAAAGAAGAAAATCTCCGTGTTGATTTCCTCATCAATGATCTTGCAGCAGATTTTACCAAAAGAAATATTGCTGCTTTCAGAGAAGCCCAGGTAGCCGCAGCTGCAGCTACAGTTCCTCAGGGATTTAACTATGGTTCCATGGGAGGCTATTACACATTTGCTGAAATGGAAAGAGAATTGGATTCATTAAAGCTGATGTACCCCGGTTTAATTACAACTAAAGTAAGTATTGGAAACAGTTTGGAAGGGCGCCCCATCTGGATGATCAAAATCTCTGACAATGCAAATGTTGATGAAAATGAACCTGAAGTATTTTTAAACGGATTGATTCATGCAAGAGAGCCCATCTCTATGACCAATCTTATCTACTTCATGCAATACATTCTGGCTAATTATAATACCGATCCTGAATTGAATTGCCTCATCAACAACAGGGAAATTTATCTTGTACCTTGTATTAATCCTGATGGATATGTTTATAATCAAACAACAAATCCTTCCGGCGGTGGCTTGTGGCGTAAGAACAGAAAGAATAATGGTGATGGTACATTTGGTGTTGACATCAACCGGAATTTCGGATATAATTGGGGATATGATGATCTTGGAAGCAGCCCGGTTGGATCTTCAGAAAGTTACAGGGGCACATCAGCTTTTTCTGAACCTGAAACACAAATCATCAGGGATTTTTGTATTGCCCATCAATTTGGAAATACAGCCAATCATCATAGTTATGCTAATACTTTTAATACACCATGGGGTTATGTAAACCTGGCAACACCAGATAATACGCATTATTTAAACTGGGGTGCAATTGCAACAGTTGAAAATGGATTGCAGGTAGGAACTTCCTATCAGAATCTTGGTTATACAGTTAACGGCGGGGCCAATGACTGGATGTATGGAGAGCAAACAACAAAAAATAAAATATTTGCAGCAGTTGTAGAAACCGGTTCATCTTCAGATGGTTTCTGGCCGGTGCAAAGCAGAATCATTCCATTGAATGAAAGTAATCTTCGTTTAAATATTGCCACATGCTGGGCCGCAGGTGATTATTTTCAAGCAATCATTCCTTCGGGTACTTCAGGTGGAGGTTCCAATTATGCCTTACCTGTACGGGTTACAAATTATGGTTTGTTAACAGGGGTTTCGGGCGAAACAGTTTCCTTTATTACTACAGATGCTCGTGTAACAGGCATTGGTGCACCTGTAAGTTTGTTGAATTTATCGTTTGATGGAATATTGAATTCTTCCATTGCATTAACTTTTGCAGCTAATGCAACACCGGGTACTATCAGCGGTACTTTACGCATTGCAACACGTAATGGATGTAATCTTGATTTTCCTGCAAGCTTTAACTTCACCGGTAACTGTTCAGCTCTGCCTTCAGGATGGACAAGTGGTGATGTGGGAGCAGTTGGCATAAACGGAAGTGTTTGTTATATACCATCAACATATACCGTTAGCGGATCGGGAACCGGATTAACCGGAAGCAGCGATCAATATCAATTGGTGAAAGCACCCACCTCCGGTAATTACACAATTATAGCAAGAGTGTCAAGCGTACAGAATACAGCTTCTGGTGCAAAAGCAGGTATTGTAATTACAGAAAGTACAGCTGTTGGTGCAAAAAGAGTAAGCATCTGTTTAATACCTTCTACAGGTAAAATAGAATTCCAAAGCAGAAAAACAACAGGGGCTAAAGTAACTACCACAGCTACTGCTTCAGGAACTGCACCACGCTGGTTAAAAATTACACGCAACGGAAGTACGTTCTCTGCTTATTATTCAAGCAATGGAACCACCTGGACTTTATATAAAACTGCAAGTATAACAATGAACAATGCTGCTTATGCAGGCCTTGCAGTAACAAGTGGTGTTAATACAACTTTGAATACCTCTGTGTTTGATAATGTTTCAGTAACAGCAGGTGTGCTGGCACGTTTTGATCCGTCAAGTGATGTTTCTGTTTTAGGTGAGAATAATAAAATAGCTGTTTATCCCAACCCTGTAAACGGAAGTAATACAAAAATTCAATTCAATGCTGCTTCTGCAGCAACAGCTCAGTTAAAGGTAACGGATATGCTTGGCAGGGTTGTATTGAACAGAACGATCAGTATCAATGAAGGTTTAAACAGTGTTCAATTGGATGGCCTTGACAACTTAAAACCGGGTATGTATATAATAGGTGTTAAGAATGAGGTGATTGATATAAAAACAAAACTTACCATCAATCGCTGATAAATAAATTATTACAGATTAAGGAGAGGTTGTCTCAAAAGTCGTCATTGCGAACAAAGTGAAGCAATCTGCAAAAATTCATCAATTGATAAGCGAATAGATTGCTTCGGTCGTTCTTCCCTCGCAAAGACGTTTAACGACTTTTGAGACAGCCTCTTTTCTTTTTTTCAGATAGATCATCAGTTGAGAGAAGATTGCAGCCCTGAACATATTTGCAGTACCTGCAGGTATAAAAAAATAACAGGTTGCAGTAATAATGAATGCAGAAAAGGTTGATGAAATTATTTCTTATAAGAAACAAAAAAGAGGCTGTCTCATAAATAAACTTTTGGAGATTTTATTCGGATCCCTGATGGAGAACCGAAGTCGTTTAAGCAAATCTCAAGAGCTTTATTTATTTATCAGACAGCCTCTTTTTAATTTTTTAAAGAACTTTATTAACGTAAGAACAAAAGCTCTCTGTATTTTGGTAAGTACCAGCTTGCATCATCCACCAGCAGCTCAAGCTTATCTACATGATAACGGATGTCATCAAAGAACTTCCCTTTCACATCATCGCAATAAGCAATTGCTTTATCTCTTGAACCTGAAAGTGTGTTCGCTTTTTTGCGTGCTTCAATCATTTGCTCAACCAAATCACTTACTTTATTGATATGCAAAGAGATCTGTTCAAGAATTTGTTTTTGATTGGCGTAAGAGGCTTCGTTAATACCAATTTCTTTCAAACCTTTTACGTTGCTGATGAGGATATTCTGATATCTGATAGCAGCAGGTAAGATATGGCTTGTACAAAGTTCACCCATGATACGTCCTTCAATCTGTACTTTTTTGATATAGTTTTCAAGTTCAATTTCATGACGTGCTTCCAACTCAGCATGTGTAAATACGCCTGTATTCTCAAATAATGCTTTTGTTTTCTTAGTTACCATTGCATCTAAGGCAAGGGGAGTTGTTTTTACATTTGGCAAACCACGCTTGGCTGCTTCCTTCGCCCATGCTTCACTGTAACCATCACCTTCAAACAGTACTTTTTTACTTTCGCTTACATAGCGTTGTAAAATATGCATGATAGCAATCTCTTTCTTTTCTCCTTTCTCTATCAACGCATCCACTTCTGCTTTGAACTGAGTTAATGTTTCTGCCATGATTGCATTAAGTACCGTCATTGCATTTGAACAGTTTGCACTGGAACCAACCGCACGGAATTCAAACTTATTTCCGGTAAATGCGAATGGTGAAGTACGGTTACGATCTGTATTATCCAGCAACAGTTCAGGAATGCTTTTGTGCAGATCCAATTTCAAAATGGCTTCATCCTGTTCATCAAACTTATCCGTTACTCTTTTTTCAACTGCTTCCAGTACTTCAAAGAGGTATTTACCTACAAAAACCGAAATGATTGCAGGAGGCGCTTCGTTAGCACCTAAACGGTGATCGTTACCTGCACTTGCAATAGACGCTCTTAAAATATCAGCATATACATCAACTGCACGCACAACGTTGGTGAAGAAGGTAAGGAACATCAAATTTGTCTTTGGTGTTTTACCGGGCGCTAAAAGATTAACACCGGTATCGGTAGCCAAACTCCAGTTGTTATGTTTACCACTTCCGTTGATACCTGCAAATGGTTTTTCGTGTAACAATACTCTTAAGTTATGACGACGGGCTACACGATCCATCACATCCATCAGCAAAGAGTTGTGATCAATTGCTATAGCTACTTCTTCAAAAATGGGAGCACACTCAAATTGTGCAGGCGCTACTTCGTTATGACGTGTACGTAAAGGAATGCCAAGTTTGTATGATTCATTTTCAAAGTCACGCATGAAAGCATAAACTCTTTCAGGTATAGATCCGAAGTAATGATCTTCCAATTGCTGACCTTTTGCAGAAGCATGTCCAAATACGGTACGGCCACTTAACACCAGGTCGGGGCGGGCATTGAACAATGCTTCATCCACCACAAAATATTCCTGTTCCCAACCAAGAGTTGGGGTTACTTTCGTTATATTCTTATCAAAATAGTGACAAACATCAAGCGCCGCTTTATTCACAGCTTCCAAAGCTTTTAATACCGGTCCTTTATAATCGAGCAGCTCACCTGTATAAGAAACAAATACTGTAGGAATGCAAAGCGTTTTTCCATTTCCAATCTCCATAATAAATGCAGGAGAGGAAGGGTCCCATGCGGTATAACCACGTGCTTCAAAAGTTGCACGCAAACCACCACTCGGGAAAGAGGATGCATCAGGTTCCTGCTGAATCAGTGCTGCGCCATCAAATTCTTCAATAGCAGTACCATCACTTTTTAATGTAAAAAAAGAATCATGCTTTTCAGCAGTTGTGCCTGTTAATGGTTGAAACCAGTGCGTGTAATGAGTTACACCCTTTGCTTCAGCCCACTGGCGAACACCGCTTGCAATCTGGCTTGCCATACTGCGTTCAATTCTTTTGCCTCCTTTAACGGAAGCAGCGAGACTTTTATACGCCTCATCACTTAAAAGTTCACGGGCAACTTTTAAAGTGAAAACATTTTCACCAAAAATGGCTGTGATTTTTGTTGGGCCAGCAACATCTGGATGGGGCTGACTCTTTAAATTGTCAATTGCTTTAAATCGTAAGGATTGCATGGGAGAAATTTTAAAGCGCAAAAGAACGAAATAAAGATGAAAAATTTTGAATCTTATTTTTAAAAAAATGGCAGAAAGGATAAAAAAAGCAAAATTTGTGGAAAAGTTTTACCTAAAAAGGCATTATTGAACAAGTGTTAGCTAAAAAAATAAAACATATATTTTATTTTAATTTATTAAACTTCCAGTTAAATGTTGCAATAATGGGCACAAGTATATAAGGGAAAAATATAGCACGGTAGCGAACTATGGCGCCCAGTTGGGGAACAATATAACCTGTGAGTAATAATAATACCATTGAAACAAGAAACAGAAATTGCACCACTGAGTGCTTGTAAGGATTATCAGTAAACCGGAAGTACCAAACGAATACCAGCAGCCAGATAAACAGAATTTCCAGAGCACTTAATAAATAAAGAGGAGAAAAAATTTCTGTAACATAAGGGCGCACTAAAGCATGGTTCAATGCCTGCGGCGCATTCTTTACAAAACCAATGAATGTGGGTTCTAATTTTCTTTGCGGCAAAAAGGAAGTACCGCCCAAACTGATAAAGTCTTTATTTCTTAATACAATTGAAATTGGAAGATCCAGTTTAGGATGAATATATTTTGCAGTAAAGAAGATGCTGCTGCAAATTATTGTTACCAGTAAAAAAGCAATCCATTTTCGTTTGAAATATTTTTCGGCAAGCCACCACGCAAACAAACCCGGCACACTTGCCAATACAACATGATTGCGTACAGGAAAGATAAGAGCAATCAAAAAACAAACAAGAAGTACCTGTTTAAGTCCCAACTTTTTTTCTTTCAATGAAAAATACATCACAAATACTGCGAGTGATAAGAGTGTAAACACCAGGCCATCTTTATGAATGCCCGATGACCAGAAGAGGAACGATGGGAAAAGAAAGGTGCTGCAGGTAATAAGCTTTAACCTGTTGGGGAAAACATCATTCATTATCCGTATGAAAGCAACAGGGCCAAAAAAAGTGAGAAATGAATAAAAGATCACATTCACATAGTAGCGTGAACCTGTAAACGCATTGAAAAGGGAAACAATCTTCACCATATAAATATGTTTCAGATCATTCCAGTATGAATCTACGCTAGAAAACAAATGGCGGTAATGTTTGCCATAGGGGTTGTCAAGAATGCTGGTAAAATAGCGGATCGGATTTTCAAACAGCAGCCGGGTATCATTTTTTGCATCAAAGAAAAATTTCCAACTGTCTGCCGATCGTTCATAATTTGGAATAGTTGTAAAGAACCATCCGTAAGCGATGCCTGCAGCTACTTTTAAAATAAATAAACCTATCAACCATTGATTGGATAAACCCGTTTTTTTCAAAAAACCGATCCTGGTTATGAGCCAGCAAAAAAGTAAGAGGTATGTAACAAACAGGAAATAGGTCATGTAATAAACAGCAAATTAAAATATTTCTTTTCATAGTTTCAAACCAATCAACTCACATTTGTACTTTTGCGCTTTCTTACAATCATGGATATTACAGTTAAAACCGCACAGCAACTTCGCCTTACTGAAGAAGAATTTGAATTCATTAAGCAAAAACTTGGTCGTACTCCCAACTTCAATGAACTCTGTGCCTTCAGTGGTATGTGGAGTGAACATTGCAGTTACAAGAACTCCATCAAGTGGTTGAAAACATTACCCCGTGAAGGTGGACGGATGCTGGTAAAAGCAGGAGATGAGAACGCAGGTTTGATGGATATTGGCGATAATCTTGGTGTGGTATTTAAAATTGAAAGTCATAATCACCCTTCAGCCATTGAACCTTTCCAGGGAGCTGCAACAGGTGTGGGTGGAATTCACCGTGATATTTTTACAATGGGTGCAAGACCCATTGCTGCTCTCAATTCACTTCGTTTTGGAAACTTGAAAGAAGCAAAAACACAACATCTGTTAGGCGGCATCGTGCATGGTATTGGTCATTATGGCAATTGCTTTGGTGTACCAACTGTTGGCGGTGAAATTTATTTTGAAGATTGTTATCATACCAATCCACTCGTAAATGCCATGAGTGTAGGAATCGTAAAAGCCGGAGAAACCGTTTCTGCAACCGCAGCAGGCATTGGTAATCCTGTGTTCTTTGTGGGCAGTGCAACAGGTAAAGATGGAATTGGCGGTGCAAGTTTTGCCAGCGCTGATATTACAGCTGATAGTGTAGAAGATTTACCGGCTGTACAGGTGGGTGATCCTTTCCAGGAAAAGAAATTGTTAGAGGCTTGTTTGGAAGTAATTCAAACAGGTGCAGTTGTTGGTATGCAGGATATGGGTGCAGCAGGTATCATTTGTTCCACTGCCGAGATGAGCGCAAAAGGCGAAGTGGGAATGCGGATTGACTTGGATAAAGTTCCTACCCGTCAGCAAAACATGAAAACATGGGAACTTTTGCTGAGCGAAAGTCAGGAACGTATGCTGATGGTGGTGGAAAAAGGGAAAGAACAATTGGTATTGGATGTATTTGAAAAATGGGATCTGCCCTGTTCTGATATTGGTGAAGTAACCGGCGATGGCATGCTTCGTTTTTATATGCATGGCGAACTGGAAGCTGAATTACCGGCTTACGAATTAGTATTAGGCGGTGGTGCACCGCAATACACAAGAGAATATGCTGAGCCTTCTTATTTTGAAAAGATCAAAGCATTTGATGCAAACAGTATTGAAGTGCCTGCAGATTTAAAAACTGTTGCTGAACAGATCATTCAAATACCAAACATTGCCAGCAAAAGAACAGTGTATCATCAATACGATAGCATGGTGGGCACTGGTAACACAAATACCAATACTCCAACTGATGCGGCTGTTGTACATGTAAAAGGAACAACAAAAGGATTGGCTGTTACAACCGATTGTAACAGTAAGTATGTGTTTGCTGATCCTTACAAAGGAACAATGATTGCAGTAAGCGAAGCTGCAAGAAACATTGTATGCAGCGGCGGCTTGCCGCTTGGTGTTACCAACTGTTTAAACTTTGGTAATCCTTATGATCCGGAAGTTTATTATCAATTCGTTCATGCAATAAAAGGAATGGGCGAAGCCTGTATTAAATTTGAAACTCCTGTTACAGGTGGCAACGTAAGTTTTTATAATCAGAGCCCTGATGGTGCTGTGTATCCAACACCAACAATTGGAATGGTAGGTTTGCTGGAGAACATCAATGATAAGATGACACTTGATTTTAAAGAGGAAGGCGATGTGGTTTTCCTGGTTGGTCAATCAACCAATGATATTAACTCAAGTGAATATTTACATAAGATATGCGGAGTTGAATACAGCCCGGCTCCTTATTTTAATTTGAATGAAGAATTTATTTTGCAACAGAAAATTGCAGAACTCATCAAACAAAAATTAATTCTTTCTGCACATGATGTAAGCGAAGGTGGATTGTTTACCACATTGCTTGAATCAGCATTCAACAATAACCTGGGCTTTGATGTGGTAGCGGCTGACAGTAACATCCGTAAAGATGCTTATTGGTTTGGCGAAGGACAAAGCAGGGTAGTGGTAACGGTGAAAGAAGAACAGGTTGCTGCATTTAAACAGGTGCTTGGAAATCATCCTTATGCTGAACTTGGATTTGTAACCAACGGAAGCATTGAAGTAGATGGAATGGACTGGGGAACAGTTTTGAGCTGGAAAGAAAAATATGATACGGCTATTGAAAATTTACTTGCCGGTCATGAAAGTGAACATGCGTTGATTGCACTTTAAAGCCCCTCCTAACCTCCCCGAAGGGGAGGAATAAAACAGGTGCTTGAAAATTTGTAATTAAAAAAAAGTTATTTACTGTTTTGCCCTCTCCTGAAGGAGAGGGATGGGTGAGGTAAACTAAGAACAGAAGCGGGCTTAATTTTAATTTGATTTTTTTCAAATGAAACAGTTTTTTGATTTTATCGCCGGTGGTTTTTTTAATTATATTGGCGCAATTGTGCGGATGCCATTTTCAAAAGAAAAGTTTGCAACATTGGTTGAAGATAATCAAAGTAACAACTATGGAATGTTGGTTATGACAATCATGCTGCTTGCTTTATTCGTTTATATAAAATACTTGTAAGATTTTATGACTGACGGGAAAAATAGCGGAGAGTTACAAGTTCCCCCTTTAGGGGGCGGAGGGGGCAGCATCATTGTAACAGGTGCTGCCGGCTTCATCGGCAGTTGCATGGTTCAGTACTTAAATGAATTGGGTTATACCAATTTAATTCTTGTTGATGAATTTAACCGTGATGATAAAATTCTCAATTTAAAAGACAAGCAATTTACAGTTGAAGTTGAAAGAGAAGATTTATTCAATTGGCTTTCACAGAATAAACCGGTTATTGATTTTGTCATTCATCTTGGTGCAAGAACTGATACAACGGAATTCAACTATGCCATTCATCAGCACCTCAACGTAGAATATTCACAAAACATCTGGAATTATTGTACCGAAAATAATATACCGCTGATTTATGCATCATCAGCCGCAACTTATGGTAATGGCGCTTTGGGATATAAAGATGATCATGCATTATGCCATCAGTTGAAACCGTTAAATCCCTATGGCATTTCTAAAAATGAATTTGATAAATGGGTGCTGAAACAAACCTCACCCCCGCCTGCCATAGCTGTACGGCGGGCAGGCCCACCCTCTCCACATGGAGAGGGGGTAAAGACTCCGCCCTTTTGGGCCGGTTTAAAATTTTTCAATGTGTATGGCCCCAATGAATATCACAAAGGAAGAATGGCCAGTGTAATTTTTCATTCCTTCAATCAAATTCAGCAAAACGGGTTGGTGAAATTATTCCGCTCACATAAAGAGGGATTTAAAGACGGGGAACAGTTGCGTGATTTTATCTATGTAAAAGATGTGTTGAAGGTAATTGCATGGATGATGCAGCATCAACCACCATCAGCAATTTATAACTTAGGAACTGGCAAAGCCAGAAGCTTTCATGATCTGGTTGCTGCAACTTTTCATGCGTTGGGTTTGGGAACAAAGATTGAGTTTATTGATATGCCCGAAGATATTCGTGATAAATACCAGTATTTTACTGAAGCAGATATGACCAAGTTGAGGCAGGTTGGTTATACCAATGCTTTCAGTTCATTGGAAGATGGAGTGAGTGATTATGTGAAAAATTATCTCAGTCTGCATAAGTATTATTAAAAGGAATATTCAACTCCGTCAGCGGTTGCAAACCCTGACGGCGGTTATATTCAGATTAATATCCGATTCTCTCTTTAACTTTAATTCAGCAAATAATTTATTATGAACAAAAAAATTGCCATCATCGGCGGAGGAAACCTGGGTGTAGCCATTGCAGAAGGATTGATCAAGAGTGAATTTGTATTGCCGCATCACATCATCATTACCAAACGTAATATCAAAACACTGGCCCATCTTGAAAGCAAAGGTGTACTTGTATCAAACGACAATAATGAAGCAGTGCGTTATGCCGATCTGGTATTGCTGGCGGTAAAACCATTCCAGGTACAAGATGTAATTACCGGCATTAAAGATGAACTGGATGCACAAAAGCATGTGCTGGTAAGTGTGGTAACAGGTGTGCTTATTGATAATATGGATAAATGGGTGGCAAAGAAAATGCCCATTGTTCGTGCCATGCCCAATACAGCCATTGCCATACAGGAAAGTATGACCTGCATCTGTTCCAGCAATGCAAGT
>CAMTVU010000093.1:0-23309 GCA_947085245.1 uncultured Chitinophagaceae bacterium | reverse complement strand
TGTTAACAGTTTCCGGGTAGTGCTGAATAAATACTTCTCGGCAAACCTGCCTTTATTAAAAGATAGCAGTATTTTCATTCCCTATACATTACCGGGAGTTAAATAAGCGACATGAAGCTGCTTTATAAAAAAACAAAAATATTTTTCGAGATCAAGCCTCTTTTTCTGCTGCTGTTGCCCCTTTTCTTTATTTACAGTGGGTACAATGAGTTGTTTGGTTTTCTTACATTAAAATTTGTTGCAGCCAATCTGCTTGTTATCATCTTCGGTACGTTATTTATACTGGCTATTACCATGCGAATCTTCATGAGCATAATAAAAGCTTCAGTTTTTACATTTTTTATCAGCCTGTTTTGTCTTGTGTTTGGTTTTTTGCACGATAGTTTAAAGCAACTTAACCCACCCGTCTTTTTTACTAAGTTTACATTTCTGCTACCTGTCATTGCTGTTCTGTTTTTACTGCTGATGATCTATTTGATGAAAAGAAAAAAAGCATTCACTGAGCTTTACTTATTTCTGAATCTGCTGTTTGTAATTTTAATTTTATCAGAAATACCCAACAGCATTAAACGTTACAGGTTAGATAAAAGCGTTCACAACCTCATTGACTTCCGTTTCAAAGCCTACAATGAATATAATCCGCCACAACAATTACCTGATTCGTTAAAACCGGACATTTATTTCCTGGTGTTTGATGCGATGGCTTCTTCAAAAAGTTTGGAAACAGGTTTGGGTAAAAATAATTACCAGCTTGATTCCTTTCTGCTGCAGCAGGGCTTTTATGTAGCGGCAAATGCAAAAGCCAATTATAACTGGACGATTCATTCACTCAGCAGCACACTCAACATGGAATACCTGCCGGGATGGATTGCTCCGGTAATGAATGATCCCAAAGCGTATTTCTGGGGTTCAGCCTCCATCCTCAACAATTCGCTTTTTTCAATCTTAAAAAAAGAAGGTTATCAAACATATAGTTACCAACCTGTTTCTTTTAATAATAAAGACTGGCCTGGTAGTTCCTATTTCAAGGGAATGAAGGAGCATCATTACTATTTTAAAACATTACCCGGCCGTATTTACCGTGATATTTTCTGGAACTATACAAAGATTGATGTTGACTTTGTAAGAGAAAAGCAAATGAGCATTATTGATTTCAGGAACAGGGAAAAGAAGATTTATTTCGATACAACAAGAACACTGATTAAAAATTCATGTTCATTCACAGGTAACCCAAAGTTTGTTTATGGCCATTTTATGATACCTCATGAATCTTACACATTTGACAGTACAGGTAAAGTAAAATCGCCTGAAGAAACTGTAGTGAAGATAAAAGAAGATGATGCTGATGCTTATTTTAACCAGGTACTGTTTGCAGGAAAAGTAATCAAAGACCTGGTAACCTATATTCAAAAATATAATAAAAAAAATACCATCATTCTTGTTGAAGGTGATCATGGATACCGTACAGAAACCGGTAATAAGGAAGGATATACTTTTCAGAATTTAAACGCTATCTATTTCCCTGATCATAAATATGATCTTTTATACGATTCACTATCACCTGTAAACAGCTTTAGAATTGTATTGAATAAATATTTTGCTGCGGGGTTTCCATTGCTGAAAGACAGCAGTACACTCGTTACGCAACAGAAAGAAACCATCAGGAAATCAGAAAAGATTACAAAAAGTCATAAATAAATCTTTTTGCTCTCAGTTCGTAAATAGATAATGCAGGAATTGAAATTTTCTACTATATTTCTATCACTGATTATTTGATATGCATTAAAATAGATTCGGCGATGAGCCGATGTGAAAGTTTATTGGGATGGCTATCAACAAAAACCGAATCTTTTCCGGATTTACTCCAATGACAAAATGTTTTATGATAGGCAATTTCAGAGTCAGTACCAAGAAACTGATATAAAAGTGAATCGGCATTTGCTATTACAACATTATTGCCCCGGTCACCTAATTTCCTACACTTATCTGACCCAGGCGAATTACTAAGATTAAGTAAAATCACCTTGACAGAATATTGCTTTGCGATTTTAAATATCTCAGAATAAGCAAACTGCTCAGCTTCTACTACTCTTCTGGTTGGTCTTTTCTTTAAAAAAAGGATGTTTTTACAACGGACAAAGAATATTTGAATTTGCTCCCGCAAAAAATAAGGAATCCCTTTTTCAATGTAATATTTGAAAAACTTTCCATAATAAGACTTTCTATCTTGTGCCGGGAATAGTCTTTCTACTGAGGAATGGTAAATAGGAGATTCTACCTGAAATGAAGATCCTTCATCAGAAAAGTAAGGTGTAGGTAAAAGATAACCGCCTCTTGAAGGCGCAAATTCTGAAATTCCACGAACAATAAGCCATGGACTGTTTTGAACAATAACATACTTAGGTTTGAACCGTGGTATAAGTTGCTTCGCTTGCAGATACATTTGCGCTACGCCATAACCTCCAACTGCAGCATTAACATAATTCATTTTTTTTTCTGCTGCTATTAAATAAGGAAAGGTGTTTTCAGCCTTGCAGGCTGAGCCGAATGTAAATGAACAACCCAGGAACAGTAAGTCTACCGACTTTTCAGTAGCCGTAAGTGTGGGGATTGAATCTGGTATGCGGAATCCTTCCTGATCTGTTCGTACAGGTACTGTTGGCAATAAATTATATACCAAAGAACTGCGGTTGTTTTTTATCATCCTGTAACCCAGAGTATCATCTTTTGCATACATCTTCCCCTGCCAGGATATAAAATTACCTGCTGTAAAATATTTATAATACTCAACAGCGTTTTTGTGTACAGAAATCAAGTGGTAGATAATAATAACCATGCCTGCCTGACAAAGAATGAAAACAGCAGATCTGAACTTATTTTTGAAGATGGCCGGTGACCACAACCGTTTATATGTTATTCCACAAATACAGAATAAAAAAATCAGGCTTTGAAGAACCTGGTAAATATATCTTACAACCGGCGGAAGAAATAAACCGGTAAAATATGCAAACAGTCTTAATAAAAGTAACAGGAGAACACAAATAACCGTCGCTAAAAAAATATCAAAAAATAAGCGTCTCAATCAGTTAAATTGTAATAGTTATTACGAATAAAGTATTAACGGGATTCTAATAGCCACGCAACAGCCAGCTCATACCCCTTAAGCCCCAATCCAAAAATACTTCCTGCCGCTTTACCACTTACATGAGAAATTTTTCTGAAATCTTCTCTTGCATGTACATTGGAAATATGCACTTCCACCACTGGCGCTTTAATAGCTGCAATGGCATCACCAATTGCTACAGAAGTATGCGTATAACCTGCTGGATTTAAAACAATACCATCATAATCATAACCTACCCGCTGCAGTTCATTGATCAACTCCCCTTCTACATTGCTTTGGTAATAATAAAATTCAACAGAGGGAAATTTAGCTTTCAACTCATTCAAAAAATCTTCAAATGATTTGTTACCATAAATATCTGTTTCCCTTTTACCCAAGAGATTGAGATTGGGCCCATTGATGATAGCGATCTTCTTCATAACATAAATATAAGAAACAACTACAGATGAAAAGCCCCAACGTTTCGGTCGGGGCTTCTTATTAATTTAAACTATTTTTTATCATTTGTATAAATTCATCAAACAGGTAGCGGCTGTCGTGTGGGCCGGGTGTGCTTTCAGGGTGATATTGTACCGAGAATGCCGGACGATCTTTCAAGCGTATTCCTTCAATAGAATCATCATTCAGATTTACATGCGTTATTTCCACATTGGCCGCTTTACGCACTGCATCCGGATCAACACCAAAACCATGATTTTGAGTAGTAATCTCACACAAACCTGTAACAAGATTTTTCACCGGATGATTCAATCCCCTGTGCCCATGATGCATCTTAAAAGTTGGAATATCATTTGCCAATGCTAATAACTGGTGACCGAGACAAATTCCAAAGGTTGGTTTCTTCTCATTAATAATATCCTTCACTGTGGCAATGGCATAATCCATGCTGGCAGGATCGCCGGGACCATTGGATATAAAATATCCATCAGGATTAAATGCTTTCAACTCGTCCACTTTTGTTTTTGCTGGAAACACTTTCAGGTAAGCGCCTCTGTCAACCATACATTGCAGAATGTTGAGTTTTGTACCAAAATCCATTACTGCAATCCGCACAGCAGATTTTTCATCGCCCATTGTAAACGCATCCTTTGTACTAACAGTGCTGGCTAATTCCAATCCTTCCATGGATGGAACTTTGGCTAATTCTTCTTTCAACTTTGCTTCATCCAATATCTCAGATGAAATAATGCAGTTCATTGCGCCCTTTGTACGCACATGTGCTACAAGTGCTCTGGTATCCACATCTTCAATTGCCACAATATTCTGTGCTTCTAAATATTGCTGTAATGATTGGTCAGCAAAATATCTTGAATAACGATCTTCCAGGTTTCGTCCTATGAGTCCTTTAATTTTTACACTGTTGCTTTCTACATCTTTTGCAAATGTGCCGTAGTTACCTGTGTGCACATTGTTCATGATGATTACCTGGCCGGCATAGCTGGGATCAGTAAATACTTCCTGGTAACCCGTCATACCGGTGTTGAAACAAATTTCGCCGGTTGCGGTGCCGATCTTACCAAATGCTTTTCCGTAAAAAATATTCCCATCTTCCAGCATTAAGATTGCTGTCTGGTTTCCTGTTGGCTTGTGTGGTTGTGTCATAATTAGTATGCAAAATAAAAGAGGCAGAACCAATTGTCCCGCCTCTTTATCAAATTTTTATCAACATGAAATTTATTCAGCTTCTTTTTCTTCTGTTTTTGTTTCAGCAGTGGGAGCATCTTCCGATTTTTCTTCAGCTTTTTTCTTCGCAGCACCGGCACGGCGTGTTTTCTTAGCAGGAGCAGCAGCTTCACCTTTTCCTTTACCGTAGATTTCATTGAAATCAACCAGTTCAATCATGGCTTTTTCTGCATTATCACCCACACGGATACCCAACTTAAGGATACGTGTATAACCACCGGGGCGGCTGGCAATTTTTTCTGCAACTGTGCTGAACAGTTCAGTAACAGCCTCTTTATTCTGTAAATAACTGAACACAACACGGCGTGAATGTGTAGAGTTGTCTTTTGATTTTGTGAGCAATGGCTCAATCCATGTACGCAAAGCTTTTGCCTTTGTTAAGGTTGTAACAATACGCTTGTGCTGAATAAGCTCGATAGCCAAGTTGGTGAGTAACGCTTTTCTGTGAGAAGCGGTACGACTAAGGTTTTTAATTTTGTCTCCGTGACGCATGACGTTTTAATTTGACAATTGATAATTGATAATTGATAATTATCTAACATCAATCTTTGTTATAAATAAGCTGTACCGTGTCAGGAATTACAGCCTTTTCCTAAATACTTTTTCTGTTGCCTTTACTCCTCCCCTCCGGGGAGGCTGGGTGGGGCCTAATCAATATTATCCAATCCCATTTTGTGAAGATCCATACCAAAGTGTAAGCCTCTTTCGCCTAACACCTGCTCAATTTCAGCCAGAGATTTCTGGCCAAAGTTGCGGAACTTCATCAGGTCTTCCTGCTCGTATTGTACCAGTTCACTTAAAGAATTGATCTTGGCAGCTTTTAAACAGTTGAAAGCACGTACTGAAAGATCCAGATCTTCCAATGGAGTTTTCAACACCTTGCGTAATTGCAGCATTTGTTCATCCACCACATCTTCTTTCTTCTCTTCTTTATTATCAAACGTAATGTTTTCGTCTGTAATAATCATCAGGTGCTGAATCAAAATACGGCTTGCCTGTTTCACAGCTTCTTCGGGATGAATGGTACCATCCGTTACCACATCCATGATTAATTTTTCAAAATCAGTACGCTGTTCAACACGGGTATTTTCAATTAAATATTTTACATTCTTGATGGGTGTAAAGATGGCATCAGTTGCAATAAAGCCAAATGGTGCATCTTTTGGTTTGTTATCCTCTGCAGGAACATAACCACGACCTTTCGCAATGTTAATTTCAATATCAAATTTTGCACTTGGGTCCATGGTGCAAATAAGCAACTCAGGATTCATTACTTCAAAACTCGGAGTAGCTTCACCAATGTTGGCAGCTGTAAATTCTGTTTTATTTTTCAGGCTCAGAGTAATCTTCTCATGACTTACATCATGATCCACTTGCTTTTTAAAACGAACCTGCTTGAGGTTAAGGATAATTTCCACCAAGTCTTCACTGATGCCTTTAATGGTTGCAAATTCATGATCGGCTCCCTCAATTTTAATACCCACAATTGCATAACCTTCTAATGAATTCAGCAACACACGGCGCAATGCATTACCAATGGTAACACCATAACCGGGTTCAAGCGGGCGAAATTCAAATTGTGCTTCAAAGTCATTTGCTTTCTGAAGAACAATTTTGTCGGGTTTTACGAAATTCAAAATAGCCATATTGAAGTTTCTTTTTTTATTTTGCCCTAAATCCCTAAAGGGACTTTTGAGCTTATTGATAATTAACCACCTGTTTTATTTACTACCCTTTAGGGGTTGGGGGCTTACTTACTGTACAATTCCACAATCAGTTGTTCCTTGATATTTTCAGGAACACTTTCACGCTCAGGAAAAGCAATGAACGTACCTTTCAGTTCAGCTGCATTCCAGTCTAACCAGTTGAACTTTGGATTTTTTCCTTTCACCAGGCCGGTAACAGATACATTGTCTTTGCTTTTATCTTTTAAACTAACAACATCGCCCGGTTTCAAACTGAATGAAGGAACGTTTACTACTTCACCATTTACAGTAACGTGTTTGTGACTTACAAGCTGGCGTGCAGCAGGGCGGCTTGGAGCAATACCCAAACGGTAAATTGCATTATCCAAACGGGCTTCCAGCAAACGGATCAGGTTTTCACCTGTAACTCCCTTTAAGCGGGCAGCTTCATCAAATGTTTTACGGAATTGCTTCTCCAATAAGCCATACGTGTATTTGGCTTTTTGTTTTTCACGCAACTGTAAAGCGTATTCACCTAAAGTTTTACGTTTACGTTGTGCGCCATGCTGGCCGGGAGGGTTGCTGTTTTTACCCAACCACTTACCATTACCCAAAATGGGTTCGCCGAAAATACGGGAGATCTTGGTCTTTGGACCAGTGTAACGTGCCATAGTTTTTATTCATTTACGCTTTTTAGAAACCGGTGAACTGATCGGTAAAAGCGTTAAAAAATTAATCAGTCACCCTTTAATTAAATGAAAGAATCCTGGCGATTCAATATGTTGTTGAAAAAGCTTCAATCTTTTTGCTATAAGCTTCAAGCAAATACTTGCAGCTAATAACTTATGGCTTACAGCCTTTCTTTATTATACTCTTCTCTTTTTAGGAGGACGACAACCGTTGTGTGGTAAAGGAGTAACATCTTTGATCATTACTACTTCAATACCGCTTTGTGATAAAGCACGGATGGCGCCTTCACGACCTGAACCCGGGCCTTTTACAAATACATCCACACGCTTCACACCAGCATCAAAAGCTTTTTTTGCAGCTTCAGCAGATGCAACCTGTGCAGCATAAGGAGTATTTTTCTTGGAACCTTTAAAGCCCATTTTACCGGCGCTGCTCCAGGAAATTACCTGCCCCTGCTTGTTGGTTAAACTGATAATGATGTTGTTGAAACTTGCAGTAATGTGGGCATCACCATGTGATTCCACTTTTACCACTCTTTTTTTGGCCGCTGCTTTTGCGCTAACCTGTTGTGCTTTTGCCATAATTAATAACCGAGGTAATCAATTTTTTTAAAAAATAATCCTGTTGTTTAAACAAGACCAGATCAACACTCCATCTGCACCAAACATCTGTAATTGATCTGTAAAAAACCGGTGCATATATTTAAGCAACAAGCTTTTTGTTGCAAGTATCAAACAAGAGGAATACCCTAACGCTTGAAACCTGCGGCTTGTAGCTATTATTTCTTAGCTGCTTTCTTTTTACCGGCAACTGTTTTACGCTTACCCTTACGTGTACGGCTGTTTGTTTTTGTACGCTGCCCACGAACAGGTAACCCTTTACGATGGCGCAAACCACGGTAACAGGCAATATCAAGCAATCGCTTAATGCTCACCTGAACTTCACTACGCAACTGACCTTCCACTTTAAATTCATTGGTAATGATGTTACGAATGGCAGTAAGTTCTTCATCATTCCATATATGAACTTTCTTGTTCACATCAATACCAGCTTTGTCTAAAATGTAACGGGCAGTAGAAGGACCAATACCATAGATATAGGTTAATCCTATTTCTCCTCTTTTATTCTTTGGTAAATCAACACCGGCAATACGAGCCATAATTTAATTACAATTTTAATTTTAGTTTATTGCTAATTGACAATTATTATCCCTGGCGCTGCTTAAAGCGTGGATTCTTTTTGTTAATTACGTACAGACGACCTTTTCTGCGTACAATTTTGCAGTCAACGCTGCGCTTTTTGATGGATGCTCTAACTTTCATCGTTTTATTTTTTCTACGTTAAGCCTTATTTATACCTGAAAATAATTCTGCCCCTGCTTAAATCATAAGGGCTCATTTCCACTCCTACTTTATCTCCCGGAAGAATACGGATGTAGTGCATCCTCATTTTTCCTGAAATTGTAGCCAGAATTTCGTGCCCATTTTCAAGCCGTACCCGAAACATAGCATTGCTCAATGCTTCTAAAATTTTACCGTCCTGTTTAATAAGTGCCTGTTTCGCCATACTTTTTGGGGTCGCAAAGATAGGAGGATTTCTGGAAAAGAATATAAAAAAATTAGCCCTTCCGGTAATTCTTGAAAAAAAATAATTTCCCACTATTTAAATAGCCTCAGCAGTAAGGTGCACCTTGGTCATTTGCAGGTAATAATTCTGCAACTGATGTAATGCAATGGGCTGATTTACATGGCGCTTGTCTTCCCTGTACCAGAAACTGATATTACTGAAGTCGTCCTTTTTATTAAGCTGTATTCTGAAGGCTCCTTTTATATACTTAACCGAGCCATCTGCATGGTCTTCACACTGAAAGTTTATTTTTTGGAGGGCAGCATCACTCAAGGGGATAGGGCTCAATTCATCACCCTTGTACCAAAAATCCTGCTGATCATTGGTTTCTAAAAGTGCCATGTGCTGTACATTGTCAACTTCCAATACTTCTCCTTCCATTTTTGCGCCTTCGTTATTAACCATAACAAAGTCGCCTTCTTTGAGTTCAGAAATCTTTATCATATACAATCGTTTTTGTTTATCCGAATTTAAAGAAATATTTGGCAGATGCAAACTTTAAGTACGTTTTCTGTAGCTGAGAATAGCCCATCCGTTGAGTACAACGGCAAACCCGGCCATGATGAGTAAATGCATTTTGATATCATTCAACTTACTTCCTTTCAAAACCACCATCCGCATTACATCAATAAAATAACTAACCGGGTTAAATCTGGTGATCCATTGTGCCCAAACCGGCATACTGTCAATGGAAGTATAAAGGCCGCCCAGTAAAACAAAGATCATCATCAGGAAAAAGGAAATGAGCATAGCTTGTTGCTGATTGGAAGCATAGGTTGAAATTAACAGGCCCAGCCCTAAAACGGCTAACAAATAAACAGCAGCAAAAACATAAATGGTAAGGAAACCGCCAACCGGAACAATGCCATACATAAGCCTGGATATGAGCAAGCCAAGTGTGAGTACAATTAATCCAAGTATCCAGAAAGGTATCAGCTTGCCTAAAATAAAATGATACTTCTTTACAGGAGTAACATTGATTTGCTCAATGGTCCCAATTTCCTTTTCCTTTACAATATTAATGGCCGTAAGGTTGGCACCTATCATTGTTAACAAAAGCACCAGGATGCCCGGCACCATAAAATATTTATAATTCATTAAAGGATTGAACCAGTTGGATGAAGTGATTTCAATTTGCGTTTGAGGACTAAACCTGGGGAACTGGATCCATTCCAATCTTACTTCACGGTTAAAATCCTGAATGATACTCCGCAGGTAAGCGCTGCCAAGATTGCCTTTTACACCATTAATAGCGTTGCTTGCAATAAACAGTTTGGCTTCATTTTCTTTGATCAGATTTTTTTCAAATGCCGTTGGTATTTCCAATATCAGATCGGCCTTGTCTTTTTCAATTTGTTCAAAAGATTGCTGATAAGAATTTGAGTAATGAGTTAATTGAAAATAACCTGAAGCCGTAATTTTTGAAATGAGCCGGCGGGAATAAGGCGAGTGATCAAGATCTGTTACAGAAAGTTTGATATTCTTGATTTCATAATCAGCAGCCCAGGGCAGCAGCATTAACTGTATTACCGGCATAATGAAAATGATACGCAGGATGGATGGGTCCCGAAAGATTTGCCGGAACTCCTTTTGCAATAAAAATTTTAAAGTACGCATTAAGAAATGATTTCTATTTGTTCAATAGCAGCACAACCGATGAAAGGATTGCGACCCTTCGCAATACTCAGGGCAGGCTGCCACGCAAAAGCAATTGCTATAAAAAAGGGACTTTGAAACGAGCGTGGCAACAATTGCAAAACCAGGGAACTGAAAGTTTGTATCATAAAAAAAAGTTTCACTATTGTAACCGTATTTTAAACCGTTTCACGGCTACTGTTAAAAAGAAGATCATCATACCACCCAATACCAATGTTTCTTTCCAAACTCCCTGTATTCCCAATCCTTTGATCATAACAGATTTTACAATACTGTAATACCATTTTGCAGGAACGATGTTTGAAACAATACGTAACGGCAAGGGCATGTTTTCAATGGGAAACATAAAACCACTCAGCATTACTGTTGGCAGAAACAAAGCAACCAGTGAAATGAACATGGCCGATTGCTGCGATGCCGTTGCCGAAGAAATCAACAGCCCCAACGATAAAGATACCAACGTAAACAAAATACTTTCAAACATGAGCAATGAAAGGCTTCCGTTAACCGGCACTTCCAGTACAAACACACTTAATAATAGTATGCTTGCAATATTAATGGTTGATAATAATAAATAAGGAACGGCTTTGGCAAACACCACCAATTGCGGCCTCATGGGCGATACCAGCATAACTTCCATTGTTCCCATTTCTTTTTCTCTTACAATAGTGATTGCCGTCATCATGGTACATACCAGCAGCAACACCATTGCCATTACGCCCGGAACAAAATTGTAAGCTCCCTTTAATTGGGGGTTGTACAACATTCTTGTTTCCATATTTATGCTGTACGGCAGTTTTTTATTATTGGTGATACGGTTCTGGTAATCCATGATCACAGCTGTTGCATAATTTGTAAGCGTACTGGCCACGTTGGGATCAGTAGCATCGGCAATTAACTGTACAGTTACTTTATTAAAATGCTGCAGGTCTTCTCCAAAATGACTGGGCAGCACTATTGCCAGCTTAATTTTTCCTTTCCGGAATGCAGGTTCAATTTCTTTATAAGAATGCAGGTTCTGCTCCACATCAAAATACCGGCTTGAGTTGATTTCGCTGATGAGAGAAACAGTAGCTGCATCTTTCGACTGATCCAATACAGCAATTTTTGCATTCTTCACTTCATTGGTTAATGCAAAGCCAAAGATGATGATTTGCACCACGGGCATACCCAGCAGGATAATTGTTGTGCGTTTATCTCTCCAGATATGAATGAATTCTTTTTTTACAAATGACAGAAACTGATGCCCCCCCGCCCCTAAAGGGGAGCTTTTACGCTTCACTATTTTATTTGTAACATCTTTCATTTTCACTTTTATATTCTATACAATCAAAAAGAAAACTACCTGCCCGCTATTTCCACATTGAGTCACTCTGTTCGTATTGCCCTTCTTGCCAATTTTAAAAACACATCATCCATTGATGCGGCCTTATGTATCTTCCTCAACTCAGCAGGAGTATCCAACGCTTCAATTTTTCCATCAACCATAATACTTACACGGTTGCAGTACTCTGCTTCATCCATATAATGTGTTGTAACAAAAATGGTGATGCCAATATCGGCAGCCTCATAAATCATATTCCAAAACTCACGACGGGTAACGGGATCAACACCTCCTGTTGGTTCATCAAGAAATACAATCTGCGGTTCATGAAATACGGCTACTGAAAACGCAAGCTTTTGTTTCCACCCAAGCGGTAACGATTTCACTAATTTGTCTGCTTCTTTTTCCAGGTGCAGATGATCAAGAATAAAAGCAGTTTTCTGTTTGATGAATGCATTCGTCTTTCCATAAATACCGCCATATAACTGCATATTCTCTTTCACCGTCAGATCATCATACAAAGAAAACTTCTGACTCATGTAACCGATATTCTTTTTAATTTCTTCATTTTGTTTATATACATCAAACCCGGCTACTGTTGCTTTGCCGCCTGTTGGCATTGACAAACCGCATAACATACGCATGGCGGTTGTTTTACCAGCACCATTGGCGCCAAGAAATCCAAATATTTCTCCTTTATGTACATCAAAAGAAATTTCATCTACGGCAGTAAAATCGCCGAAGCGTTTAGTAAGCTGATGCGCCGTTATAATTTTATCATTGCTCATATTAATACTCCATCAGTTGCATGAAACAATCTTCAATATCCGGTTCGGTTAATACAATCTCAAGTTCTGCATGCTGTTTACTTTCTAAATATTGCTGCAGCATTTCTTTACCGTTTTCATCTTTCATAATTACACGATGATAAATGCCGGAAGGATAAGCATGATCCACTCTGTCAAATGCTTTGAGATCGTTTATTAAATGAAACATATTCTTTGCTCTTACTCCCCATAAAGAATGGCCAAATGATTTTACAATCTGCCGGGGCGTATCAATGGAAAGAATATTACCGTTCTGCATCAACGCTACACGATCACATAAACCGGCTTCATCCATATAAGGTGTTGATACAAGTATGGTGATGCCCTGCTCTTTCAAACGCTTCAGCATTTCCCAGAATTCTTTTCTTGATACGGCATCCACACCCGTTGTTGGTTCATCCAGAAACAATACAGATGGGCGATGGATCAACGCACAACTCAAAGCCAGCTTCTGTTTCATACCACCGGATAATTTACCGGCCTTACGATCTTTGAAGGGTTCTATCTGTGAATAAATATCTTTTATCAACTCATAATTTTCCTCAACAGATGTATTGAAAATGGTGGCAAAGAAATCAAGATTTTCTTTTACCGTTAAATCCTGGTACAAAGAAAACCGACCGGGCATGTAACCAACTCTTTTACGTATGTCTTTATAATTCTTCACCACATCCAATCCATCAACTGTTGCAGTTCCGCTATCGGCCAGCAATAAAGTAGTGAGAATGCGGAATAACGAAGTTTTACCGGCACCATCAGGACCAATGATCCCAAACAGTTCACCTTTACTTACATCAAATGAAATATCATTCAATGCAGTAACTTTTTGTTTTTTACTTCCGTAAGACTTGATGATATGTTGTGCTGAAACGCTGATCATGATTTTGTTTTCTTGAACCGGTCAGACCACGAGGCGTGGGCCGACCGGATGGTTCTGTATTCTTGAATCGGTCAGACTACGAGGCGCAGGCCGACCGGATGGTTCTGTGCATTATTTTTTTGTTAGGCCTCACTACCCTTCCTCCTCTCCCGCAGAGAGGAGGCGGTGCTTTATTTCTTTGATAAACTTTTATTTCTTCCGAATCAACTATAAATTTCTAATCTTCACATTTCAACAACTCCACTTTTATTATACACCTCGAATAGTGATGGTTGTGTGATGAAATGTCCCCCTTTGGGGGATTTAGTGGGCCCGACTAAACTCCACTTCACCATACATACCAATCTTTACATAACCATCATTCTTTACATTGATCTTTACTGCATAAACAAGATTGGCTCTTTCCTCTTTTGTTTGAATGGTTTTGGGAGTGAACTCGGCTTTATCTGAAATCCATGTTATTGTGCCAGCCAGTTCTTTGTATTTATCTTTTCCTTCATCCACCAAAACTTTCACCTGCTGACCCAGTTTGATTTGTGAAAACTGATCGCCTGTAACATAAGCCCGCAGCTTCATTACACTGAGATCAGCAATTTTATACAATGCTTTGCCCGTTGTTGTTAACTCACCTGCTTCAGCATATTTTATCAATATTGTTCCGTTGATTGGATTTACAATATCAGCCCGTTTCAATTGATCATTCAGTTGAGCCACTCTTTTCTGCAATGGTTTATTTTCACTGAGGATGCTTTTGTTTTGAGTTGATACGTTGCTGCGTTGTACTGCAATCTGCTGTTGCGTAACAATCATTTGTTTCTTTACCACATCAATTTGTGCATTCATATCATCCAACTGTTTTCCTGTTGCAGCATCCTGGCTGATGAGATTTTCAATACGCTTTTTTTCATGCAGCAGATTATTGAGTTGTGATTGCTGAACAGATAATTGATTTTGCAACAACTGTACCTGCGGACCAACATCTGCTGTTTTATCATGCAATGAACTGATGCTTGCTTCTACCTGTTCCTTCTGCAATGAAATGCCTTCTGCATCTACTGCACCCACAATTTTACCGGCGGGTACCGTATCGCCTTCCTCAATGTTGAGTGATAATATTTTTCCGCTCAATTCTGATGAAACAATTATTTCACTGGCTTCAAATGTTCCCGAAGCATCGAATTTATTTTCATTGTTGTTGCAAGCAGTCAATAAGAAAGCTGCGATACTCATTAATTGAAATTTTATTTTCATAAACTGTGTTTTAAAAGCCCTCCCTTTCGGGGAGGGTTGGGTGGGGCCTATTTTCCCCTGATGGTTTGATAATTGATTTGTGCCTGTAATAATTGTATTTGATGCACAATTAATGTTTGCCGTGCCTGGTCTTCTGCATTCACTTCACGCAGGTAATCATTGGCAGTAATCACTCCATTTTCCAATTGTGCTTTAGCAGCATCTTTTACTTTTATCCGCAGGTCAATAATTTCAAGATCTTTATCAATGAGTTGACTGATCTTATCAATCTCCGCCTGCTGTTGTTTCAATTGTGAATTTGTGTTGAGCAGAAAAACATCCTGCTGAACCCCAATTATTTTTTTGTTTACTTCAACCAGCTCTCTATCTCTTTTAGAAGTATATAAGCCGCCAAATGCCCAGTTAAAACGCACACCGGTTATGTAGTATGCAGCAAATTTATTTTCAAGCATGTTCAATCCGGGGCGGCCATAACCACCCTGTAAAAACAAACTTGTTTTAGGAAGATTGCGTGCTTTAATTAAATTGTTTTGCCCATTGAGTAATTTTTGCTGCAATTGAAACAGGTTCAATTCCGGTCGCAGGATTGTTTGTTCTGCAGATGATTTAATCAAAACCGGTTTTTCAAAAACGGTTGCGGAAGTATATGCTTCGCCGGTAAATAAACTTAACACATCTATCAAACCTGCCCGGGTTGCGTTTAATTCAATCACCCGTTGCTCTGCTTTTAATATTTCTGCTTTCAGAAGGTTGAGGTTTGATTTAAATGCCACGGCATTTTGAACCTGTGCTTCCACTTTTTTCATTCCGGTTTCCAGATCTTTTTTAATCAACTCGGTTTGTTTCAACTGTTCTTCAAAAAACAAAATGCTTAAATAAATCTGGTTGATGCGTTCGGTGAGTTTGTACAGTTCCACTTCTATTTTCTGTTCTTCCACTTCTGCATTTACCCCCTGCATATTTTTCTGATTCTTTGTTAAACCGCCATCATAAATCATTTGATTCACATCAGCCACAATACGGTATTGATCTTTGCTTAACGGCTCAATACTTATGCCCGGCACCGGAATTTTTACTCTTGTTACATCCGATTGGTAAGTTGCCTGACCACTTATAGAAAACTGTGGAAGGTATCCCTTGTTCAGATTTTCAACGGTGATTTCTTTTGTTTGCCTGATGAGATCTTTTTGCCTGATGAGTGGGTAATTCTTTCTTGCAAGTTCATTTACTTTCTCCAGCGTAAGCGTTTGTGAAAAAGAAACATCGGCAAGAATCAAAAATAAAAAAAGCATTTTCTTCATAAATATATATTTAACCAAACAGTTAATTTAAAGACAACCGAATATTATTTACGAATTGCATCCATGATAAACTTCGGAATCTCTTTTTTCCTCTGCTCCATTGCATGCCTGAACTGAAATTCATCCAACCCAAGATTTACCTGGAACATCGGTTTGGCAATAAACGGGAAAATGGTCATGGATACAAGGTTCATCAGCAACTGCAAAGGGCTGGTGGGTTTTATCTTGCCCTTCTTCACTTCCGCTTCAATTTGCCGGAGAAACTTTGTTGGGTCGGGTTTGTTTTTAGCGCCCCATACCTTCTTCATAAAATAGATGGGGTCCTGGTTCATTTCATTCATTACAAATAAAGGCAGGTAAGGATTTTCAATTACTATTGTTATATACTCATCGCAAAATTTTTCAATTTTTTCATACAGGCTGTCATCCGAATTAAGGATCACATTGATCCTTGGAAACAACTGCCCGGCAGCTTCCATAAATACCTCTTCAAATAGTTTTTCCTTGTTCTCAAAATAGTAATGAAGCAATGCTTTGTTAATACCGGCTTCATCGGCAATATCCTGCATCCTTGCGCCATACATGCCCTTGGCTACAAAAACTTTTCGGGCCGCATCCAGGATCTTATCTTCCTTACTTTTATCTTTTTTCAGTTTTGCCATAGTATTTAACCAAATGGTTAACAAATGTAAAAACTAAATCCGTTTCACCAAATTATTTTTTTACAAGCGACTATCTCACCTCTTTAAAAATCTTCCTTACATTAAAAAAGAGGTTCATAAATGCGAACCTCTTTTAAAACTTTTTTCTCCCTTAATCTCTTAGCCCTACTCTGCCCAACTCATCACATAATCTCTATTCTCTATTTCCAATGCTTCCTTAGTTAATTGCAATGGATGAAACGTATCCACCATTACCGCCAGCTCTTTGGTTTCCTTAGCGCCAATACTTTTTTCAACAGCGCCGGGGTGCGGCCCATGCGGAATACCGGCAGGATGCAAGGTGATCATTCCCCTTGTTACATTTTTGCGACTCATAAAGTCACCATCTACATAATAAATTAATTCATCACTGTCAATATTGCTGTGATTATAAGGAGCAGGAATGGCATTGGGATGATAATCATACAAACGTGGCACAAAAGAACAAACCACGAATGCATTGGTTTCAAAAGTTTGATGTACAGGTGGTGGCTGATGCACACGGCCTGTGATGGGTTCAAAATCATGAATGGAAAAAATGTACGGATAACAACATCCATCCCAGCCCACCACATCAAAGGGATGCGTTCCATAATGTAAACCATATAACATTCCTTTCTTCTTGGCTTTAATTAAGTAATCTCCTTTCTCATCAATAGTTTTTAAATCCTGCGGCGTACGAATATCTCTTTCACAAAAAGGGGAATGCTCCATCAACTGACCATACTTACTCATGTACCTTTTTGGAAAACGAAGCGGTGTAAATGACTCAACAATAAACAAACGGTTTTTTTCATCATTAAATTCAATCTGGTAAATTGTTCCCCTTGGCAAAATGATATAGTCGCCATAACCAAAAGGCAATTCGCCATACTGCGTTTTTACTTTACCTGTTCCTTCGTGTACAAAGATCATTTCATCCGCATCGGTATTTTTGTAATAATAATCCGCCATACTTTGCTGCGGTGCCGCCAGTACAATATGACAATCACTGTTTACCAACACAGGAATACGGCTTTGCAAAAAATCCTTTGCCGGTTTTACAAGAAAGCCTTCGAAGCAGCGATGCTTCAGCATTTTTTCTTCGGCTACTGTTGGCGATACATCAACCTGCGGTTCCGTTTTAATAATTTGTGTGGGCGGATGTGTATGATACAACAATGAATAATCATCACTGAAACCTTCGGTTGAAAATAATTGTTCGCTGTACAAACCGCCATCGGGTTTGCGAAACTGTGTATGACGTTTGTGCGGAATGTTTCCCAGTTTATAATAATGAGGCATAAAATAATTTTAGATTTACGATTGCAGATGTCTGTTGTTGTTACGGGCTTAATTGCTGAAATGAAGCGGTTGTTGTACCTGCCACGCAACGAAGTGCCTGCGTGGTCACCCACTTGTACTGCAACCATTCTATTCGGCAATTACTTTCGTGAAAGTTCAAGTGTGGCAAGCAGAAAAATATATTTCCATTTTCTTTTATCAATCCAATATGTGAAATTGCGGTGGAAAGGCATATAATCGTTTTCAGCAAATCAAATCTACTAAACTTTACTTATACAATTGACACGCATTGGTCTTATATCCGACACTCACGGCTACCTCGATGAAGCCGTTTTTAAACACTTTGAAAACTGTGACGAAATTTGGCATGCAGGTGATTGGGGACCCGGCCTGAACGCTTTAAGCGGTCGGGACGATGTGAAAGGTGTTTACGGAAATATTGATGATGACATTATACGCAAACAATTTCCGGAGCAACTTGTTTTTATGTGTGAAGAGGTAAAAGTAATGATGCGCCACATCGGTGGCTCACCTCCCAACTACAATCCTGAAACAAGAAGAGAATTAAAATTGCATCAACCAAAGTTATTCATCAGTGGTCATTCACATATTTTAAAAGTGATGTATGATGATAAGATCAATTGCCTGCACATAAATCCGGGCTCAGCCGGCAAACAAGGCTGGCATAAAGTAAGAACCATCATCCGTTTTGTGATTGATGGAAAAGACATGAAGGATTGTGAAGTAATTGAGCTGGAAAAAAAATAAAAATGAGGCTGTCTCAAAAGTCGTCATTGCGAACATAGTGAAGCAATCTGCAAAAATTGATCAATTGATAAACAGATAGATTGCTTCGGTCGTTCCTCCCTCGCAAAGACGTTTAACGACTTTTGAGACAGCCTCACGGAATATATTTCCAGTAAGATTACATACCGGGAAACCAGGCTCTTCCAATACCTTCTCTAAAAGGCCAGGGAACAGTGGCAAGAATTAAGATCAGAGCCACCAGGTATAACCATTTAGCAGCATTGAAGTTTTGTTTCTTTGCTTTACCTCTTGCAATAGTAATGAACACAATTACAAGGATCATTGCAGTAATATGTTCAACCACCCAAAAACGGGCCATACTGTCTTTCATTACATTTGCGAAACCACCAACTCTTTCAATTAATATAAAACCAGCTTTTTCACTGTTGAAATACTGGAACAAACCAAGCAACAACGTAATATGTGCTGTAATCAATAACCATAAACTTGTTTTTTGAATTCCTCCCTTTTTAGTGAATGCCTGTAATAATGCAATCAGTAAAAGAATAAGAATAACCCAGCGTAAAATGTTGTGCAAATGAAGCAGTCCTGTGTACATAGATTTTTTTTCAAAACTAAAGCTTTGAATGAATCATTGCTCAAAAAATTAATATTTTTTATAGGATCAGGTAGAATAAGCACAAGGCTCCAATTAACCGTCATTGCGAGCCACAGCATTAGCTTTTGCTTTCAACAAAATAGCGTGGCAAAGCAATCTCATTTTACACGCATTCATGCTTGGTGATAAGATTGCTTCGGCGCTTTCGTCATCTTAATGTTTTTATTCCGATACTGCGCCTCGCAATGACGGAAGCGTGAAAGTGAGCCCAGCATTGCGTTTGAGCATATTCTACCTAATCCTAATTTTTTAAGATTACAGAGCCGTGAACGATTGTGGCGGGTGTTGATAATACCCGCTGGAATTTATAACCCCGACTTTCAAGTTGGGGTTATAAAAAAAGAGTTAAATGGCTTTAGTCTTGATTTTCTTCAAAACCATAATGCCTCATAAAACGATTATATTCTTCAAGAAAAGTAATTGTTTGGTGATGTTCTTCCTGTGTATCAATGTAATTTTTTACAACACTGATCTTTTCTTCACTTACAGATGCAGCAAAATATTTATCAGCCCATTCAAATTTACTTTTCAGTAAACCGCTTTTGTTAATCCAAAATGAGCTTTCTCCTTTTAATAATTGAATTTGTTTTGATAAACTCATATCTGCATTGAGATACATCAGGCAATGAACATGATCGCAATAACCATTGATTGAATCAATATAGATGCCTTTCAGCTTTGCATTTTCCTTCATGTGCGTCCAAACAACAGGTCTTGTTTCTCTGTTAAAGAAGGGAAACCGATTTTTGGTTCCCCATACTGAGTGAATAAGAATTTTTACATAGGCCATAGCAACTGATTTGAATCAAAATACAAAAATCAAGGCTAAAGCCAAATACTTTATGGTATTATTCCCCGACTTGAAAGTCGGGGTTATAAACAGAGGGTTCATAAATATAACCCCGGCGTTTCAACCCGGGGAATAATAGTGGTATAAAAAGATGGCTTTAGCCATGAGTGTGAATCATGGCTAAAGCCAAGCTTCAAATTGCGATTCACCCCCGACTTAAAAGTCGGGGTTTTAAACAAAGGTTCATAAATATAACCCCGGTGTTTCAACCCGGGGATAGTAGTGGTATAAAAAGATGGCTTTAGCCATGAGTGTGAATCAAGGCTAAAGCCAAGCTTCAAATTGTGGTTGTCCCCGACTTGAAAGTCGGGGTTATAAACAGAGGGTTCATAAATATAACCCCGGCGCTTTAGCCCGGGGAATAATAGTGGTATAAAAAGATGGCTTTAGCCATGATAATTTTATTAAAACTCTATGCCTGCATTGCCAATGGTATTTCCACTATCACTTCACAACCTTTGCCGGGGGCAGCTTTCAGCTTAAATTCACCGGAGAATACTTTTGCACGCCTTTTAATATTTTCAAGACCAATCCCTTTTGACTGAAACCTGGGATTAAAACCCTTTCCATTGTCTGCTATCCGTAGTTTTAAACGGGTTTCTTCTATCGTTAAACTTATAATTACTTCACTTGCATTTGCATGCTTGGCTATATTATTCAATTGCTCCTGTAAAATGCGGTACAAATTTATTTGCAACCCTTCGGGAATCTGGTTTCTTTCAATTGAACCAACCTGCAATTTTACACTGAACCGGTTATTGATGTTTATGGTTTCAATTAATGCCTCAATATTTTTCTCTATTGAAATATCTTCTACTGAAACGGGTGCCAGTTGATGAGAAAGCCTTCTGATTGCAGTAATAGCCTCCCCGATATACTGTTCGCTCTGATAAATAATATCTGATGCATCTTGTCCTTTTTTTATACTATTCTTACTCAATCCCATGTAAAGAAGGGATGCCGCTAAAATCTGGTTTACATTATCATGCAGCTCCATGCCAATTTGATTCGATTCCCGTTCCTGCGCTTCAATCACTGCTTTTTCTATCCTTTTTTCAATTTCTTTTTCATCAGTAACATCCTGCATGGATCCTATCATTCTTTCGGGGTTACCGTCTTTATCATAAATTACAAACGAACGGTCAAAAACATGTTTGTATGTTCCATCGGCACATTTGAAACGGTATTCAACCTGAACAATTGGCTTCTTTTTTAAAAACGCTTTGCTTAAGGTATCACTTAACCGCTGCTTATCATCGGGGTAAACATTCAAGTCCCACCACTCCCTTGTTTTTTGAACCTGGCTGGCTTTGTAACCAAAGGTTTTAATGATGCCATTATTACAACTTACCGTGTTATTTTTAATATCCCAGTCCCAGATAGTATCGCTGGTTGCTTTTGAAAGAAGATCGTACCGTTCCAGCGCTTCCATATTTGAAGCTTCTGCTTTTTTTCGTTTGGTAATATCAGATCGGATTGTGATAAACTGGAAAGGCTTTCCTTCCTCATTTACAAAAGGTACAATTGTTGTATCCACCCAAAAAAAAGAACCATCCTTAGCTTTATTCCTAACCTCACTTCGCCATACTTTACCTTCTGTTACGGTATCCCATAAATTTTTATAATGTTCTTTGCTGTGATAGCCTGAGTTGAGAATCCGGTGATTCTGACCCTTCAACTCTTCCATACTATAACCGGAAATCTTGCAAAAGTTTTCATTGGCAAATCGAATGGTTCCGGTACTGTCTGAAACATCCACAATGGAAGATTGATCGAGGGCAAACTTGTAATCCTCTACTTTCTTTTCTGCTTTTTTGCGTTCGGTAATATCACGCCAGATGGTAAAAAACGATTGTTTGCCTTTTAAAATGATTGATGTCAGCATCACTTCCACAGGAAATTCAGTTCCATCTGCTTTTGTGTGTACCCATTCAAAGCGGTTATACCCCTGCTGCAATGCTTTTGCAATCATCGCTTCTGCTTTTTCGGTTGAAAGCAAGCCATCGGGCTGCTTTTCGGGTGAAATTTCCCAGGGTGTTTTATTAACAACTTCCTGCCTGGAAGAATATCCTAAAATAGAAACTGCCGCCTGGTTACAATCAATAAACCCTGTATCATCCAATAACAAAATTGCATCAGCAGATTCATTAAATAAACGCCGGAAGATTTCTTCGCTTTCACGCAATGCTTCTTCTGCTTTCTTAAGTTGGGTAATATCCATCATACTGCCAAGTAACCGAATGGCCTTACCTTTCTTATTACGCTCAATATATGTGCTGCCATATACATTTATCCATCCTTTATTTTCTGAGTATAACCTGTATTCAACGTCAAAATTGTTACGTTCCGAAGCTATCGCTTCTGCTACTGTTTTAATTACCCGTTCCTGGTCTTCGGGATGTAACCTCTGTTTCCATACATCATCAACAGGAACAGGATCGGCCAGTGTTAATCCGTACAATTGCTGATGTATTTCATTGCCCCAGAGTTCGTTTGTTTCAAGGTTCCATTCCCATACAGCATCGTTGGTAGCCTTCCCAATCAACTCAAATCTTTCGTTTGATTTTTGTATTTCTTCCTCAGCTTTTTTACGTTCGGTAATATCCTCGGCATAACCATATTCCAGTTTTTTGCCACTGCTGTCAATCACTACATTTACATTTGCTGAAATCCATCTTATTTCACCATTTATATGTACAATTCTATAACTGATTTCTACTTTATTTGTATTAACTAAATTACTGTATGCATCAAAAAGCATTGCCTTATCTTCCGGGTGCACTGCATTAATAAAGTCTTCCGGATTATTGTACAGATCTTCACATTTTCTTCCGAAAATTGTTTCGTAGGAAGGGCTGATATAAAGCGTTTGATGGGTTTCCAGGTCATTAACCCAATAAACACCCGAAATATTTTCAACCAGGTTTTGAAACTGTAATTTTGATTTCAGTAATTCTTCCTCAGCTTTTTTACGTTCGGTAATGTCAACCATTATACCTCT
>CAMTVU010000092.1:0-2199 GCA_947085245.1 uncultured Chitinophagaceae bacterium | reverse complement strand
GCCGATAATTGTTTGCTGATAAGAAGTGATAACAGGTTTCTTTGTTTGAAAATACCAGTACACAGCTCCGCCTGCGGCTGCCAGTAGTATGACAGCCAAAATGATCTTTTTCATTTTGTGATGTTTTAGATTGATGATTTAAAAAAGTAGTCAGATGCAGGAGCAGCGAAGTAATTGCTGAATTCATTTGCCGGCAGAGCAAGTCATTCAACTGCTGATGTATCATTTCATAAGTAATGATTGATACCCGTTGCAAATGAAAAGTAACCGAAGGAATTTGTTAAAGAAAAAAGAAAGGAACGAAATCGTTCTTATTTTAAGCTGCCAGTTTGCGGAATCTTACCAAGTAAGAATTTATAGTCTTTAAAATTCAAAGCCAGATGAAAAAGAAGAACCAAAAGATATGGCTGTACATCACTAGTGTCCTGTAAAACTAAATAAAAGTTCTTTGAAATTCTTAATAGACGTGTATTTGAGCCGAAAAATAAACGGTGACGATTTGAAATGAATTCGTATTATTTCTGCTAAAATCAGGCATGAATAATGGAAAATATGTTTTTGCACAAATAGCTTCTTTTCTACCTTCAAGGATTTTCGACAAATGTGTTTCAAAGTATGAAGGCAATAAATGGATAAAACATTTCAGCTGCTGGAATCAACTCATGTGTATGATGTTCGGTCAATTAAGCGGCCGTGAAAGTTTAAGAGATTTACTTATTACTGTCAGTGCCCATTCCAACAAATACTATCATTTAGGTTTTGGCAAAAACGTATCCCGTACCAATTTAGCGATAGCTAATGAGCAACGGAATTGTTGTATTTATGAATCTTTTGCTTATGAAATGATTGCTATTGCAAGAAGTTGTGTAATAGATGAAACTGATTTTACACTTTTGATCACGGGAAATGTATATGCTTTTGATTCTACCACAATTGACCTTTGTTTAAACGTGTTTTGGTGGGCAAGCTTTAGAAAAGCAAAAGGAGCAATAAAAATCCACACACTTTACGATGTCAAAACTTCTATCCCTGCTTTTGTACATATAACAGAGGGGAATGTTCATGATGTGAACGCATTAGATGTTCTGACCTACGAAGCAGGCGGGTTCTACATTATGGACAAAGCCTACGTAGATTTTAAACGTTTATGCACTATTAATCAGTCACAGGCATTTTATGTTACAAGAGCTAAAGAAAATTTTAATTTTAAGCGAATCAGTTCTGTAAAACCAGACAAAGAAAATGGTATTATTTGTGACCAGATAGTAAAACTCAATGGAGTAAAATCATCAACACGTTATCCGGTTGTTTTAAGAAGAATTAAATATTTTGATAAAGAGCAACAAAGAACATTTGTATTCTTAACCAACAATTTTACTCAATCCGCAGTCGATATTGCCATGTTGTATAAGTATAGATGGAAAGTGGAATTGTTTTTTAAATGGATAAAGCAGCATCTGAAAATAAAATCTTTCTGGGGAACATCAATGAATGCCGTAAAGACGCAAGTCTATATAGCAATCATTACCTACACTTTGGTTACTGTGATTAAAAGTAAACTCAAAATAAACCGGTCAACGTATGAAATGTTACAAATAATGAGTGCTTCACTTTTTGATAAAACACATTTAAATGAATTATTGAAAAGTCCTGTCTATAAGAATGTCAAAGAACAAAAAAACAAACAATTAAAAATTGAACTAATTTAACGGGACACTAATGGCTGTACATATTTAATTTCGACCGCCCATTTATTTAATGTAAACCCGGCACGGATAACATTTTGAATAGGTGTAACGGATACAAAATCAAAAAGTAAAAGAATGATTGTGATAAAACTTAGAATCAGAAATACATTTCGTTTAATAAAAAACAAACCAATTGATAAATACAAAAAAAACATTCCCAAATAATGAATCTCCAGTAACCCCATATCAAACCCCATACTTCTAAGTTTATACCATGAAGCAATATTCAAATAAACACAAAAAAGTAATGGCAGAAGTTTTATAGTATTGCTTATTTTGTTTCGCATTTTTTTCTCTTTTCATTCTTTTGAACTCTTAGCTCACTCCCCTGCCAACTCCAGCACCACTTTCCATTCAGCATCGCTTACTTTGGAAACACTGAGACGGCTGAGTTTAATAATTTCCATATTCGCCAAACGCTTTTCTGCTTTCATTTGTGCAAGACGCACCG
>CAMTVU010000091.1:0-38377 GCA_947085245.1 uncultured Chitinophagaceae bacterium | reverse complement strand
TTGCTTTTTCTGAAAATAAAAAAAGGCTGCCTACTTTTGAGACAGCCTCTTTTTTATTTAAACAATTGTTCACTAAGCCACCAGTTCTTCTTTAGCCACTTTATTGTAATCATCAGCCAGTTTGCGTTGTATTTCAAATGGCACAGGTTCATACATAAGGAAACTCATTCTGAATTTTGCACGGCCCTGTGTAAAGGATCGGAGGTTGCCGCTGTAGTCCTGCATTTCCGCCAACGGAACTTTGGCAATGACTTTGGTAAAATGACTTTCTGTATCCATCCCTTCAACCATTGCCCTTCTTGCCTGCAGATCACCAATTACAGAACCGGTTAAATCTTCAGGACAAAGAACTTCCACATGATACATAGGTTCCAGTATTTGCGGATCGGCCTGTTGAAATGCCTGGCGAAACGCCTGCAGCCCTGCAATCTTGAAAGAAATATCATTACTGTCAACAGGATGCATTTTGCCATCATACACACATACACGCACATCACGCACATACGAACCGGTAAGCGGACCTTCATTCATCTTCTCCATTACACCTTTTAAAATAGAAGGAAGAAACCGCTGATCAATAGCGCCACCCACAATGCAGTTGTAGTAAACCAGTTTACCGCCCCATGGTAATTCATTTATTTCTTTTCCCCTCACATTCAAATCTGATGGTTCGGGCATTCCTTCATGCCAGGGTTCGATGCGTAAATGCACTTCACCAAACTGGCCGCTGCCGCCACTTTGTTTTTTATGACGGTACATACTATCGGCACTGCGCCTGATGGTTTCACGGTAAGCAATACGTGGCCGTGTAAACTTCACTTCAATCTTTTGTAAATGTTCAATTTTCCATTTAGCAACTGCAAGGTGCATATCGCCCTGGCAATGAATAAGCGTTTGTTTTAATTCGGGCGAAACCTCTACTCTCAGAGTAGGATCCTCATAACGCAATTCATGTAAAGCAACAGCCAGTTTATCTTCCTCCCCTTTCTTTGTACTCTCTATGGCCATTGTAAGATTTGATGCAGGAAATTCAATGGGAAGCAATTCAATATTCTTTCCTTTATCGTGAAGTGTATTGTTTACATGCGTGTTCCTGAGTTTGAGTGTAGCGCCAATATCGCCGGCAATTAATTCATTTACTGCTGTACGTTTATTACCCTCCACCACAAACAACTGATTTATTTTTTCTGAAACGCCGGTTGTTTCATTCACCAACTCCATACCTGCTTTAATTGTTCCGCTGTAAACTTTAAAGAATGATAATTCACCTACATGCGGTTCAGATATTGTTTTATAAATAAAGATGCAGGCAGGGCCATTGGCTTCGCAGGTGAGCGCTCCTCCTGTCCTTGTTTTTTGCGGAGGCATTTCGTTGGCACTGGGGCAAACATTATCAATAAAGCCCATTAAACGCCCGCTGCCCATATCTCTTTCTGCACTTAAACAAAAAACGGGGAAAATGTCATGATTGATGAGTGATTTTTTTAAACCAACCCTCATTTCATCTTCATCCAGTTCGCCCCTGTCAAGATAATGTTCCATCAATGTTTCATCGTTTACAGCAACAGCTTCTACCAATATGCGATGCAGTTCATCTGCTTTTGCTTTTTCATTGTCGGGGATGGGAAGTTTTTCCGGTTTACCACCGGCATCGGGAAATTTGTACATCGTCATTTTCAACACATCAACAATGGCATTGAACCCAATACCCTGGTTGAGCGGATATTGTACAACTGTTATTTTATTTCCAAAATGAGCTTTGGCTTCATTTACTGTTTTATCAAAGTCGGCAGTTTCTTCATCTGATTTATTTACTGCAAAGAGCATGGGCGTTTTAAACTGCTCGGTATAATCCCAAATAATATCGGTGCCAACTTCTACACCATGCGTTGCGTTGAGCAACATCACTCCGGTATCGGCCACCCTTAGAGCGCTGATGACTTCGCCTACAAAATCATCATAACCCGGCGTATCAATAATATTGATTTTATAGCCTTTCCATTTTGTGTGCAATAATTTGGAGAAAATGGTATTTCCCCTTTCCTGTTCCAATTCATGATAATCGGCTACTGTATTTTTTTCAGCAACAGAGCCGCGGCGGGAAATGATGCCTGCTTCATAAAGCATGCATTCCGCTAATGTTGTCTTACCTGAGCCGGCATGGCCCAGCAAGACAATATTTTTTACGTGTGAGGTATCAAAGTCTGCCATAACATTCGTTTTTAAAAAATTAATAAATACTTTCTTTTACAACTGATGTTGAAAAGTTGTAAAAGGAAGCGGTTAGAATTGAATGGGTGGCTTAATATTGTTTCGGGTGCTTAACAGTTGCGGGTACTTTATGCTTTTGCAATAAAGTTTTTAAAATCACTTCGTAATTCGCTCAATGTATGTTCTAATGATTCATACTGGCTGTGCAGGTTTTCGTGTTGCTGCAATGATTCTTCGGAGAGGTTGCCGAAGGCTGTTGTAAATTCCAGTTGCAGTTTCCGGTCGTGGGATTTGATAGCCTGCTTCAGATCATGGATGTTGATCTGCTGAATGTAGAATTGATTGTGGTAGTGTTCAACTTCGGTTAAAACTTCTTTGTCGTTTTGTCCGCTGGCCATGAGTTGTAATTGATCTCTTAATTGGCCCATTTCATTGCGGTAGGAACGCAGATGCTCCCTCCAGGAGCTGCATTCCCTGTTTAACTGTGTGGTGTCTGTAGAAACCATGGGAAACAGTTTTAAAAATGAATAAATATTGTTGCATCAAAGAACTTACTAAATTTATGAACTGTTTTTGATATAACCTACAAAACCTTTCATTTTATACCCACAAAAAGAAAGCATCTGTTTTATACCATAAATACATCATTGAACGTTATTTTCGCAACTAAGACATTGTCTATGAAACTAACCCGTTTACTAACTGCAATTGCTCTGATGAGCAGTATTGTTCTACAGGCCCAGAAAAAAATAACAAAGAAACCCCGTTTGCTTTCCTATAATATCAGTTTTGCTGATTATCGTTTTCCCGGGCAAATCAGGGATTCTTCACTGAGCAAAGCATTCAAACAAAACGAATGGTATAAGCCCGGCAATAAATCATTTGGTATTGGCTTAAGTTATTGGAAAGGCCTTACACCGCACATTGATTTTTCGGGAACCCTCACCGGAACTTTTTCCAATTTCCCGGCTTTGTTTGTAAAAGATGACAGCATTGGCCAGGCAAAATTCAGTACACAGGCGGATGCGTTGCTGCATGTAAAGGCACTTAAAGAAACAGCGATTGTAAACCCTTTTTTAACTGCCGGTATTGGTGTGGGCCATTTCCCCAACCAGATTGCTGTGTATGCCCCGCTGGGGGCGGGTTTGCAATTCCGCTTCAGCGAAGGCGCTTATTTATTTATGCAACTGCAATGGCGTAAAAAATTAACAGGTGGTATAACCAATGATTATTTGCAATACAGCATTGGCTTTGCACAACATAATTTAAATAAAACCAAAAAGAAAAAACCTGTCAAACAGACAACAGTTAAGCCTCAACCGGTTAAACCAATAGCCGACAGGGATGGAGATAATATAGCTGATGACATTGACAAATGCCCTGATATAAAAGGAACAGTGAATGGTTGCCCAGACAGAGACAAGGACGATGTTCCTGATAAAGATGATAAATGTCCTGATGTTTATGGAACTGCAAATGGATGTCCTGATGCAGATGGTGATGGCGTTGCTGACACAGATGATCAATGCCCAACAGAAATAGGGACCCTAAACGGATGCCCAGATAGTGATGAAGATGGTGTGGCAGATAAAGATGACAAGTGTAAAGATGACGCAGGTGTTGCAAGATATGGTGGTTGCCCGGTTCCTGATACTGACAAGGATGGTATTAACGATGAAGAAGATAAATGCCCCAACGAAGCAGGTGTGGTATTGAACAGCGGCTGCCCTGAAATTAAACAGGATGTAAAACAGAAAGTTGAATTTGCTGCAAAGAATATCTTCTTCCGGTTTGCAAGTGATGTGATCCTGAAGCAATCTTTTAATCCATTGGATGAAGTGGTGAAAGTGTTGCAGGAAAACCCTGAATTGAAATTAAACATCAGTGCACATGCCGATAACCGTGGTACAGCTGAACGAAACATGATGTGGAGCGAACGCAGAGCCAAATCAGTAGCTGATTATTTCATCAGCAAAGGCATTGCAGCTGAGCGCATCACTTACAAAGCCTATGGCGATACACAACCTGTGGCTGATAATAAAACAGAAACTGGAAGAGCAAAGAATCGCAGGGTTGAAATGAAATTAGATTATTGATATAACTTATTTGTGTCATTTTCAAAAAGGCTCTCTTACGGGAGCCTTTTTATTTAACAGCATAAAACATATTCTCAGCAGTGAAGCCATCTGGTATAACTTTGCCCGATGCAACTGCAAACATCTCTTTCAATCATTCAACAACATGCTGCTGAAAAAGAAGATGAGAACAATGAATTCGTTTCTTTTTTAAAGCAACAAAATGCAGATGCCATTGACGAAGAAGTTCTTTCACTGAATAAAATCATTGAGCCGCAAATTGATTGTACAGCCTGCGGCAATTGCTGTAAAAGTTTACTGATTAATGTAACGGAAACAGAAGCTGATGCTGTAGCTGCAAGATTGAACCTTGTACGAAAAAATTTTGACGAACAGTACCTTGAAAAAGGCAGTCATGGTTTAATGGTCATGAATACCATTCCCTGTCATTTCTTAGCTGATAATAAATGTACCATTTATGAAGACCGCTTTGCAGGTTGCAGGGAATTTCCCGCCCTGCATCTCCCCCATTTCACGAAGCGGTTATTTACGGTGATGATGCATTATAACCGATGCCCGATTATTTTCAATGTAATGGAAAATTTGAAACTGAAAACCGGTTTCTGCTAAAATTCCGGCTCATTTACTTTTCAGATAATAAAAAATAATGTAGCTTTTGTTTCCTAAAACCAGCAGCATGAAACTAAAACTACTCTTCCTTGCCTGCACAGCATTTTTTTCTGCATTGGTTACATTACAATTTACTGAGAGGTATCAAAATCAACAACTGATAAAATCGCTTAACAGCTATAAACAAAAAACAATTCTCCGCTGCAGTCCTGATTGGGAAGCATTAAAACCTTTTTTAGAAGAAGCCGATATTCCACCCATTCCCGGCGCCGGGAATTATAAATGGAACATCAGCACAAAGAACGACAGTGCTCAATTTTATTTTAACCAGGGCATCAATATGTATTATGGCTTTCATATTATTGAAGCAATGGCTTCGTTTAAGAAAGCGGAAAAATTTGATGCTACCTGTGCTATGTTGCATTGGGCTAAAGCTTTGGCCTTTGGACCAAACATCAATGATCTGGGTTATTCTGCATCACCCGATGCATTGCTCGCCAGCAACAGGGCAGTTGCGTTAAGCGCTTCCTGTACGCCGGCAGAAAAAGCATTGATAGAGGCGCAGCAAATCCGTTACTCAGCTGATTCAACTCAAACAAGAAAACACCTGAATCAATTATATGCCGACCGGATGAAAGCAGCCTATGAACAATTTCCCGCAAGGGCAGATGTGGCAGCATTATACGCCGATGCACTGATGTTACAGCATCCCTGGGATCTTTGGTATACTAACGGTAAAGCCAAACCGTGGGCACCACAGATCAGAACCATACTGGAAAAATTATTGGCAAAATCACCAAATCACCCTGGTGCTAATCACTACTATATTCATGTAATGGAGCCATCACCGTATGCCAGTCTTGCACTTGCAAGCGCAGATAGATTAGGCAACTTAACCCCCGCTCTCTCACACATGGTGCACATGCCATCACATATTTATCTGCGTACCGGTAACTATCAAAAAGGTAGTTTGGTGAATGAAAAAGCAGTAAGCAGTTATCAAAAAATGATTCCCTTATATGGTGCGGTTACCGGCAATGATTTCTTATATATTATTCATAACCTGCATATGCAAACCAATCATGCAATACTTGCAGGAAAGATGGAGTATGCAGTAAAGTCAGGTATAGCAACTGCCAACAGTATTCCAAAGGAATATCTTACAATGGAGGGGGCAATGGGAAGTTATGTTCAATACATTTATATGACAACGGTATTAGTTGATGTACGTTTTGGAAGATGGGATGCTTTACTTGCACAACCAAAGCCCGGCGAAAAACAGATTTATGCAAGTATTCTTTATCACTTTGGAAAGGGTATGGCAATGGCAAATAAAAATAAAATCGCATCGGCAAAAGAAGAATTAGCGGAGATTAAAAATTTACTTAAAGACAGCAGCCTGTATCTTCCGTTTACTCCTTTTTCGCCCTCCATTGATGGAGCAACCATTGCTGCTAAATTACTGGAGGGTACTATTGCCATGAAAGAAAAAAATTATAAAGCGGCGATTGAATATTTTTCAACAGCATCTTTCTTGGAAGAACAAATGGTGTATAACGAGCCTAGAGATTGGATGCTGAATCCTAAACATTACCTGGGTAATGCGCAGTTAGAAAATAAACAATGGGCAGATGCTGAAATCACTTTCAGAAATGATCTCAAAAACAACAACGATAATATCTGGGCATTAACCGGCTTATACACATCCCTGCTTAAACAGCAAAAACAACCGGAAGCAAAAAAACTTGCGCTAAAAATTTATCAAATTGCTAAACAAACTGATGTAAAAATCAGTGCTGCTGTTTATTAACTGGATGTATGTGCTTTAATAAAATCGCTTACCAGGTAACTGATGAGTTTACCGGTTGTATCGTTCTTTCGTCCATCATTTAAAAAACTGGCACCTTCGCAAATATGCAGGTACGCAACTTTGCAATCAACCGCTGCAAAGCTCAAATATTGACGGGCATGCAGTACACTGATACCACTTGGCGTAACAGCACTGCTGAGTGTATGTTCAATGCAATCCAAATCAAGCTCAATACCGGTATGCATATCTTCGGTAAAACCTGTTGCATGTGCAACGGCCTGGATGAAATTTCTTTTTTCGTGGATGAAAATATCCTCATAAGTAATAAGATCAATGAAAGGATTGTTGACGATATCAATCCACACATTTTGCGGAATATAATTTTCATGCACAGCAATTACACAATACTTCTGCAGGTAGCCGTAATCTTCTGCATACCGGAATGCATTACCGCTATGTCTTCCTTCGGCAGGGCGATAATCGGTATGTGCATCGAGGTTGATACAATTGATCTGTGCAAGCTGCAGTAACCCCGCTTTGTGCAATCCCTTTGCAGCTCCTTTAATCAATGGGTATGCATTATTATGCCCGCCACCAATGGCAATTGGAATTTTATTTTTTGAAGTGATGATCCTTGTTAATTCCTCAACATCATTATCAATCATGTTTACTGCATGACGATACGCTTCAACTTTCTCATCATGCCCATGTGCATTCTCTTCTATCAGTCCTTCCACATCAGCAAAATCAAAATGACCCAGCAGCAGTATTTCATCGCCCTGTAAAAAATCATTGCTCTGAATATTCAAAAAAGAATTTAAAAATGGGAACCATGCAGTGTCGGTTCCGCCAATGCCGTCATTTGCTTTTACACCTATATCTTCGGGTATTCCAAACAACACATATTTTGCATTTGATTGCTCCAGCAACTGTTCAAATTGTTCCCTGCTGTTAACTAATTGAACCCTTTCTCCCAGTTTGGTTTCAAAGCGACGGATTTTTGTGAGTGTAAGAACATCTTCCTTATTATAAAAGCGGAAACGTTGCATATAGTTGGTTTGATTGGGGATGGAAGATAACTTTTTTCAGCAAACCGAACATCAGGAGTAAAACTCCCCGCTGATCATTACTTTATCAATGTGGTTACTGCCAAATGCATAAGGCAGATAAGCGAGTGATGGAATGGGTTTGGTAAAAATAAGATTAGCCCTTTTGCCCACAGTAATACTTCCCAACTCATGCTCCAGTTCCATAGCATGTGCTGCATTGATGGTTGCTGCATTGATTGCTTCTTCGGGCAACATCTTCATACCAATACAGCTCATGGCAATTACAAAGTTCATGTTGCTGCTTGGTGAAGAGCCGGGATTAAAATCACTGGCCAAAGCAATGGCAGCGCCGGCGTCTATCAACCTGCGTGCAGGTTGAAAAGGCATGCGAAGAAAAAAAGCAGCCGTTGGTAATAAGGTGCCGATAGTTGTTGATGCAGCTAAATCTTTTATGTCCTTATCCGTCATTGTTTCCAAATGATCAACCGATAAGGCATTGAGCTCAATAGCTTTTTGCAATCCGCCCATGCTGTTGAGCTGATTGATGTGTAGCTTTGGTGTAAGCCAATACTGCATGGCAGCTTTACAAATTGTTTCCATCTCATCAACTGAAAAAAAACCATTTTCACAAAACACATCCACATAATCTGCCAGGCCTTCTTCAGCAATTACAGGAAGCATTTCGTTAATGATAAGATCAATATAACCCTGGTGATTTTCTTTGTACTCCAACGGATAAGTATGTGCCCCCAGGAAAGTTGCTTTAATTGGAATGGGTGAAGTTTCTTTCAGTTTCTTTATCACTCTCAGCATTTTTAATTCAGCTTCAACCGAAAGTCCATATCCGCTTTTTATTTCAACTGCTCCTGTGCCTCCCTGAATTAATTCCTGCAACCGGCTCCAGGCAAGTCTTAATAATTCAAGTTCTGTTTTCTCTGCCAACTTTTTTGCTGAGTTTAAAATACCACCGCCCCTTGCTGCAATTTCGGCATAGCTGAGTCCTTTTATTTTATCAACAAATTCTTCTTCCCTGCTTTCTGCAAATACAAGATGTGTATGGCTGTCGCACCATGTGGGAAGTATGAATTGATCTTTGGCATCTATCTTATTTTCAATGTCAGCTTCCCTGTTTCCAATATTATTCATACTGCCATACTCAGCAATTACTCCATCTTTAATTACAAGAAATGCGTTTTCAATACAGGGCAGGTTGGCTAATTCTTTCCCCCGGAGTAAATGTGTTTTTTTCCATACCCCAACTAATTGTTTAATATTTGTTACAAGAACTGTCATGCCATAAATGTAGCAGATTTATTTTTGTGAATAAATAATACTGAGTAAGTTTATTCTGTTATGGTACGCTTTACAACCACTATTTTAAAGTTTAAAAGCCAGGGCGAAAAAACCGGTTGGACTTATATTGCAATCACTGCTGCCCATGCAGAGCAATTAAATCCCGGTTGTAAAAAATCGTTCCGTGTAAAAGGGAAATTTGATAACTATACATTTGATGGCATGAGCTTATTACCAATGGGTGAAGGAAATTTTATTATTCCTTTAAAAGCTGATGTAAGAAAAGCCCTGAAAAAAAGAGCCGGTGATGAATTGAAGGTATACCTGGCATTTCAGGAAAAGGCTTATGAAATAGCATCTGATTTTTTTGAATGCCTTACCGATGAACCGGCAGCGTTGATTTTTTTTAATACCCTGCCCGGCTCACACAGGAATTATTTCAGCAAATGGATTGAAAGCGCCAAAACAGAAATCACCCGAACGAAACGTATTGCACAGGCAGTGGATGCACTTTTAAAAAAAATGGGTTATGCAGAAATGATCAGGGCGCAGAAAGATCATAAAGATGCATTTCGCTGATTTTTTTATTTTGTGCTTCGGCACACACAGTGGGCAATACCAACATAACATTTGTTAGCGTGCATAAGATGCTGCAAAAAATACATGGCAGCCGGGTTACTTTTTTGAAAAACCTGTATAAACAACGGGAAACAATATTTTTTCCTGCCAAACGGGCAGAAGAAACTGCTGAATTTATTTATGAATTCAATGTTTGGTTTAAAAACACTTAAAACTTTAAACAAAGAAAAATGGTACAAAAAACTTACTTCAAAACGAAAGATTATTGCAAAGTGAAATTCTCTTTTAACGTTGAAAATGCTGATACGGTTGAAATCCTGGGTCTTAACAGCGATTGGAAAAGCTCAATCATTATGAGCAAAAAGAAAGATGGCAGTTTCAGTGCAGATGTAAATCTTCCAAAAGAATCAAAACACGAATTTAAATATTTAGTGAACGCTACCGAATGGCTGAATGAACCCGAAGCAGATGAACAGCAACCCAATGAGTTTGGCGGCAGCAACAGTGTAATTGTTCTGTAATAATTCCCTTTCATACTATTTGCTCATACACTGCCTGGTACGCAGTACAACAGGCAACATACGGGTAGTTTTTAAATTGAATGATTATTTATAAGCTACCGGTTATTGTTGTGCACATGCAACATTTGCAAGTATATCTATTGTATTCTTGAATAAAGAATGGTATCATAAAACTTTTCCCTGAAGTAAAATTCTTCTTTTAAATATCCTTCTTTTACAAAACCAATATTTTCAAGCAATGCAGCAGATGCAGCGTTTTCAGCTTGTATCCTTGCTTCAATACTGTGCAGCTTCATTTGCTCAAATCCATAATCCAGCACTTTCAGAATAGCCTCTCTCATAATTCCTCTTCGCCAGTAGCCGGGATGCAACACATAACCAATTTCTGCCCGGTAATGTTCCTTTTGCAAACGCCAATAACAAATGGTGCCGATAATTACGGAAGGATTTTCAGCAATTGCAATACCCCATAAGATCACTTCATTTGCATCTGTATCATGATTAATGTTTCGAATAAAATTTTCTGCTTCTGTTATACTTACTGCCGCTTCTTTACCAATGAACTCCAGTATTTTTTTATCCGACCTCAGAAAAAAAACAGCAGCAGCATCGGCTTCAGTTATTCTTCGTAAAAGAAGCCGTTCTGTTTTTAGTTCAGGAAAAGGATTGAAATCAGGCTGCATCATAAAGAGTAAAGTTAACCCATCCCGAATTATTACATAGCTCAGGAATAATACCTGTATTGTGATTGAAATCATAAACCTAACAATAGAATATGGATAGTTTTGATAAAAATAATAACCATGCATACTATCACACAAAACACACTTGCCGGCATTGTAAAGCAATATCATCCCACAGCTTCCGTTTTTGAAAAATACCATCTCGATTATTGCTGTAATGGTAAACGCAGTCTTGAAACAGCCTGCAAAGAGAAAAATCTTTCACTTGAAAAAATTGTTACTGAGTTGGAAGAAGTGATTGATGATCCTTCAGCAGTTGATCAGGATTTTGATTCATTTGATCCTGAGCAACTCATCAGCCATATTATTTTAAAGCACCATACTTATGTAAAACAGGCATCTGTTTCCATCAGGGAACATTTGCTGCGTGTTGTTACAAAACATGGAGACCGTTATCCTGAAATGAAAAAAGTTTATGCCCTTTTCCTTGAGGTTGACAATGAATTGCGGATACACATGCAAAAAGAAGAGATAATTCTTTTTCCACGGATCCGTGAAGTTTTTCATGCCGGTCTTATTGATAACCATTCCGGTTTCCCTACAGAGTATATCAGCGGACCGGTAAGTGTAATGGAAGCAGAACATACATTTGCTGGAAACAGCCTGAACAACATCAGGCAACTCACAAATGGATACACAGCGCCTGTTGGTGCATGTACTACTTTTTGCCTTGTAATAAATGAACTCAAAGCATTTGAAGAAGATTTGCACCAGCACGTTCATCTTGAAAACAATATTTTATTCCCTATGGCAGAACAGCTTTTACTTTCTATGATATAACCGGATTCAATTCCTGGTTCAACTTCTGCTAAAGCTTCGGAAGGCTATTGCCTGCCGGGGCTTTTTCTGGTACATGCCTGCAGCATTTATGCAGAAATTGGTACCGGAAAAAGGCATACCGGAAAGTATGCCGGTTTCATCGCTGAAATCCATCTTAAAAATAAAAGGGAGCCCCTGCTGAATAAAGCCTACCTTTAACCGATCATTTGAGTTGAATTCCTGTAAGCGAATAATTTTCTTCCGCTCTCATATTCTTCCTTTACTCCGGTATTTTACTCAAGTTTTTTTTACTTAATTATTTTTTTTTATGAACATTTATGTTTCCAATTTAGGCTTCAATGTACAGGATGCCGATTTAGAGCAACTTTTTACCGGCTTCGGAGCCGTTTCATCAGCAAAAGTTATCATGGATAAGTTAACCAATCAGAGCCGAGGTTTTGGTTTTGTAGAAATGCCCGATGATGAGGCTGCAAAAAGTGCAATAGAAGCACTTAACGGAACGTCAACCGACGGACGTTCAATCAAAGTTGTAGAAGCGAGACCCCGTGAAGAAAGACCACGTAACAAGTGGTAATTCCAGGGAATTTTCGTAACTTAAAAGCAACTATTTTTTTATTCAACAATTTTTCCCTGCATGACAAATGATATGATAGGAAAGTTTATTGAAAGCAAATCACTTAAAAACGACAGGGTGAATATTCATTTTAAACAGAGAGATACACTGAAAGGTGTATTTATCCGTGGAAATGATTATGAAGAACTGAAATCGAAAAATTTCTGGCGTATCGTATCGGATTCAAAACTGGAAGAATGGAAACGGACCCAGGATAATAACCTGGCCCGTATTTTCAACGGCGCTGAGTTTACACGGTTAAGTGAGAATAACTAAACTGCTTTTATACTGAACTTTTCTGACGAACAGAAAAAAAATTGATTTATGTTCACACAAACATGGAAAAAATATCTGCCGGTTATTACGATTCTTTTAAAACGGTCTTCTGCTTCAGAACAAACGCTGAATATGAATCATACCGATTTTGAAAGAGCATCCGGTGGAAGGAAAACGAAATTCAGTTTCTCACAGTTACTGTTAAACAAAGGGCGGTTGAACATATCGGAAAAGCAAAACCCGCTTGCCAAAGAACTGGCAGTGCTGTTACAGGAAGAAGAAGCAACACGCAGAATTCTTTCTGATCAACAGTTTGAAATTTCGATGAATAATTATTTCCAACTGACCATCAAAAACACAACTCCTGTTCCGGAAGTGCTTGAAGAAGATATTACTGAAGAGGAAAGTGATGCTGAGTTGTTAGTTGAGGAAGCTGTTGCAGGAAATGAAGCAGTTTCTATTGCTGATTAAAAGATGCTGAAAATATTTTCGCTGTCCTGAAAATAACAATTCTATACTTGCTGCCTGTAACCGCTACAGGCAGCAGTTTTTTTTCAACAATTATTTTTTTTATTTATGTTTCGTTCAATCATTACCGGCACCGGATCTTACATCCCTCCAGTTGTGCAGTCAAATAATGATTTTGCACAACACATTTTTTATACCGAAAACCAGCAACCTCTTCCTATTCCACCGCAGGAAGTAGTGAAAAAATTTAAACAGATCACCGGTATAGAAGAAAGACGATACACAACCAACGAACTTACTACATCCGACATTGGAGCAATTGCCGCAAAAAATGCAATTGCAGACAGTGGTGTAAATGCTGAAGAAATTGACCAGATCATTGTGGCACATAACTTTGGCAATGTCATCAAACATACCATTCAAACGGATGCAGTACCTTCTATAGCCAGCCACATCAAACATCAGCTTGGCATCCGCAACCCCGGCTGTGTTGCTTACGACATTTTATTCGGTTGCCCGGGATGGATACAAGGGCTTATACAGGCCGATGCATTTTTTAAAGCTGGCATTGCCAAAAAAGCGTTGATCATTGGAGCAGAAACATTATCCAGAGTTATTGATATGTATGATCGTGACAGTATGATCTTCAGCGATGGTGCAGGTGCTGCTGTTGTTGAATATAAACACACAACCGAAAACGGATCAGGTTTTCTCGGTGCTTCTGTACAAACACATTCGCTTGAAGAAGTGGACTATATTCACATGGGTCAATCATTTTTACCGGGAAGTGATCCCGGCATCCGTTACATTAAAATGAAAGGACGTAAGGTGTATGAGTATGCCATGAAATATGTACCGGCTGCCATGAAAGATTGTTTGGATAAAAGCGGCATACAAATTCATCAGTTGAAAAAAGTGTTTATTCACCAGGCCAATGAAAAGATGGATGATGGTATTATCAAACGCCTGTACCAGTTGTATGACATTGCTAAACCGCCCGAACATATTATGCCCATGAGCATTCAATGGCTGGGCAACAGTTCCGTTGCAACAGTTCCAACTCTGTATGATCTTGTACTGAAAGGACAATTTGAACATCACCAGCTTGTGCAGGGCGATGTTATTTTGTTTGCATCCGTAGGTGCAGGAATGAATATCAATGCTGTTTGTTACCGCTATTAAAGCATCCTGGTGCAATTATCTTTGAGAGAAGGCTTTACCATACCGCTTTCCCCTTCCCCCATTTCCAAAATTATTAACTGAAGCGGGTTGCGTTGTTGAAACGGGAATGCTGTGCAATGCAACGTTATCAAAAGCATGCCCCTTTACTACGGGTATTGTTTTTTTGATGAGCTTTTGTATATCGGTCAAAAATATTTTTTCACTCCAGTCACAAAAAGAAATTGCTGAGCCGCTTGCTCCTGCCCTTCCGGTTCTTCCAATACGATGCACATAAGTTTCAGGAACATTGGGTAATTCGAAATTGAGTACATGTGTTAATTCATCAATATCAATTCCACGTGCTGCAATATCTGTTGCCACCAACACACGGGTTTTTCTGTTCTTGAAATTTTCTAATGCACTTTGCCTTGCATTCTGTGATTTATTACCGTGAATTGCTTCTGTACGAACGCCTGCAGCATTCAGGTACCGGGCTAATTTATCAGCAGCATGTTTCATTTGTGTAAACACCAGCACGGTTTCAATGGTTTCATCTTTCAGCAACTGAATAAGCAGCGCCTGTTTGTGATGTTTCTCAACAAAATAAACTGATTGCTGAATAATTTCTACGGTGGTAGAAGATGGTGTTACTTCCACTTTCACCGGGTTGGTTAATAACATATCTGCCAATTGTTTTATTTCCATTGGCATTGTAGCCGAGAAAAATAAAGTTTGACGTTTAGTTGGAAGTTTTGCTATGATTCGTTTTACATCGTGCACAAAACCCATATCAAGCATACGATCTGCTTCATCCAGTACAAAGTATTGAACATGACTTAGTGAGATATGTCCCTGTTGCATCAGATCAAGTAAACGACCCGGTGTAGCAACAATGATATCTACTCCACGTTTTACCGATTGCACCTGGCTGTATTGAGGTACGCCACCAAAGATCACCTGGTGTTTGATGTTTAAAAAATGCCCGTATGCTTTTATACTCTCACCTATCTGTATTGCCAGTTCACGGGTAGGGGTAAGTATTAAAGTTTGAATGCGACGGTGTTTTTGCTGCTCCTGCTGCTGTTGCTGGTGCATAAGCTGCAAAATAGGAATGGTGAAGGCCGCAGTTTTACCGGTTCCTGTTTGGGCACAACCCAGCAGATCTTTTTGTTGTAAAATTGCAGGGATGGATTGTTGTTGAATAGGTGTTGGGCTTGTGTACCCTTCTTTGCTCAAAGCCTGTAATACAGGCTCAATGAGCTGTAAATTGTTAAATGACACTAAAAAAATATTTGATGAATAAATGTGATAAGGCTATCAACCGAAATGAATTGATACATTATCTGCCTTACGTTAAAACATTCGTTATTTGGGGAGAATTAAAACTACACAAACAGAGAGAGCAATAACATTAAGAGTAACAAATGTACTGCTTTTTGGCCGAAAGGGAGATTCTTTCTTTAGCAGCTTACCCGTGTATTAATAAATTTATTTAACCTGAATGATCTTAACAGGACAAAGTTTTGCAGCCTTTTCATTGGCAACCCTTTCCTCTTCATTTACTTTCACTCTCCAGAAACCCCTGCTTTCTTTAGCACCAACAAGAGTACTGCGGCCATCACGTTTTGACACACGCCAACGATCAGGAGCCGCTTCCACACAATAATTGCAACCAATACATTTTTCTCTTTGCTGAATAATAGTGATCATATGTTTTCAACGATTGCATCATCTGCAACGATCTTATACAATTTATCTGAATGATGAACAGGCACATCCAGAGGGAATGAACAAAGATCGCCTTTCTCGGCCACAGTTGCTGCACCAATATTATTTACATGCAACGACTCAACAAGTGTTTCCACAACACCCATGCTTTTACCAATGATCATTACTTTATCACCAACCCGCAAAGGATAACTTTCTATTTTAAATTCAGCAATTTTTTTCTTTGGATAATAATGATTGCCTTTACCAAGATAGATCTTTCTTACAGTTGCTTTTGATCCTGATACATCTGTCCACTCTCCCATTTGCTGACCGTAAAGATAGCCGCCCCAGAAACCCCTGTTGTACACAGCTTCCAGGCGCTGTATCCATACTTTTGCTTTTTCAACAGAATAGGTTTTATCATAGTAACTGTCAATTGCTTCACGATAACATTGGGTAACTGTCTTTACATAATCAGGGCTCTTACCACGGCCTTCTATCTTCAACACTTTTACACCTGTATCAATGAGCTGATCTAAAAAATCAATCGTGCAGAGATCCTTGGGCGACATGATGTACTCATTATCAATCTCCAGCTCATGCCCTTCTTCTATGTCAATTACTTTATACTTCCTTCTGCAGTTTTGCAAACAAGCGCCTCTGTTGGCCGAAGCATTTTGTGTATGCAGACTGAGATAACATTTACCCGAAACAGCCATACACAAAGCTCCGTGAGAAAACACTTCTATCTCCACTAAATTACCCGATGGGCCTTGAATGTTTTCTTTTTTGATTCCATTGCAAATAACTTTTATCTGCCGCAAGCTCAATTCTCTCGACAGCACCATTACATCTGCAAACAAAGAATAGAAACGAACCGTTTCCAGATTGCTAATATTAAGTTGCGTGGAAATATGCACTTCCATGTTCAGGCTTCTTGCAAAAGCAATCACAGCCTGATCGGATACAATAACAGCGGTAATGCCGACTTTCTTGGCCTCGCTGATCACCGTTTTCATCAGTAACATATCATGATCATACACAATTGTGTTGAGCGTAAGATAACTGCGTATGTTATGTTTGCTGCATAGTGCAACAATCTCCGGTAAATCTGCAACGGTAAAATTCATGGTAGCCCTTGCCCGCATGTTCAATTGCTCAACACCGAAATAAACTGCATCTGCCCCGCCCTGTATAGCTGCCTGCAGCGATTCAAAACTGCCGGCAGGCGACATCAATTCTACTTTGTTTTCCTGCATGAATTCTTTTTGAGGCGCAAAAATAATTATATGCCTCAACTTTTTTGCTGAGTTTGGTCAGTCAAAAGGAATCTTTTAATTGAATTGAAAGGCAGGCACTGTCTTAATTTTTTTTATAAACAGGGGTTTGTTTACATTTTTGATAAGTACCATCTTCCTGGGGACAGGTAGTATTGTTTGCTCTTGAGATGGTTTGTTTTTTTGCCATCTGCACTACTTCCTCCCAGGAAGCGCTATTAAAAAAAAGTCCGATATGCTTATCAACAGATAAAGTGAAATTATGTGTAAAAATTCCTCCATCGCTGTCATTACCGGCGGATAGTTCTCCCTTTTCGGCTGCGGTTATTAAAAGTGAAAGGGGTTTACTGTCCATAAACAGAGACATACAATTTCCTAAACTCCATCCAATTGAAGAAGGTCTTGTGCTGGCAACATTTGTACTGGAGTTACTTGTTTTGCCAATTTCTGAATTACAACAATCGCTGATAACAAGATTGAGCCTTGCCCCTTTCATTTTTATCTGCTTGTACACATCTTCAACGTTTACTGCATTGATACCCGGAGTTGGAAATTCACCCGGACTTTCCCGCAAATCCATGTAAGGAAAAAGTTTCCCTTCCTTCATTGAATTAAAACCATGCCCGGAATAATAAAAAATAACTATATCATTATTGCCGGGAGCAAGAGCGTTAACAGCATCCTCCACATTTTTTTTACTGTACCCTGTTCCAAATATCTCTTTAGGTACAAATCCGATGCCGAGGAACTTTGCTATTTGTTCATAATTTTTATATACAGCATTTTTATCTTTTACACAGGTTGTACCAATCGTAGCATCTTCTGTATTTGCAACAACAATCAAAAACAACTTCATACTTTTTTGAGGGGTAGGTACACTTCTTACTTTTGTTTCAAAAAGATTTACATAGAAATCATCTTTGGGGATAAAGTATTGCAATACAAATTCCTTTGTAAGATCTTTCTGCTCCAGGAGTTTCATTTCTTCAATTATACCTTCACTGCTGGTATTATCTTCTTCGTTAGTTGAAACAACAGCCAATGGCTCAAAAAAACCTGTCTGTTCGTTTTTGGTAAACCAGAAAACATCAGGATCATACGCCTCACTTGAATCACCGCTGATGAATACCGGATCAATTCCTTCAAAAATAAGCAGGTTTGTATCCGTTTTGCCATGTTCATCAGTGCCATAATGTTCCTGCATCAGCATATCCACTATCACAGTGGATTTACTTTTTTCGTCAAAAAACCGCACCCGTATAAAACCTGTACCATCATCTTCTCTCAGCAGGAATGCCTGGTAGCTCTCCTTAATTTTATTTTCCTCAAAATAATACTTAAATTCAAAAAGTGATTGTGCGTAAAGCGTACTGCCTTTAAAAAAGAAAAGCAGCAGAACAAATAAGATTCTTATTTTCATGTGTTTATTGTTTTTAGGCTATCCTGCATGCCTGTGAAAAAATCATCCGGGCAATTCATGACAAGTTTTTTTAAAATTGCCAAACGAAATCAAAATACAATTCCTATCTGAAAAGTTATAACATTATTTTTCAACCGGCGTATTCGGTAAACTTATAACTGAAAACAGGATACTCTTTGATTCGAAAAAAAAGAACTATAACTAAACAAAAGAAAAGTAACCGGGCATCCCCATCATCAATCAAAGCAATATGACAAAGTATTTTGCAGTTATTCTTTTTTCCCTTTTATGGGTAAATGCATTTGGCCAGAAAACAAAAGCCGACAGTATTGGTCAATTATTGGCACAAGAAAAAATTGACAGCAACAGAGTGAGGCTTATGTGGGAACAGGCAAGTGCAGTATATATTTACAACCCTGAACTGGCTTTAATACAATCACAACAAGCGCTTTACCTTGCCCGGCAAATAAAATATATTGAAGGACAATCAAGATCACTGGGAGTGATAGCCAACTGCTTTTTTAAAATTGGCAACTATCCCAGTGCATTGGAATACAATATTGAAAAACTGCAACTGGAAGAAAAAAGAAACAATCCCAGGAACCTTGCCAGTGTATTAATGAACATAGGTATTGTTTATGTTTTTCAGGAAGAATACCAGCAGGCTTTGTTATACTATCATCAATCAGATTCGGTTATTACGCAGAATAATATAGAAGCGTTGAAATATTATATTAAAGTGAATCTTGGAGATGTATATGACCGGCTCAATATATCAGATTCAGCCTATCCTTATTTTTATAAATCACTGGAAATTGCAAAGAATCTCCGGGATGATGATTTGACAGGGGCTTCTATGACTGGCCTTGGGCACAGTTACAGAAAAATGGGGAAGTATGATTCATCGCTGCTGAATTACCGTTCTGCTATTTCACATTTACAGGCAGCAAACGACGACGACCTGCTTTGTGAAGCAACTCTTGGGCTTGCAAAATTATATCAGCAAATAAACAAGAGCGATTCTGCAACATATTATGCAGGCAAATCACTTTCCGTTTCAAATAAAGCTGGCTTTTTATCCAGGCAATTAGACGCTGTAGAATTTCTTAAGAATCATTATAAACAACTAAATAATATTGACAGCGCTTACTCTTATATTACGCTTGAACAGACACTGAATGATTCACTCAACAGTAAGAGCAGGATCAGGGAATTACAAATTATTTCAAGTAATGAGCAGGTAAGACAATTAGAAATAGAAGAGAATAAAAAAATAGCAGCCAGGGAACGCTTTCAGCAATTGCAATTATTATTCATTGGTATTTTTATTCCCGGCTTTTTTCTCTTCACGCTTTTGCTGAGCCGTATAAAAATTCATGTACGTGTCATCAGGATGCTGGGCATTCTTTCCTTACTCATCCTTTTTGAATACCTCACCCTGTTTTTACATCCTTACGTTAAAGAACTCACCCATCATATACCCGTATATGAAATGCTGATTTTTGTATCCATTGCCGCCATATTAATTCCGGCTCATCACCGTCTTGAAAAATGGCTGATTGAAATATTAATAAGCAACAGAACGCCCAAGCCTGAATATGGAAAAATAAAAATTAAAACATCCAGGCTTAAAATAAAAAGAAAATCGGGTTAACTACTTATTTGGGGTAACCGCCGGTCTTGTTTTCAGAGTATCCGGTTTTGTGGTATCCACAGGCTCAGTCTGTTTCATTTCTTTATCGGTTGATTCAGTTTTTTCTTTGTCTTCACTATTACAGGAAATTGCAAAAACAGAAGCTGCTACCATAACTCCAAGCAGTAAGCTGAAAAAAGTCTTTGGTTGTTTAATGTTCATATAGAATGATTTTAGGAGATAAGAGTACAATAAGTATTTCAGAATTTCAAATAAAATATAAAAATCTTTAAAGCTCTTCTCCGGAGAACTATCTGCCTGTTAAAAAGGCCCTGGCATCTTGAATGCAATTAAACTACCATTTATATATACCATAGCTGCTCAACAATTACTGACAAATAAATTGTACTGCCTGTTTCAAATTGCCTGTTGCCTGTTCTTACCCTCAACATTTGTTCATTGATCATTACATCACTTGTATAATAACTGCCCCGGAACAAACTGTTTTTTACTGTTCCTTTAACTGCATTTTCTTCTGTTGCTGCAATGCTGAAATGTTCGGGGCGGATAAGAAGTTGTTTCCCGTTCAGCACAATGCCGGGTACTGTTGCAAAAAAAGAAGCATTGCTAACATCAATTAAATTGTATTCTCCAAAAAGGGCTGCACAATATTCGTTCACGGGTTGCCCATAAACTTGTTGCGGGGTTCCCTGTTGAATGATTCTTCCATCTTTCATAACCAGTATGGTATCGGCCCATGAAAGAATATCCGCCGCATCATGCAAAACCATCATACAGGTAATATTCAGCTTTTCGCCAATATCATGAATCACAGATTTGATAGTGCTTTTATGTACAGCATCCAGGTTGGAGAACGGTTCATCCAGCAATAATAACCGGGGTGAACTTGTAAGTAACCTTGCCAATGCAATGCGTTGTTTTTCCCCGCCGGAGAGTTGATCTGTCCTTCGCTGCAATAAATGTTCAATCTGGCAAACACTATACAGGGTTTTGGCTTCCTTCTCAGTTAATTTATTTGCCATCTCCAGCACTTCATACACCCAATAATTATTTCGCAATTCAAAATACTGGCTCAGGTAAGCAATCCCCGGATGGCCGGGAATCAACTGATCATTGGGGCCCGTGATTTTTTTATGCTCAAATTGAATTTCCCCCGCAGTTGGCTCTGTTAATCCGGCAATCATTTTCAGCAAAGTAGTTTTGCCCGAACCGGTTTCGCCTGCAACAGCAATATTCTGAAAAGGCTGCTGCGTAAAGTGAATGTTTCTTACCGTAAAACTTCCTTTTACCTCTTTACTGATGCCTGTAACTGTTAACAAAGCCATGGCACGAAAATAATCCATACCATGTACATGACAAGTAATGCATGCACATCAACAAAGTATTTTGCCGGTGAGCGATCGGGAACAGAAAGGAAAGGAGGAATGTCATTCTCCTCTTACTTTCATAAAAGCTTTAGATGCAATGCGGTTTGATGAAAAGAATGCTTTTGCCAATTATTTTTTATGCACAACATTATCGGCACGGGTTGTTGCCGGAAGAAAAGCTGTACCTTTGGCCCGATCTGCTGAAAATATTCACACTTTTTTTCAGATCAACTTCGAAATCAACATTCTCTTAAAAGAGAATTATTCATCACCAGATAAAAACAATTATGGCAGAAACCTGGAATAAAAAAGAAAGAGAAAAGAAAAAGCAGCAAAACAAGAAAGAAAAAGCAGAAAGAAAGCAGGAACGCAAAGAAAATCCAAAAAGCAAAAGCCTGGATGACATGCTTGCTTATGTTGACGAGAATGGAAACATCTCTGCAACACCTCCTGACCCTAAGAAGATGAAAAAGATTAAACTTGAAGATATTGAAATTGGTGTGCCCAAGCATGAACCAACAGATCCTGCTGATCTCATCAGAACAGGTATCGTTACATTTTTTAACGAATCAAAGGGGTATGGTTTTATTAAAGATATTGAAACACAGGAAAGTGTTTTTGTTCATATCAATGGATTAAAAGAAGCCATCAAGGAAAACAATAAGGTGAGCTTTGAAATTGAAATGACTCCAAAAGGCCCAAGCGCCGTTAATGTGAAACAGGCGGGTTAAAATAATTGACTTTCCGTAAGCTACCAATGCGTTAATCATTTGTTTCAACAGAATGTTGATATATGTTTATTTAACGGGAAGTAGTAAGTTTATTATCATGTGCCCTTATAATACTAATGAATGATTTAGGCAGGATGTGTTATGCTTTTAAACATGCATCTCTCAACATCTTCATATAAACCAACCCTTTTTCCCGGGCAAAATTAATATTACGCTCAGGAATATTCTCGGGGTCTTCATAATGTTCCAATGCCTTGTCTATACTTTCTTCACGCAACAGATGCAACATCGGGTAAACAGATCTGTTGGTATAATCAGCAGCATCATCTTCCCTTGAATTTGCAAAACGGTACAAAGGATGAAAACTTGCCACCTGGTAAATTCCTTGGTACCCTTTTTTCTTCAATAATTTCTCAGCAAGCGATACCATATCAAGGTAATCATCAAATTGCTGAAATGAATTTGGGAAAATAAGAAAACCGGTTTCAATATTACTTTCATTATCCAATCGAGAAATTTCTTTCATAAAAGAATCCAAACATACACTTAAAGAGGTACTGGTTTCTACCTGGTAATGTATAGTTTGTTGCTTTACAGCTTTAGCGGCAAATGGGCAAAAGTTGCACCCCACCACCACATCATTGATCCATTTTTTTGTTTGATCAATTATTTGTTGTGATCCATGCATTTTCTTTTATTATTACCGGGTTCATGATTTAGTCTTTGTGTGTATCCTTACATCAAAGCTTCTTTTTCATTTTTAATAGTTACCATTTCCATATTCATTAATGTATTGCTGAGAGCAATGGTTTTGGGCAATTCATATTTAAAATAGAATTTCATCGTCTCAATTTTACTTTCATAAAAAGCAATACTTTGTTTTGATGAATCAGCAGCATTCATTGCCTTTTGTGCAACCGTTGCCTGTTTTAACCATTGCCAGGCAAGGCTAACAAGCCCGGAAAGTTCCATAAACAGGTTTGCATCGGCCAGGAATTTTTCTACCTCTCCATTTTTTGCAAATTGCAATAAATGATTCAATGTGGTTTTATAAAGTTCTGTTGCTGCAACAAATTTTTCAGCGTATGGCACCAGTTCATTATATTCTTTTGCCGTTGCAGCAGTTTTCATCATTTCAGCAATTAATAAATGAAAGGCTTTGCCATTGTGCATGATTATTTTTCTGCCGAGCAAATCCAGTGACTGAATACCTGATGTTCCTTCGTACAGCGACATGATGCGGATATCCCGGTAATATTGCTGCAAATCAAAATCCATCGTGAAACCATAACCACCCAATACCTGCAGTGCATTACTCACCGAAGCAATTCCTGCATCTGACGGATAGGTTTTTACCACAGGTGTTAAAATTTCAAGGAGCAAATACATTTTTTCTTTCTCCTCACCTTCGGTAACTTTTTCTAAATCCTGGTATTTTAAACATTCATACACTAAACTCAACGAACCTTCAATAAAAGATTTTTGCTGCAGCAGCATCCGCCGTACATCAGCATGATTTATTATCAGTGTCTGTTCTTTTGATAAATCCTTATCAGCAATATGCCTGCCCTGCGGCCTTTCATTGGCATAATATAATGATGAATAATAAGCCGCCGATGCAATGGCAACTGCTGTTTGTCCCACTGCAATTCTTGCTGCATTCATCATCTGAAACATATACGACAAACCTTTATTGGCTTCACCCACCAAAAAACCTTTTGTAATTCCGCTTTCGCCAAATATTAAATGAGTGGTGGCATAACCCCGCTGTCCCATTTTCTGAAAATCGCCACCGCATATTACATGGTTGTTTACCAACTCCCCATTTTGCTGCGGAAGAAATTTAGGAAGTACAAACAACGAAATGCCTTTTGTGCCTGCCGGGGCGCCTTTTATTCTTGCAAGAGTAAGATGAACAAAATTTTCGCAGGCTTCATGTTCACCTGCTGAAATAAATATTTTTTGTCCGACTATTTCATAATAATCTTTATCAGTTGGATTTGCAGAAGTGGTAATATCTGATAAAGAGCTTCCGGCCTGTGGTTCGGTCAATGCCATTGTTCCCTGCCATTTACCTGCAAACATATTGGGCACATACGCATCATTCAAAGCTTTGCTGCCGAATGTTTCAATCAATTCCAAAGCGCCGGTAGATACACCAATGTAGCCCTGTGCACTGCTGTTGGCAGCTTCAAAAATCAAATGGGCTGCAGAATATAAAGTATAAGGCAATTGCATACCGCCATGTTCCAATGCAGATATGGAGCTGAACCATCCTGCATCGGCAACTGCCTTGAAAATGTTTTTCAGTTGAGGATGACTATGAATTTTCCCATCTTTATACACAACAGGATTTTCATCCATTGCTTTAAAAAAAGGATACATCTCTTTATCGGCAATACTTTTTGCCGAACTGATGAGCAAATCAATTTCTTCGGCTGAGCCAATATGTTCAAATCGTTTATACTTTAATAAATCCTGTATGCAGTGTACTTCGTATAAAAGGAAACGAAGATTTTCCATGCTGATGTATTGCTTTGTCATAATGATAATTTGTTTTGTATCAAACACTGTTTAGTTTGCAGGTCTGCCAAGTTTGTTTAATAAAACAATGGTAACTGTTTCGGGTAGTAAAAGAAGATTTTTCATTTAGAGTTTTATTTTTAATTCTTGGAAAAATTCCAACAAGTTCAAAGAATTAACTCCAAACTCCTTTGCAATAGGTGGAATTCTGTTTGCTTTTGTTTTGTGCTCTTGTGTAACGATGATTGCATTCTCACATATTGCCATCGCAATCAGGTACGGGTCTGCCCAAGGTGCAGGTCTGTTCATATTATTATTCCAATAATCAGGATTGAATTTATCTTTTATCAAAGACATTTTGCTTATCTGACAATTATCCATTCCTGAAAATATTTTTTTGTTTTTGTTGCTCCATTGTAAGAGTTTGTCTTTTGGATAAATTGTGTTTTTAATTTCCCGAAGAACTTCAATGTGTGAATAAAGTTGTTCATCTTGCATTAAGGAAGCAATCTTTTGCCAAATAGTAGGAAAAACATTTTTAGGATAACGGTCGTGAAGCTCTTTCAGAGAACTCATGTCAATTATGTAGATAATAATCTGGTTATATAAATTTCTTTTAACCGCCATTAAATAAGTTTTTGTAAATACTTGTCTTTAATACCGGTTATAGTTGACAATGAAGTGTAGGTCAAATCTCCTCTCTTGTATGAATCAATCAGATGATTTAACACTAAGCGACTCGTACGTTTAATGTAGGTTTGTTCCCAATTTCTTCTGCCAAATCCTTTTTTCTGTACTGCTTCTAATTTAGATTTAAGTGATTTGAATTGACCTTGACTAATGATTCCCAAAGTTTTCATTTGGATAATTGTAACCAATTTGCTTACGCCAAATTCTTTGGAAATGTCAGTTAACTGTTTTAGAGTAGTAATTGGAAATTCTTTTATCGCATTTCTCAACTGCTGCTCAGGAATCAAGAAAAAAGCAGCAAACTCATCACAATATTTTTCTTCAGGTTGATTTTGTTTGTCTTTTTCAAAATCAATGGTGCAAATGCCCTCTTGTTTTTTCAGCAAATGGCAAAACTCATGGAATAATGAAAACAATCTTACTTCATTAGAATCGCTTTCATTCAGTACCATTACACTTACATCTCCGAAAACTGAAAAGGCACGAACTCCGGTTGATTTTAACGGATGTTCTAAAACAGGAATGAAAAAATTTTCTTCAATTACTGATTTGTAATACCCCAGTGCCGTTTCTTCCTTGCGTTCAATTAATTCTTTCAGAAAATCAAAATCAATTTCCAAAAGTGCTCTCACTTTGTTTGCCAACTCAATGGCTGAAACATTTGTGTTAATTTGAGGAAGTATGGTTTTTCTTCCTGTAATTGCCCTTAACTCCTCTGCTAAATAAAGAGCTTTACGTTTTGCTAAAAAAACTTCTGATGAAATTTTTTTATCCCGGTTCAAACGGTAATCATGTGGCAGCTCTGTGGTTTGTGTTGTATCCACCGAGTAAAAAGCAATCAAAGGTCTTTTGTAAATGTCAGCAAGGTTAATCAAATGATTCTGTGAAATCTTTTCATCACCCTTTTCAATGCTCAGATATTTTGACCTGGGGAGCTTTAGCTTCTTTGCAATTTCATCCTCTGTCATGCCTGATGACTTTCGCATGAAAAGCAAAATTTCGGGATTAATTTGATATGTAGTTTGTTCTCTCATTTAATACAAAGTTTCAATTTTTTTTACTTCACCTTACAACTCCCCTTTAAACGTCTTATCTAACAAGGGGCTTTAGTTCGGTTATTTCTTTTTCTGTTTCGCTGTGCTGTTCTTTGGGTGCACTTATTTTATACAATAGTTTAAAAATTACTTAATATAAACATTTTATAATTCTATAAGGATTGTACAACAAATCAGCTTTTCAAATACTAAAATCTTCAATTTCATTTTTCATTGACTCATTTTTATACTTTCAAAAATAGTATTAAGAAATGAAAGATAAACAGAACACAGCAAAAGCCGCAGTTGTCCGGAAATTCCGGACAACTGAATGCTGGTTTAATTCTCCTTCTTTAAAGACATTGCTTATGTGCTCTGAAATAGTCCTTTTGTCTTTATCAAACAGCATCCCCATTTGTGACTGTGTAAGCCAAACGGTTTCATCCTCCAAACGGGTTTCTATTTTTGTTAACCCATCTTCAGTTTGATAAATTATTATCTGCGATTTATTTTCCATGTTGTTATTACCAAAGAGATTTAATTACTTATTTATAAAATCCTTTTGTTGAAATGCCGCATTGGGATACTTATAAAAACCTTCGCCGGTTTTTACACCAAGCTTTCCTGCATCAACATAAGTTTTTAAAAAGGCAGAAAACTTTTTACTTTTTGTATCAGGTAATGTGCTGGTAATATGCCAGGCGGTTTCCAGGCCAATGGTATCTAAAATACCAAACGGCCCCATCTCCATTTTAAAATTACCCATCCAGCTTCTGTCAACATCTTCAATGCTGGCAACATCATAAGTTACCAATGCACCTGCAGCGCCAAGCAATGCAACAAGCATTGAATTAAAAATATATCCCGGTGATTCTTTCTTTACAAACACCGGCGTTTGATTTAATTTTTCCCCCATCTCCATTAATAAATCAATTACCCAGGGTGCTGTTGTTGGGTGCGGCATTACATCAACAACATTTGCCCAAAAAACATCATGAAAATGAAAAGCACAAAACTGTTCGGGCCTTCCTGTTTCTGCTGCAAATAGGGAAGGCATTAAATAAGAAGTATTTGTGGTAAACACAGCATGGGGAGGACAAAGTGTTGCAAACTGAGCCCATACTTTTTTCTTTATTTCCAAATCTTCAACAACAGATTCACTTACAAAGTCTGCACCTGCCCCCGCAGTAGCGGGGTCGGTAGTAAATGATATTCTTTGTTTTGCAGCATCTGCCTCTTCATTTGTTATAACATTTCTTTCTACCATGTTTTTAAGAATGGAAGCCTGTATTTTTTTTGCACTGGCAAATGCCTCTTCATGAATATCATAAATGACAGTATTGAATCCGCTGATGGCAGATTGCAATCCAATCCGCAGGCCCAATGTGCCACTGCCGAGTATTAAAACATTTTTGATGTCTGTTATTTTCATGATTTAATTTTTTATTTTTTTGTATGTCCACTCCCAGGCGTCTCCAATCTCTTCGTCTTTTACCATTCCTGAAAATTCAAATCCGTTTCGTTCCAAAATTTTTGTTGAAGCATTGGTTTCTGGTAATGTCTTTGCAGTTATGATAATTTCAGGGTCGGTTTTTTTAGCAATTAAGACTAATTGTTTACAAGATGTCGTTGCTATTCCCTGTCCTTCAAGTTGTTTAAATGTGTGGTAGGCGATTTCAACTTTACCATTTTTCGGTTGTCCTGTGAAACCACAAACACCTGTGACCTTATTGTCCCGGATAATAAAGTATCCAACCCATGGCAAATTGAAACCAATTTTTTTGTAAAAGTCATCATAAGTTTTAAGTACGTCCTGACAATCAGCATTTGCATAAATTTCTTTTGTCTTGTCTTCGTCAATATTTATAGGTTGAAGTGTCATAATTGATAGCCGCCTTTGTTGATGATTGCAATGCCGGTGGTTATTCTTGCCATTAAAAGAGAAATGGTGTTTATTATAAAGGTTAATAAAAATTACTGATTCTATTATATCTAATTGCTTTTTGTGCATTGGCTGCACAGGCATTTACCACATGAATTAATCCGGCAAACCTTTCATCTTTGGTAAATCCTTTTTTATACCGGGCATATATCTGCTGCACTATCACCGCAATTTTAAAAGAACCAAATACATAATAGAACAGCATATCGGGAATTGTTATTTTTTTTGTTTCAGCATACCGCTGCACCACTTCTTCTCTTGTAAGATTTCCCGGAAGCCAGGTGAGGTTAAACGGCTTCAATGCATCGCTGTCTGTTGCTTCGCACCAATAACCAAGTGAAGTACCAAGGTCCATGAAGGGATTACCTACCGTTGCCATTTCCCAATCTAATACTGCAATGATGTTATTCAAATTTTCCGGGTCAAGCACCAGGTTGTCATATTTATAATCGTTATGAATAAAAGCAGTTTCCCCGTCAACAGGCATATTGGCCATCATCCAGTCTGCAGTTTTATTCATTTTTTCAATGCTATCTGTTTCAGCATTAAAATATCTTTTTATCCAGCCCTCCACCTGCCGCTGAATATAACCTTCCGGTTTTCCCATATTGATTAAACCCGTCGTTTCTAAATTGATTGAATGTAACGCAGCTAAATTATCTACCGCCGATTCTGAAATTGATTTCATGACTGACGCTGAAATATCGAATCCTTTCGGAAGTTTATTTCTCAAAATAATTCCCTTCACTCTTTCCATTATATAAAATGGAGAGCCGATAACCGTTTCATCATCACAAAATAAAATGGGCGCCGGTATTGGTTTGTAAACGGGTTGCAATGCACTCAGCACTTTAAACTCCCTTCCCATATCATGTGCCGATTTAATATTGGCGCCAATGGGGGGGTTGCGCAAAACATATTCTTTGCCGGGAGTTTTTAACAGAAAAGTAAGATTGGAATAACCACCGGGAAATTGTTGTATCTCCAATTCGCCTGTAAAATCTTTAATTGATGATGACAGGTATTCTTTAAGCTTTTTTGTATCAGGAGCCTCGCCTTGCCTTGGTGTTATTGTTTTGTCGGTATGTTGAAAATTAGTAGTCATGTTTTTTTGCTGAGAAACTAATTGCCTTCAATAATTTCTTTTACTTTTTGTTCCAACAACTTTTTATCGGGCAGATAAAGCTGGTATTTTGAAACAAAGATTTTATTGGATAACCCGCCAGTGGCATACTTAACCAGATATTCATGTTTGTCAGCCGCAATGATGATGCCTATTGGTTCATTGTCGCCTTCTGTGTTTTCTTCTTCTTTGAAATAATTTAAGTAAAGATTCATCTGGCCAATGTCGCCATGATTTACTTTTCTTGTTTTAAGGTCAATCAATATAAAGCATTTCAATATGCGGTGATAGAATACAAGGTCAATACGAAAATGTTTGTTGTCGAGTGTTATTCTGAACTGGCGGGCAATAAATGAAAAACCCTTGCCCAATTCAAGAAGAAAGCTTTGCAAATTGTCAATGAGTTTTTTTTCAAGTGCTGCCTCAGTCACCCTTTTGCTTTCGGGTATTTTCAGAAACTCAAATACATAAGGGTCTTTTATCAGGTCGCTTGTTTTTTCTATACGCTGTCCTTTCGCAGCCAATGCCAGCACGGCTTTTTTGTTTTTGCTTAATGCAAGCCGCTGAAACAGGGCAGAATCAATTTGTCTTTTGAGTTCACGAACCGACCAGTTTTCTTTACTAGCCTGCAGCATATAAAAAGCACGGGCCATATCATCAGAAACTCCAAGCAATTCTGAATAGTGCGACCAGGTCAATTTACCAGACGTCTGGCTTTTTCGGTATGAAGATTTTCCAGACGTCTGGAAAATTCCGGACGACTGGAATTTTGGATACTTTTGATAAAACAGCCGCATCACATAAAGGTTACTTTTGCTGAACCCTTTACCATGATTATTTTTTAAATCCTTAGAAAGATTCGAAAGTAGTGTATCGCCATACACAGCTTTCTCTTTTCCGTGCTGTTCAAACTCTACAATGTGCCTGCCAATTTCCCAATAGGTCAGCAGTATTTGCTCATTCAATGCAGACAAAGCATTGTTCCTGCCGGTTTCTATTGTTGAACCGATATTCTTTAATAAGTGATTGTATTTATTTTTAGAAATAATCATCGTTTGTAAATATTACTCAGCCAACTTATGTATTCAACTTCAATCCATATCCTTTCAATATTGATTTTGCCAAAGATGATTTATGTACTTCATCGGGGCCGTCATAAATTCTTGCACCACGTTCATGGCGATACCAGAAAGATAAAAGTGTATCATCAGTAACACCTAATGCACCATGTGTTTGAATGGCCCTGTCTAATACTTTCATCAAAATATCAGCAACAAAAAACTTAATGGTGGAAATTTCATGCTTCGCTGCTTTAGCACCGTCCGTATCCAATTTATCGGCAACATGCAATACCATATATCTTGCAGCATTGATTTCTGCACGGCTTTCTGCAATCCAGTTTTGAATGGTTTGTTTTTGTGCAAGCTTTGTACCATCGCCCATATCTCTTGCAACTGCTCTTTTGCACATCATATCAAAAGCCCTTTCGCAAATACCAATCCATCGCATACAATGATGAATGCGGCCGGGGCCCAAACGTTCCTGCGCCAATAAAAATCCTGCTCCCTCTTTTCCAATTAAATTTGTAACAGGAACTCTGCAATTTGTATATTCAATTTCTCCATGACTGAGCCAGCCTTCACCTGCTTCTCCCATTACAGAAATATTTCTTACCAACTGAAAACCTTTTGTATCAGTTGGAACAATTATCATACTTGCCCTTTCATACTTTGAAGCTTTTTCATTTGTATTGGCCATTACAATGGCAAAGCTGGCGCCATCGGCAGCAGTGGTAAACCATTTGTGGCCGTTAATAATATATTCATCGCCTTCCAAAACTGCTGTCGTACTCATATTTACCGGGTTGCTGCCTGCATGTTCAGGTTCCGTCATGGAAAAACAACTTCTTATTTCTCCCTTCATTAATGGATGTAAATATTTTTCTTTTAATGATGCAGAAGCATGTTTGTGCATCAATTCTATATTGCCGATATCAGGCGCCTGGCAGTTTAATGTATAATGGCCGAATGGTGTTGTTGCCAGCAACTCACTTACCTGTGCAAATTCAATCATGGTTAAACCAAGACCGCCATCTTCCTTTGATAAATACGGAGCCCACAAACCCTGTTGTTTTGCTTTTACTCTTATCTTCTCCAAAATAATTGCTGCTTTGTTGAATGGTATGTGCAGTAATTCCATTTCAACAGGATATATTTCCTGCTCAACAAAAGTTTTCAGCTTTGAATAAATTTCCTTCAGCCGTTCGGTTGTAAAAATATTTACCATAAATTTAAATTGTATATCCACCATCGGCAGTGTAAACAGCGCCGGTGCAAAATGATGATGCTTCAGAAGCAAGAAATAAAGCCAGCCCTGCTATATCTTCCGGTTCAGCTAATTGCGGCAATGCCTGTTTAGCCAACACATGTTTCAAAATTTTATCATTACCGGTTAACGCTTCGCTGAATTTTGTTTTGATTAAACCCGGACAAATTGTATTGGCCCTGATATTATCTGCTCCCCATTCTTTTGCCAGCACTTTTGTCAATGCAATCAGGGTGGCTTTGCTAACGCTGTATAACCCTAATCCCAATCCGGGTGTGATGCCTTCGATGCTGCTGATATTGATAATGGAGCCCCCACCTCTTTGTTTCATTACCGGGTAAGAAAGTTTGCACAACTCCAGCGGGCCTTTTACATTTACATTCATTATTTTATCAAACACTTCACTGTCGGTTTCTACAACAGGGCCATAGGTTGGGTTGATGGCTGCATTGTTTATAATAATATCTATGCCGCCAAAAACTTTTATCGTTTGCTCCACTAAGTTTTTTATCTGCGTCCCATCGCCCATGTGTGCTGCAATGCCAATGGCTTCAATTCCCTCTGCAATAAATTCTTTTGCGGTTTCATCTACTGCTTCCTGCTTGCGGCTGGCAATTACAATTTTTGCACCCTGCTGACCGAGTGCTTTAGCAATTGCTTTGCCAATGCCTTTGCTTGCACCGGTTATAATGGCTACTTTATTATCGAGGCGGATTTTGTCTTGGATAGTCATACCGTAAGATAATTATTAATTATAAAATCGCTGGCCGGAAATAAGTTGCTTTCCGTTATTTCAATTTTGCTTTTTCAGCAGCATACAAATCAGTAACCACAACCGCTTTCCCAATTACTTTCCGGTTCATTAAATCCTGTAATGCCATGGCCGTATCTTCAAGAGCATACTGTTTATAAATATGCGGCTTTAATTTCCCAGTCATAAAATAAGTTGCCAGCTCCTGAATATTTGCAATGTTTTTCACCGGTTCCTTTTCTGTAAACTGTCCCCAAAAAACACCAACCAAACTACAACCTTTTAACAATGGCAAATTCAAAGGAATTTTTGGAATATCACCTGCGGCAAAACCAACTACTAAATATCTTCCTGCCCATGCCATACTGCGTATGCAAGGCTCTGCATATTTTCCGCCAACAGGGTCATACACTATATCAACACCTTTACCATTAGTGTATTCTTTTATTTTTTCCCTTATGTCATCGCTTTCATAGTTAATTAAAAAATCGGCGCCCTTTTCTTTGCAGGCATTTAATTTTTCATTGCCTGATGCTGCGGCAATAACTGTTGCTCCCATTAATTTCCCTAACTCAACAGCAGCCAAACCCACACCACCGGCAGCGCCCAGCACTAACAGGGTCTCGCCGCTTTTTAACTGCACCCTGTCTTTCAGTGCATGATACGAAGTACCATAGTTATACATGACCGATGCTGCCAGCACAAAATCCATACCCGGCAACATTGGAAAAACAATATTAGCATTCGCCAGCACTTCTTCTGCAAAACCACCCCAACCGCATAACGCAAAAACTTTATCACCTGCTTTTACATGCTTCACCCCTTCACCAACTTCTTTTACAATGCCTGCCACTTCTCCACCTGGAGAAAATGGTAAAGCAGGCTTGAACTGATATAAATTCTGAATGATTAATGTATCAGGAAAATTAGCGCTGCAGGCGCAAACACTTATAACTACCTGTTTTGCCCCGGCGGTTAACGGGGCTATTTCTTCAACTGTTAATGTATCCGGAGTGCCGTGCTGCCTGCAGAGAATTGCTTTCATTTTTTATTAGTATGAATGAGGAAAATAGCCATAATTTTATAAACAAAAAAATATGCCGGTAAAAGGACAACTATTAACTAACCCCCATACGGGAGACAGTTATGAATTTTTAGAAACAGCTAAGGATACCCAGGGAAAATCTGTTACTATAAAATTCACCTTACATTCAAAAGGTAAATTGGTTCCGGCGCATATCCACCTGCTGCAGGACGAGACCTTTACAGTGATTGCGGGGAAATTAACCTGCCTCTCTGATGGCGTTAAAAAAATTATTCCGGCAGGCGAAGCTATTACACTGTCCAAAGGAAAACCGCATAATCATTATAATATGGAAGACACCCCCCTTGTAATGCTGCATACGGTTACACCTGCATTGGATTTTGACCTGTTTATTGAAAACCTCATCGGCCTCACTATTGACGGTAAATCAAAACAGGGCAAACCAAAATTCTTTCAGCAGATGGCTACATTTAAATACTTAGACAGTAAAGCCCGTTTGGCAAACGTATCAATGGGATTTCAAAATTTTTTAATCGCCACAATGGCCCCGGTTGGAAGATTATTAGGTTACCGGGCACTGTATAAAAAATATTGCGGGGTGGAAAAGTAGGTATGGCAGTTATGCAAAACTGCATTTTTACCTGTTCATATTGTTTTATTCATTTGCTGAGTTAAAAATAAACAGTACTTAAATTTTTCAGTGCATTCAGATAATCTGTTTTGATTCATGCAGCACAAGCCTTCCTTGTTTTACATTATTAGATAGTATTGACCTGTTATTGCTTAAAACTCTTACTTTTTTAAAACAAGTAACTGTGTGGCACAGGTCGGGAGACCTGGCTATATGGTGAAGAATAAGAAGGAAAGTAAATAGTTTCACTTAACTGCATGAAAAATCAATACTTTATAAAATTTATTTGCTACATTCAATTATCAAAAATATTCAATAAGAGATTTTTGATGATGAATGATTAAAATAGCATATATCATTTTACTTCTAAGTTCAGGATTACTTGCTTATTGGCTTTTCCGACCAGAAATTATTTTTTTTACCCAGTTGAAATTACATCACTCAGATTTCAATTTATCCGGAATTTATTGGGTCTTTTTTTTCAGAAATTATTTTGCAGATGTTGTGTGGTGCCTGGCAATTTTTGAAACCGTTTCTTTTTTCAACTCGAAACAATTTCCATCCATCTATTCTTATTTACTGCTTACACTCCCTTTTCTCAGTGAACTCTTTCAGAAAACCGGGTTACTGCCCGGAACATTTGATTGGATTGATATGTTCATTTATTTTTTACTCTTACTATTTTTTATAACAAAAAAAAGGATTATTATGAAAAGTCTGAAACCACATGTAATTGGAATGGCCGCAATTTCAATTTTTCTTATTTCATTGCTGGCAAGTGCGCCTGCTAAAATGGTATATAAACCAGGCACCTTTACTTTAATGAAAAAAGAAGACGAAATATTCACAAAACCGTCATTATCTGACATTATGCATTCTTCTAAAAACATTTCCATTGTATTACGGGTTCCCTATTCAGGAGATAAAGTAACACAAGAACAAACACAGAAGAATAACAGCATTTACAGTACCATTGAAAAAGAATTTGCAAAAGCGGGGTTTATTGTACGGGACAGAGGATTGTTTTCAAAGATTTTAGAGCAGGGAAATATTGCTGATTATTCAAAAATTAAGGAATTAACAGAAACTGACATAATTCTTGAGTTAGTCTCTTATGGTGATGTAAAATATAATACCAACAGATATACAGACGCAAAAGGGAAATTGGTTACTTCAAATCTTAATTTCACCCTAACCGGAACAACTGTTGAGTTTAAAATAATCAGTGTTAAAGAAAGTGATCTTGTAGGCAATTTTGTTTTTAATTACACACCCTGTACCAGTGGATGTAAATATAATTTTGATCAAACCGGAGCTTTGTATGCAATTACTGCTGCCCCATCTAAAAAGAATACACCTTATGAATTTGTGAACCCAGATGTACTTGAATCATTTTTTAAGGTTTGCTCACAACGATTAATAGAAACACTCAAATCAAAATAATCTTTCTGCATTATAACAGTTGCTGGTTTGTGATTTCACAAACCAGCCAATTGAAATTGTTATAAAATAAATGAGAATATGCTTAAATACTGCAGACAGCAGGGGGAATCGTCAGCCATAAAGAGGGCGGAAATTTTTTTTAATCTGCCGGAACACAATGGACAGCAGGAAAACACTGCCATCAGCCTGATTTTTTTTGCAAATGTCCTCCTGAAAAAGAACATGTGAATTATATAATTTCTTTTTACAATTATGTAATCGTTTTAAGAATTTTTGGAGTGATCTTTACCATGCTGTCTTATTAAATGCACCAATTCTTAATTTAGTCATACCCGAAAACAGCAGAGGAAGGGAAGCGCAACCACTACTGAATTGCCTGAGATACTGTTGGCCATTCTGTGGCACTATTAATGCGGATTTTTTTTAACTATACTAAACTCAAATTGATTAAAACAAATTAAAATGAAAGCATTTGTAATTGTATTGGCCCTGATGACAGGCTTCGTTGGCGCCAGTTTCACCTTTAGAGCAACACAGCAGCAAAAACCCTGGCCGGTGCCCGATGCAGATAAAAACAAAGTTAATCCCATAAACGCTGATGCATCATCTATTGCTGATGGCAAGGCATTATGGACTACCCACTGCCAGTCCTGCCATGGTAAAAAGGGGCTGGGCGATGGATCCAAAGCAGCACAATTAAAAACTGAACCGGGTGATTTTTCAAAAGCTACTACCCAGTCTCAAACCGATGGCTCACTTTACTATAAGATTTCAAAGGGACGGGATGATATGCCCGGTTTTAAAAAGAAGATACCGGAAAACGATGATATCTGGAGCCTTGTAAATTTTATGAGAACAATGAAAAAATAGAATAAGCAGCAGGGCCCGACGGTGAAAGTCAAAAAAACGTTGGCTTCTTCCCGTTAAGCGGGACAAGCAGTGTCTGAATAACAGAGTGCCAGGCACGGCACAAGAAGCACATGGCACAATAGCTACGCCACATTCTTGGCAGGTTTGTTTTTGCATTTACTTGGTTTCCTAAACGCAATAAAGGTTCGGAAATGCTTATTGCCTCTTCATAAAATAGAAGTTCATCGGTAAGGAAATGCTGAACCCAAGCCGATGATAAAGAGCAATGGCCCGTTCGTTATCATCCCGCACATGCAAAAAAGGTTGTTGACCTTGTTGCAGGATGAGTTGCAACTGATGTTGTAATAAAATGGACGCATAACCTTTGCCTGTATGATTGGGGTGGGTACATACAGCGCTGATCTCTGTACAATTTTCTACATGCAGCCGCTGCCCTGTCATCGCTACTAATTTTTCATTTTCAAAAATGCCGAAGTACGATCCAAAGTCAATTGTTCTTGGCCCAAAAGGGCCGGGCTTGGTAAGCTTAACTAATTGCAGCATCTCCCCTACATGTATTTCCGTTAATGGCATTACATTGGAGAATTCGGTTTTTATTTCGTTGCCTTCATATACAAATTGTAATCCTTTTATTTCATGGGCTAATTGCCAGCCTGCAGGTTGTGTAATGGCGGAAGGAATAGCATACAAAATTTTACGACCGGCAGGAAGCAGTTCATACAGGTCTGAAAATCCTTTATCATAATCCTGTGCAAAGCCTGCAAATGGCGAAACCTGCTCATCAAAATATTTCACCTGCTCAGTACCAAAGCTGAGATGCTTGTCGCCCGACAGCAGCGCATTGTAAACAGGATTGTGTAGTAAATGATTCACTTTATAAAAGTAGTATTTCTTATGCAGGTCTCTTGACCTGATGCATAGCTGTTACTTGTTTCAGATTATTAAAGTCTATTGATTTTTGATTCTTAGCAATGTCTCTTTTGCATTGGCTTGCGAATTGGAAAAGGATGTTGCAACGATCATACAATTACTCAACGTCCCTTGCAGGAGACGTTGCTGAGAAGAAACTATGGTAAAAAAAGGGATGACGCATTTTTTTTTCATTTATACCATAAATATGACCAAAATCATTTTGAGAAGTCACCAGATTTTATATTTTTGTCCATAGGTGTTTTTCATAGGTTAGCAACGGCCGACTCTTTTCAGGGACGGCCTATTTTTTTATACCTATTGCCGGCTTGAAAATAATACACAGATTTATACAGGAATGTAGGGCTGATTTACAGTCTTGTTTTTTAAGGCCAAGCGGGACATTGCGCCATTTGGGGTGCTGTTGTTGTTATGTCTTCCCATTCTGAATTATATTAAAAAAAGAGAATTCTATTAGCAGATCTTGATCTCCATTAATATCCTTTCGTTCAAATGCTCATGTGGTGTCATAAGCAACATGAGCATTTATTTCTGCAAGCGCAGCATAGAATTACAAACCGTACAAGAGTGCGACGCAACACCAGCCTAATAGCAGCACTTGCCCCTGCTAAAAAATATTATTTCAACCGCTCTTTAAAATCGAGATCGTTTTCTTTCAATGTTTCTTTTGCGCCTCTCCCTCCCGTCCCTCTCCTGTTGAGA
>CAMTVU010000090.1:0-12894 GCA_947085245.1 uncultured Chitinophagaceae bacterium | reverse complement strand
TGTGCCTTTTCCCAACTCTGAATGTTTTACGTACAACTGTCCCTTATGATATTGTTCAATGATGCGTTTGCTGAGGGAAAGTCCCAGGCCCCATCCACGTTTTTTGGTAGTGAAGCCCGGCTTAAACACATGGTTGATATTTTGTGGGGCAATTCCTTTTCCGGTATCTGCCACATCAATAATAACAGTTCTTTCTTCATCTTTCATAGTAACAATAATGGATCCCCTGCCATCCATTGCATCCAGCGCATTCTTTAATAAATTTTCTATCACCCAATCAAACAGGGGAGGAGAGATGGCGGCAATCATATCTGCCTTATCTCTTTTAATCTTCAGATGCACTTTGCCTGTTGTACGTTTGCGGATATACTCAACCATTTCTTCCACCTGTGTTACCACATTGTGAGGTTCTAATTGAGGAGTGCTTCCAATTTTTCCAAAGCGGTCACTGATCAATCGTAAACGCTGCACATCTTTTTCAATCTCTGTTGCAATTTGTTTATTGCCTGCATTTTCTTTCAGCATTTCCACCCAGCCCTGCAGGGAAGTTACCGGTGTACCCAACTGATGTGCTGTTTCTTTGGCCATGCCTGCCCATACCTGGTTTTGTGTTGATTTGTTTCTTGCATGCAATGAAAAGAGTGTTATGATGATAAACAAAGCAACAACGAACAACTGCACTATTGGATAATAACGCACCTGCAGAAGTAATGATGAATGACCGTAATAATATTTATTGATGAGCAGGGGTTCTTTGCTTACCTCAACAATGATAGGAGAATTTTGCGCTTTAAATTCTTTCAGCTTTTTCAATACATAATCCTTATCAGCACCTGCTTTTGCAGAATCAATATTGATAAAACTCACCACACTGTCTTTCTCATCCGTTTCAATAATGGGAATTGATTTCTGTTCGTTACGGATGAGCGAAGGCAGTTTGGTATCAGCATCAACAGGCGCCGTAATCAAAAATTTCCCTGCTTCCACCCATTGCTCTACTTTTTGCCGTTCATCCTTTGCAATTTTTCCAGCCAGGTAGTTTGAGTAGAAGATGGTTCCTGTAACTATACCAATGGCTACCAGTGCCAAAACTGTACGCCAGTTAAAATATTGTTGAAGCATGCTCCTAATTTAGACAAGGTTTGGCTGCCAACTGCTATTTTTGAAAAAATATTTATCACACTTGTCCCATCAACCATCTGTAGCCGTTGTTATTTTAAACTGGAACGGGAAAAATTTCCTGCAACAGTTTCTTCCTTCTGTAATGGCATCAACCTATCCAAATAAAAGAATCATTGTTGCTGATAATGCATCCACAGACGATTCCGTTGCTTTTGTACAACAACAGTTCCCCGCAGTTGAAGTGTTGACCGGCAAAGAAAATTACGGATTCGCCAAAGGCTATAATTTTTTTCTGAAGCAAACAGAAGCAGACTATTATGTTTTGCTCAACAGCGATGTGAAAGTGGAAGCAGGTTGGATAGAACCCGTGATTGAATTGATGGAAAGCAATTTGGCGATAGCTGCCTGTCAGCCCAAGATCCTTTCATACCAGGATAAGCACAAGTTTGAATATGCAGGTTCTGCCGGTGGGTGGATTGATGCTTTGGGTTATCCGTTTTCAAGAGGCAGGGTGTTTGATGAACTGGAAACCGATAAAGAACAATACAACGATGCTGCTCCCATTTTTTGGGCAAGTGGTGCGGCCATGTTTGTAAAAGCAAAACTGTTTCATGCAATGGAGGGCTTTGATGAGTTCTTTTTTGCCCACCAGGAAGAAATTGATTTGTGCTGGCGGCTGCAGCGGAGCGGATACCTTATATATACATGTCCGCAAGCAGTGGTATATCATGTAGGCGGAGGTACATTGCCAAGCGGTAATCCAATGAAAGTATATCTCAACTTCCGTAACAACCTTGTGATGATAACGAAGAATATGCCACCGGCACAACTCACCTGGAAACTTCCGTTACGGATTGGGTTAGATGCACTTTCGGCATGGAAAGAATTGTTCAGCGGTAAACCGGGCTACTGGAAAGCTGTTCTCAAAGCTCATTTTGCTTTTGCCGGCTGGCTCTTCAGGAAAAAGAAAATCCACAAAGCCGGTTATCCTGCTTTACAGGGCGTTTATTACGGAAGCATTGTGTGGCAATATTTCATCCTGAAAAGAAGAATTTTTTCTGAAATTGTGAAGCGTAATTAACCGGATATTTCCAATCATCCCTTACATTTGCAAACGAAAACAAACCAACATGGCACAAGAAATCATTGATGAAAAGCATAAGGATATTACCGGTAACTGGGTAATTTCTTCCCGTTTCCTGTTTTATGTACAAGTATTTTGTGTAGCAGCTTTTTTATTGGGCGGATGTTATAAGCTTTACAGCCACCGTTACAAAGGAAAGCCCAATGTGGAAGTGCCTGAGAGTTCATTGTATAATCCAAAGTATAAATAAGAAGATCTTTTTTAATAGTAAACCGCCTTTGGGCGGTTTTTTTATTGGGGGGTAACCGGCTTTTGAGTTTCATAGCTTCGTTCCTTGCCACGCTCGCTTGTGCACCATAGTTTCATGCAGCAATGCGGTTCACAGTTTTATGTTGTTTTATTTTGAAAGTGTTTCAAAAAGAAGCACGCCGTTGTTGCACATACTGAGTTTGTCGAAGAATGATCAACGGCATGCAACGGTATCAAATTCAGTTGCTGACTGGTACAGAAGCAATGGCGTAAGCACATTCGGCTTTGTAGTTCCTTTAGGAACTTTTGATAGGTAAAAATCCGGTTGAAAAAAAGCACGATGCGTTCCGAAGGAACGCTTGATCTGTTGCTGTAGTCATTACCAATCAGATATACCTGCGGCACAAAGTAAAATCTATTTTTTTTTGTTGAAAGTGTTTCAAAAAGAAGCACGCCGTTGTTGCATATACTGAGTTTGTTGAAGTATCACCAAGGACAGGCATTGGTCTTAAATTCAGTTGCAGGATAATACAGTTGCAACGGCGTAAAACAAAAAAAGCAACTTTCGTTGCTTTAAATGTGCCCCGGAACGGAAGTGTTCGAAGTAGAGACGACACCTTTCAAAAAGGGTGTCACCTCTGTTAAATGCTGAATAATTTAATCCCTTCGTTTTCAACGGAGGGATTTTTTTATCAGAAATACTTGGTTGAGTTTTTTGTCAATTAGCCATGCTTCTTTACATTTGCACCCCACAGTTCTTAAACAAGCGGAAGTAGCTCATTTGGTAGAGCACGACCTTGCCAAGGTCGGGGTGGCCGGTTCGAGCCCGGTCTTCCGCTCAAAGTCCCGCTACCTTGCGGGACTTTTTTTTAATTTTACTGTGTTGCCCCGGTGGTGGAATTGGTAGACACGCAGGACTTAAAATCCTGTGACCCGCAACGGTCGTAACGGTTCAACTCCGTTCCGGGGCACAAATAAAAAAGAGGCTGTCTCAAAAGTCGTCATTGCGAACATAGTGAAGCAATCTGCAAAAATTGATCAATTGATAAACAGATAGATTGCTTCGGTCGTTCCCCCCTCGCAAAGACGTTTAACGACTTTTGAGACAGCCTCTTTTTTTATTAAGTATCGTTGAATGGTTTCTTTAATTCATCTGCTGCGAATTCATCATTCACCATTCACCTCTTTATTCATACCTGTACGTAATATATCCCATCAGCTCTTTCTGTTTGCTGTAAATGCTTTCTTTTATTTTTAATCCCTGCGGGTTGTACTGGTACTTCCATATAACATAGTTACTGCTGCCTGCCTGCACCGAGATCATTTGTGTTAGTTGTGATTGTTCATTGTATTCATACATATAATCGGGTAATAATTTATTTGCCCGTTCATTGTAACGGACAATGTCGGTTAAGCGGTTCTTATCATCATAGTAATAATAATAAGTTTGTGTTTCTATACCTTTGCTGCGCCATATTTCTTCGCCCACATTTCCTTTTTCATCAGTAATAAATCGTACTTCAACCGTATCCGTATTGTTTTTGATGCGAAGCATTTTTACAGGAAACCCTGTTGAATCATAAATCCAGTTACGTTTTTCTGTTTCTTTTGTTTGATAAGCATACGCCTGCGATACTGATTCAACTGCAACCAACCTTCCTGCTGCATCATAGGTATAAGTTGAAACATTCAATGTAGTGTTGGAGCTGTCGGCGCTGCGTATTAATTGTCCTTTATAATTAAACTGGCTGCTGAGGACTGACTGCAGTGTTTGTATTGTTTGGCTGAAGGTTTTAATGGAGTTGTAAGAAGGGGAAATTTCCTGGTAACAGATAAACTGGTCAACAGGTTCACCCGTAGCTTCAAATGAATTGAGTATTACTTTTTTAATCTTGTTGGCTTTGTATTGCTTTAACTGATCAGCCGTTTGTTTGGTACTGATAATGTCTTTCTGGTAAAACTGGCTGTAAGTGCAAACAGGCATTGCAAGTACGGCAAACAGGATAAAGGGAAGATGCTTTATCAATAGTCCCCAACTTACAAATAAAGCATTTCTTGTAACACTTGGCGGAACTGCATTTGTGCCCCTCTCCGTGAGGAGAGGGGAAGGGGTGAGGCGAACTTTGCTGTTAAAAAGTTTAATGGATATAACAGAACAACAGTGATGTTTTATATGCATGATTGGGGCAAAGATATTTTTATGTGTGTATTATTTATTGTTTTTTTTGCTACATAGTACTTGCCTGCGGGCGGGCAGATGCCCATAAGATAATTGCCACAATTGTGAGGCGAATTTCGTTTGTGGGCATTTCATTCAGCTAAAAAACTTTGCCAAAGTTCAAAACTTTGTCAAAGTTGACCCCGATTTTCTATTTTTAGCAAATGAATGAACAAAAAGTACAAGACTCTTTTTTGCGGTTGGTAAAGATCATGGATGAGCTGCGGGAAAAATGCCCGTGGGATAAAAAACAAACAATCCAAACACTCAGGCCTTTAACCATTGAGGAAACGTATGAACTGGCCGATGCCATTACTGAAAATAACTGGCAGCATATTAAAGAAGAGTTGGGCGATTTGTTACTGCACATCATCTTTTATTCAAAAATAGGAGCAGAGCAACAGCAATTTACATTGCCCGAAGTGATCAATGGCGTTTGTGAAAAACTCATTGCCCGTCATCCGCATATATATGGAGATGTGCAGGTGAACGATGAAGAAGATGTAAAGCGCAACTGGGAAAAACTGAAAATGAAAGAAGGAAAAACTTCTGTACTCAGTGGTGTGCCCAAAGGATTGCCATCCATGGTAAAAGCCATACGCATACAGGAAAAAGCAAAACAGGTAGGGTTTGAATGGGATAACAAAGACCAGGTATTTGAAAAAATTGAAGAGGAAATAAATGAACTGAAAGAAGTAGTACAGGCAAATGATAGAAACAAAATGGAAGAAGAACTGGGCGATGTATTTTTTTCGCTGGTGAATTATGCACGGTTTTTGCAGATTGATGCAGATCATGCGCTGGAACGTACCAACCGCAAGTTTATTCAGCGGTTTACACAAATGGAACAGGAAGCTGTAAGTGATGGTAAACAATTAGCCAATATGAGCCTGGAAGAAATGGACAGCATCTGGAACCGAATTAAAACAAAAAACAGGGAAGTATAATACCATCTTGATTTATGAAATAGCGCAAGGCGCTATGAGTCCCGAAACTTCGGGATTAGATGGTATCCCGATTTTCGGGACAGGTTATGCAGACAGAAAAACAGTGGACTATTTTACTCTTCACTTCGGTATAATTTTATCAGTTGAACCACATTAAAACCATCCGCCGGTTCTTTTACAAAAATGGGTTTCTGCTAATATTGGCAGGATGGCTGCTTACATTTTCTTATCTCTTTCAATACTACTGGTCTTACACATCAGCACCTGCCCAGGTAAAAAAGGCATTACAAAAAACTATCAATAAAAGAGAAAATGATTTTGAAAAGATCCTTGCTGATACTCCGCTGCTCCGCCAACTGAATAATGGAACATACAGCAAAAATGCGTTTGAGCAACTGTTGAAGAAAGACTATTTCATTTTTGTGGCATCCGATGCTGCCGATGGTTTTCAAACACGTTTCTGGAATACACAAACCATTTTACCCGGCAATGAATTATGGCAAAGGGCCGATGGAGTTTGGTTTGAAAAACTCATCAACGGTTATTATACCGTTTATAAAAAAACCTGCGGATTAAAAAACGGAATTCATTGCCAGGTAATGGCATTGATCCCCGTTAAATGGAATTATTTTGTTACCACTGATGATCTCAGCAACAGCTTTGCTTATCTCAATGGCATCGAAAAATATTATTCCATCAATGATATTGTGCAAACACCACTTGCTGTAAAAAGTAATGATGGAACTGTTTTATTCTGGTTGAAAGAACAATATAACATTCCGCAACCTCTTAACCTGATCACTGTTGTGCTGCGGCTCCTGGCCATGTTCTGTTTCCTGCTGGTTTTTCATAAAGCAGCAGCAGCACTGGCAATAAAACGTTCTTTTATAACAGGCATTTTGTTTTTAGTTGCCGGAATTTTAATGATCCGCATCATTAGTTATTTTTTCCCCGTTCCGTTAAACCTGCGGCAGTTTCAATTATTTGATCCTGCCATTTACGGGTCAAATAATATTCTCAAATCTCTTGGCGATCTGCTCATCAATTCATTTCTGCTTTTATGGGTATTGCTGTTTATCAGGCGATATGGGAAGAGCGGATCCGTTTTGCCTATCAGGATCAATGAAAAAGCCGGGCTTGCTGTAACGGCCGTGCTCATTTTTTCATTGACCATCCTGTTTGGAAATATTATACGCAGCCTTGTTGCCGATTCACAGATTTCATTTAACGTTACCAGCTTTTTCAGTTTAACTGTTTTCAGCTTTGCAGGGTTTTGCGTACTTGGTTGTTTAGCACTGAACTATTTTTTATTGATTGACTGGTTGTTCAGCCACTTTAAAAAGTTTGCTCAAAATAAGCTGGGCCTTCAACTTCTTGCACTCACTGTAACAGGATTGGTTTATTTAACTTTCATTCTTGGCTCAGGCGTTGTAGTGTTTCATCTTAGTTTGCTCATTTGGTTGTTGCCTGTAGCCCTGCTTCTCAGCAGCAGTAATATGGACTTTGGTTTTTTGCCCGCAAGCGGGCGAAATATTTTCTGGCTCTTTTTCTTTTCCCTTTCATTAACCGTGTTGCTGATAACCGAAAATGCAAAGAAAGAATGGGAAGACAGGGTACGCATGGCAGAGAAACTGAGTTTGCAAACAGATCCCTCAGCAGAAAATTTACTGAGTATTGCATTCGGAAATTTCAGAAGTGGTTTTTTAACCGATAATTTTTACCGCTTTACAACACCCGGCAGCAACCAGTTTTTAAAAGACAGTTTAATTGGCGAGCACTTCAGCGGATATCTCAACAAGTTTGAATCTCAAATATTCACTTTTAATGAAGATGAACAACCTTTGTACAATACCGATTCAACTTCATTCAATACAATCAATTCTATTTATAAACTGCAGAGTAAACCAACATCAGTACGGGATTGGCAGTATCATGAAGAATCGTTTGACAAATTTTATTATATAGCCAGGAAAGAAATAAGGAATGCAGAAACGGAACGGTTACTGGGCTATGTATTTATTTTATCAAGACCCAAGCGCTATGCCGATGAAAAATTTGCTCCCCAGCTTTTCTCCAAAACCTTCAACCTGTTGCCGGAGAATATGCCTTCGTATGCGTATGCCATTTATAAAAACAGGGAACTCATCAGCAATTTTAATGATTATCCTTTCCCCATTCATTTAACCAATCAGCAAAGCGAACAGCCTTCGTACTACAGGGAAAATAAAAACGGGTACAGTGAACTCTGGTATGCTGCATCGCCCAACCTTGTTGTGGCAATTACAAAACCACAAAATAAATTGCTTGAAACCATTACACTGTTTGCTTATTTGTTTTGTGTGTTCCTGCTCATGGTAGCTGTTTACCGCCTCACCCGTTTTATTACACAATTTGGTTTTAAGCCATCGGGCTGGAAAGCTCATTTGCAGCTCACCTTCCGCACACAGGTGCATACCACCATCATTGGCATCAGTATCTTTTCTTTTTTGGTGATTGGTGCATCCACCATCTTCTTTTTTATTAACCGGCACAGCAGGAATAATAAAGAACGCCTGAGCAGAACTATACAGATCATGAAGGGCGAAGTGGAGAGTGCGCTGAGTGAACATGCCATCTTTGATGATGTGCTGAAGTTGTATGATGATATTACAGCGGGTGAGTTGCAGATAAAAGTGAACCGCATTTCTGAAATACATGGTGTAGATGTAAATATTTACGATCCTTATGGTAACCTGAAACTTTCATCGCAACCTTATTATTACAACAAAGGATTGCTGAGCCGCAAAACAGATCCGCTGGCATATTACAAATTATCAAGGGAATACCTGGTGCAAACCATCGAAGATGAAAAAGTTGGTTCCCGTTCTTACATGAGCATATATGTGCCGGTTCGTGATGAAGCAGGAAAAACGTATGCGTATTTAAATATTCCTTACTTCACTTCACAAAATGAATTGAAACAGGAAATATCCAACTTTCTGGTAACACTCATCAACCTCAATGCATTCATTTTTTTAATTGCAGGATTGATTGCCTTTTTTGTTACAAGCCGTATCACCAATTCATTCTCCATCATCAGTGATAAGATGAAAGAAATAAAATTGGGTAAAGCCAATGAAGCCATTGTGTGGCAACGCAATGATGAAATTGGTGAACTGGTGCAGGAATATAATAAGATGGTGGAAAAACTGGAAGAAAGCGCCATCCTTCTTGCACGCAGCGAAAGGGAAGGTGCCTGGCGTGAAATGGCAAGGCAGGTAGCACATGAAATCAAAAACCCGTTAACACCTATGAAATTGAGTATTCAGTATTTGCAAAAAGCTGTTGATTCCAATTCGCCCGATGCAAAAAATATTTCACAGAGTGTAGCCAAAACATTAGTGGAACAAATTGATTATTTATCCAACATTGCATCCGATTTCTCCAGCTTTGCCAACATTGGTAATCCACGTTTGGAAAAAGTAAACATTGGTGAATCCATTCAATCAGTAGTACACCTGTTCAGTATGCAGGATGAAGAACAGATCATTTTTGAACAAAGCAATGAAGTGGTTTTTGTAATGGCCGATAAAACACAGCTCAACCGGTTGTTCACCAACCTCATCCGAAATGGCCTTGAATCTGTAGCGGCAGGAGTAAAGGCAATAGTGAAAATTAATTACAGGCGAAACGGAAATATTGTATTGATTCGTGTGCTGGATAATGGTGAAGGAATTAAACCCGAACTGCAGGAAAATATTTTCTATCCCAACTTCACCACCAAAACATCAGGCACCGGATTGGGACTTGCCATGTGTAAAAGCATTGTGGAGCAAATGAAAGGCCACATCTGGTTTGAAACAGAACAAAACAAAGGCAGTACCTTTTTTGTTGAACTGCCGGTTTTCAGTTGATCAACAGTTACATGCTTACCATTGTGTAATTATTGTTCTTCCTGTACCGCCTTCAGCAAATGCTCTTCAATTATTTCTTTGAAAACTTTCTTGGGAAAAGCTCCCGGCTGCATCATCGGGTCTCCATCAACAGGAATAAATAAAAAAGTAGGAATGCTCTGAATACCAAATACCCCCGACAATTCCATTTCTTTTTCTGTATCAACTTTATAAATCACTATTTTTCCTTCATACTCTTTTGATAATTCTTCCAGCACCGGCGCAACCATTTTGCAGGGGCCGCACCAGTCAGCATAAAAATCAATGAGGGCAGGTAAGGAGCCTGTGTATTTCCAGTCTTTTTCTGTTTCGTAATTAAACACCTTGTCTTTAAAATCCTGTGTGGTGAGTTTGATTGTTGCCATTGTTTTTATTTAATACAAAGGTAACATCTGCTGTAAAATGTCTGAGTGATTTTTGTTACACGGATTGAAGAATGCTCCTTTACCGGTTTAATAAACCGGGCTGGGAAAAGCCTGAAGCCATAAGTTGAAAAAAGAAGTACGCTTCTTATACTCATACTGAAGCAGGGTTTTCTTTCGAACAAGCAATCACAAAAGTTGTTTTTTACAGAATGAACATTTGAAAAGGCCCGTCATTGCTGAGGCACGAAGCAAGCTAATACCATCTTGATTTACTAAGTAGTCCAACGGACTGCGTGGAAATCTTAGATGGTATTATGCCGACAGAAAACTGATTGGACTATTTACATCTTATATTCGGTATGAATCCTGATAGATTGCTTCACTACGTTTGCAATGGCAACTTTTGAGATAGCTTATAGTGGCACAGTTTCAAGAAAATTCATAAAGAAATTTTGAAACAGATCAATTTTGGGGTAAAGCACGGTAATAATACATATATACACTTAAATTCGGATTTATTACCTGTTTCAACAGAAAGGAAATCATTTGAGACTTAGTATCTTAATCATTTAATTGAATAAAGAAATTGGTTACATTTATTTTTGAAATCAGGGATTCGCAATACAGGGTTTGTGAAGAAATAAAATGATTGATATGCGGCCGCCTTCAGCTAAATTATTATTGGCAGGGATTATCCTTGCAAGTGTATGTATAACAATTGTTACTTTTTTTTCCTTTTATATTTCAGGGAAAGTAAAAGCAACAAATAAAGATGTAAGCCTCTCCCAGGATGTAATTCTGAAAGCGGAAAAAATAAAAACAGCACTTGTTTATTATGAAAGCAATTTTAAAACCTACCTCGTTACTCCTGAAGAGGGTATCTTAAATTTACTCAAAGAGGTTGAAGCAGATATCAACAAAGAAATTTCCGGGCTCAGCAATGTTGCAACTTATGATTCTGTACAATTTTCAAATGTTGATTCTTTACGGTTTTATATTGGTAAGCGGCTGAATTATTCCAATAATATTATGGCAATACGCCGTGAAAAAGGATTGAGCCAGGCAATTCCGTTTATGAAGTCAGAAGAAGCATCTCACTTTATCAAAAAGACCCGCTTGCTTGTACGGGAAATTCAGGATTACGAAACAAAATTTATGCAGGTGAAGGAAGAGCAGCGAAGAAAAGCTATTCAGAATTTCAACCTGATGCTCATTCTGTTATTTCTCATTCTGTTGCTTTTAATTACGCTTGCCGTCTTTCTGAATATTCATAACCGCAGGGAAAAAGTAAATGCTGAAAAAAATACACGATACCTTGAAAAAATTCTTGACAGTGTAGCGGAAGCTATCATTACAACTGATGCACAATTTAAAATACAAAGCTGGAACAAAGCTGCAGAACTGTTGTATGGTTTTGAAATCGGTAAAACCAATGGTATGGATATTTCTGCGGCGGTGAAATCGCAGTTGTTGCCTGAGGCAAAAGACAAAGCCCGTAATGAAATGATAAACAGGGGTAAGTGGGAAGGAGAAACAGTACATTTAAATGCAGCCGGTGAAGAAATTACAATTCTTTCTTCTACTTCTGCATTGTACAAGGTAAAAAACGAACTAACCGGATTTGTTTCATCCAATTTGGATATAACTGACCGGAAAATAGCAAGTCAGCTGTTATTCAGGTTCAATGAGGAACTTGCTCTTAAGGTTAAATTGAAAACAGAAGAATTAACAAATGTATTTGAAAGAGTAACCGATGCATTTGTTGCTTTAGACAGTAACTGGTGTTTTGTTTATGTTAATAAAAAGGCCGGTGAAATGATAAACAGGAAACCCGAAAGTTTAATTGGAAAACATTTCTGGACCGAATTTCCGGGTGGGGTTGGCCATCCTTTATTCAATACATATAACAGAGCAATGAATGAACAGGAATTTGTACAGGTTGAAGAATATTATGCTCCCAACGACAGGTGGTTTTTAAATTTGATTTATCCATCACCGGATGGGCTTTCAATTTATTTCCAGGATATTACAGATCGTAAAAAAGCAGAAGAAAGGTTAAACCAGTCTTATGAAGAAATCAGGAAGTTAACAACTCATCTTGTAAATATAAGAGAAGAGGAACGGATTGCCGTTGCTCATGAATTGCATGATGAACTGGGCCAGCAACTTACTGCTCTGAAAATGAATATATCCTGGCTCAGTAAAAAGTTAACTGAAACAGATGAAACAACAGATAATAAGGTAAAAGAAATTCTCAGTCTTATTGATGATGCAGTAAAAACGATCCGGCGTATTTCATCAGAGCTGCGCCCCGGTATACTCGATGATCTTGGCCTTATTGCTGCAATGGACTGGCAGGTTAGGGAGTTTCAGAAAAAATCAGGAATAGCTGTTCATTTTTCTGTAATGGGAAATGCAACTGATAGTAAGGGTGAAACGGCAACAGGTTTATACAGAATTTTACAGGAGTCATTAACCAATGTAATGCGCCATGCACAAGCTGAAAATATAAATGTAATACTTGAAAACGGCGAAGATGCAATTACTTTAAGCATCAGTGATGATGGAATTGGTTTTGATCCCGAACTGATGAAAAAGAACAGAACATTGGGATTGCTGGGAATGAACGAAAGGATAAGAATAATGGGTGGTACTTTTGAAATTGAAAGTAAACCGGGCGATGGTGCTACAATAAACGTGTCGGTTCCCAATAAGCCATCGGGTAATGAATAGGGGAGATATTTTTTTACTTGCTTGTTTTTGATTTTATAAAAATGAAATCGGGTCATCCCTCATTTATAATTCCCCTGCTTCCTTAAATAAGTAGAAACATTTCTACTTATTTGCTTAAATAATTCCGATTATGTATTTTTGAGTAACCAATAACATATACCATGGCTTACTCAATCAGTCTTACATCAAATGAAGTTTCGGAATTAAAGCGATTAAGGCGAAGTGAAAAGGATGGCAAAATACT
>CAMTVU010000089.1:0-12874 GCA_947085245.1 uncultured Chitinophagaceae bacterium | reverse complement strand
TTCACCATATAATCCATATCAGCATCAGCACATTCTTTTTCCAAACCAATTGCTTTGCTGAACTGTGCAGCCCTCATTCTGTTTTCAGCATCATCACCCAGGATTTTATCCATAAGTAAATCTGCCCGGGTAGTTTCTTCATTTAAAAGCCTGCTGAAAAGAGGGGCTGCAACAGTTTGATTAAAAACTTCTGTCAACTCTGCATCTGCTGCAAGCATTTCATCATCCAGGTTTTTTCTAAACGCAACGGCCATTTTGTGATTCATAGTTTCAACTCTGGTAAAGGTTACATCCATTTTATAATCGGCCAAACCAATAGAGTTTAAATTGATTTTTTTGTAAGAATACGCCATCATACTGTTCACCCATGAATGAACATCCATATTGTTGATGCGTACGTCGGCAGTAAAAGGAGTTTTATTGGTAATTACTATATGCAGCACACCGTTTGCAAAAGTTACCATGCAGCAACTGTCAGATGCTGAAGTTGTAAGTTGAGTGATGGTCTTTTCTTCCGATTTTTTGGTTGTGTCGTCTTGTGTAAAAGACATGGCAGCCATAGCTGAAATCAAGAAGAGTGAAAAGGCGGTAACCCTTAGTAATCTGCTGCGTAAGCTTCTGTTCTGTTGATGTGTTCCGGATGTTCCGGTTATCACTGTTATTTTTGTTGTCATCTCATTTCGATGTTTAGGTTCTTATTAGTTTATCCCTTTCGGGGTTCTTTTCTTTCGATTGTATAACAAAGGTATTTTAAAGACTGGTACTTTGCAATACATAATACCTTGTTTGGCTTTATAACCTGATGAGTGGTCATTTTTTCAATTTAACCGGCCATCAGGGCAATTGGGTTTCAGTTATTGTTTTAACTGTGGTACCTGTTAACGTGCAGTTTAGCAGGGATTGTTTCGAAGCAAACTGTCAAAGGCGGTGTTTAATTTGTTCAAACCGGAGCTTTGGGTATCTTTTTGGTTTTTGACGAGGCAAAGTTACAACAGGAAAAACGATCTTCCAACTTAATTTTCAAAAACTTTTGAAAATTACAAACTTATTGACAGTTTGGTGATCCTGTGTTCCATATTCACTTCAAAGAGCTTGTGAATATTTGACGGGAAACGACAATTTTTGTTACACCCGCAGAACAAAACTCTGATGTTTTTTGAGTGGAATGGATTTAATAAAGGATAAGTGGCGTCAACCAATGTTAAGTAAAAAATACCAATGTTGAAATGTTGTAAAAGGGATATGAACGGATATTAAACAGGATGTGCTGTAATACTGTTAAGCACCAGGAGGATGAATGGAAAGTATGATCACATTGTTTCTTTGTTCAATTCAATTCTATTAGCCAGCCAGCTTTCTTTTACAGGAATCAACCAGTTGTTTTCCAGTTCTTCTTTGGTTTGTACTAGATTGTTGAAGTATAAACTGCCTGCATGAATAAAGTTATTATCAATGGCGTATTGTAATTGATTCAACGGCAGGAGCTCAACTTTATCTTTTATAATAAATGCCAGGCTTTGCCTGTTGAGTAAAGAAACCTTACACAAATCTTCCATTTCTTTAATAAGGTGTACACTGCTGTCGGTGCTGCAACCGCCAACAATGGCAGCATTTTCATCGGCCATCAAAATAATGAACTGGCCAAAGAACAAACTGCCAAATCCTTTTACCGGTGTGCCATGACTTTTCCAGTTGGAAGTAAAGTGGCTGAGCAGATCTTCAATTTGCAATGCTTCACTCATGCCGAATAAGCGGTTGCTCTGGTAAACCCACACACGGGAATCGGCTGCAAAATCAGCAGGGAGCAACTGTTTGTATTCAAAATTCATAATGCAAAGGTAAAGGAGAGAAAGGTTTTTGAAATAGAGTTAATTATTTTCATTTTCTTTTTTCCGGAGGCGGTTGTAATTCCTGAAAGCATCATAACCGGCAAAACAAATTCCTATAACGGCAATTACCAGCAGGTATTTACTCCAATCGGGGAAAAGCTGATTATTTACACTGTTTGTAATTGCACCAATACCCCAACGGATAATATTAATAAGAATAAGGATGGCGCCGCAAAGTAACGAAATAAAAAAAGCGACACCTGCATAATGAAACAAAGCTGCCCGGAAATTTGCAAATTGAATGGGCTCCTCTTTTTTTAGGTCACCCTCTTTTTTCCGGAACCAGGTATCTGAATCGAGCAGGCCAAGTATCATAGCAAAGATGAGATAGCGGACAAGGCTTTGATGGATGATACGGTTGAGTGAAATATCAGCCTCCACCCAATCAACCAAAAAACGGATGACAAGGAAAACAAGAAAAAAAAGCACAGTCCGCTGCAAAAAGTTTTTCCAGTTGAATGTTTTGATCAGGCGTTTCATTCTGGATGAATTTAACTGCTAAAATTTATACATTGTTTTTACATACTTGCTGCTATCAGCTCAGCAATATCCATCACCTTCACCTGTTCTTCTTTTTCGGCCACCTTTACACCATCAGTTATCATTGTATTGCAGAATGGACAGGCAGAAGCTACAATGGATGCACCGGTTTCAATGGCTTCATTGGTTCGGTTCCAGTTTACACGGGTAGTTCCTTTTTCTTCTTCTTTAAACATTTGTGCACCACCGGCACCGCAGCAAAGACCATTGGTGCGGCAGCGTTTCATTTCAACCAGTTCTGCATCCAAAGCTTCCAGAATTTTTCTCGGCGCTTCATAAATGTTGTTGGCACGGCCTAAATAACAACTGTCGTGATAGGTAATTTTCTTTCCTTTAAAGGAACCACCTTCTTTTAGTTTCAATTTTCCTTCATCAATGAGTTGTTGTAATAAAGTGGTGTGATGGATGACTTCATAAGTACCGCCCAATGCAGGATACTCATTTTTTAAAGTATTGAAACAATGCGGACAAGTGGTGACAATTTTTTTGATGCTATAACCATTCAGCAACTGTATATTATTATAAGCCATCATCTGAAAGAGAAATTCATTACCGGCACGGCGTGCAGGATCACCGGTACACATTTCTTCTTTACCAAGGATGGCAAATTTAATTCCAACCTTATCCAGTATTGTTGCAAAGGCTTTGGTTATTTTTTGCGCCCGTTGATCATAACTGCCGGCACAGCCAACCCAGAATAAAACTTCAGGTGTTTCATTATTGGCCATCATTTCAGCCATTGATGGTACATGCATGCAAATGAATTTGTTTCAAAACTATGGCAAAAGTATTTAAATACAATCACCCCATGTTCATATATTAACAGGGCCTGTTATCTTTGACCTTTATGCTGAAAAAAATTTTTGAACGATTATCAAATTGGGAACTGTGGCCCTTTGCTGTAATCTATTTCCCCATCAGCTTTGTATGGGTTTGGTATATGATCCGCAGCAGGGCAGTTTGGTTTTTTACTCCATCAAACCCAACTATTGCCTTTGGCGGTTTTGAAGGCGAAGGCAAAAAAGAAATGTATGATCAGTTGCCGGCGCATTCAATACCACGTACCATCTATATTATGCATGATCTTTCTTTTGAAGAAGTAAAACAGAAACTTGCTGAGGCAGGATTTCGCTATCCCTTTATTGTAAAACCCGATGTTGGTATGAAAGGAATTCTGTTCAGAAAGATAGATAATGAAGATCAGTTGCACAAATATCATGAGCGGATCCCGGTTGAATATATTGTTCAGGATTTGATTGAGCAGCCCGTTGAAGTAAGTGTGTTTTATTACAGACACCCGGCTCAGCAAAAAGGAATCGTCAGCGGGTTTATTCATAAAGAACTTTTGCATGTAATTGGCGATGGAGAATTAACGTTGAAAGAACTGGTAGAACATCATCCACGGGCCAAACATCGGATAGAAGAAATGCAACACAGGCATGGCCACCGTTTTGACAGAGTAATTGAAAAAGATCATATTTTTTATTTGTCTTATGCAGGCAACCATAACCGGGGAGCTCATTTTACCAATCTGCATAATGAAATTGATGAAGACCTGCACATGGTGTTTGATGAACTGAGCCATTACTCCAAACATTTTTACTATGGCCGGTACGACATTAAAACCACCAGCATTGAGGACCTGAAAGCAGGTAAGAATTTTATGATACTTGAATACAATGGCTGTGGCGCCGAACCAAATCATATCTACGATTGTAATATGAAGTTGATGGATGCTTACACTGAAATCCTGAAACACTGGAAAGCGTTGTATGAGATCAGTAAATACAATCACCTCAATGGTTTTCCATACTGGAGCTTTCAAAAAGGCTACCGTTTTCTGAAACAATCGCAAAGGCATTTTAAATTGCTTCAGGAATATGACTAATTTCATAGTATGGGTACTGATCAAAAATTTCTTCTTATCCGCAATTACGATCTGTTCTCTCACCTTTCTGATGAAGAATATGAAGAGCTGAATCTTGTGCATCATTTTATGGATGCAGCAAAAGGGGAATATGTTTATTTCGAATCAGCGTATCACAATAAATTATATTTTCTCAAAGGCGGCGTTATTAAAATCGGTTATATTGATAACAGCGGAAAGGAAGTGGTGAAAGAAATCATCAGGGAAGGCGAAGTATTCGGTCAGTTTTCATTAGAGCGTAATAATTTAAACGGAGAATTTGCACGGGCCTATAAAAGCGATGTATCGCTCTGCGCTTTCAACATTGAAGATTTTGAAAAACTGCTGAGGAAAAAACCGGAAATAGCCTTTCATTTCAGCAAGCAGGTGGGACAAAAACTCCGGAAATTAGAAAACCGGTTGGTAAATCTTTTACATAAAGATGTAAAAACAAGAGTAATTAATTTTCTTATCCTGCTTGCTAAAGAAGAAGGCGAAAGTGAAGATGGAGATAAATACAGCATTGAGAATTTTCTTACGCATGAAGACATTGCTCATTTGATTGGAAGCAGCAGGCAAACAGTTACCACCATGCTCAACGAATTGGAAGCAGCCGGGCTTGTAGCTGTATCAAGACAAACCATAAAAGTTCCTTCTGTTAAAAGGCTGCAAAATAGTTTAGCTGTCGGTTAGCCGACAAGGTGGATATTTTGTACGGCTTAATGTTGATTTTAGAATAAAGAATGTGCTTTTTAATAACCAAATATGCAAATAAGTAAAGCAATAATAAATGATTTAAAAAGTGAAAGTAACAGCGCATTTGGCGATTTGTATAAAAATTACTTCGGCCTTGTGAATCATTATATAGTACGGAATAACGGATCTGCGGAGGATGCCCAGGATATTTTTCAGGAAGCAATGCTTGTACTTGTTGAAAAACTAAGGCAGGACAATTTTCAATTAACAGCGTCACTGAAAACCTATATTATGGCCATTTCAAAACATTTATGGCTGAAAAAATTGCGGCATACTTACCGTGTAACCGAGTTTACAGAAATGCATGACAATCGTTTTTTCGAGGAGATTAATTATTCCATTGAGAAGGAAAAAACATATTGGGATAAACTGCAAACATACATGACCCTTATTACCGGACATTGTAACAGGTTGTTGCATGATATGTTCTTCAAAAAGAAACCTATTGAGCAAATTCAGACAGAATATGGCTACTCCACCAAACACAATGCTCAAAATCAGAAACACAAGTGTATTGAACAAATACGAAGAGTAAAGGAGCAAGACAGGGAAAATTTATAAAAAAACAATTTCCCCGGGTGATTTATTTAATCTTTTGGTATAAAGGTTTATTCTTAACAATTTAAACTTTTGTACAAAATGGGTTCAGTAAGTAAAAAAATCAGTCTAATATTTATTTTGGCTTTAATGTTTATGAGGGTAGCCAATGCTCAAACAACATGGAAATTGGACAAATCACATACATCCGTAAATTTTTCCATCAATCATTTCTTTTCAGCAGTTACCGGCAAGTTTACAAAATTTGATGGTTCGTTTAATTTTAACCCTGCCAACTTGCAGGAAAGTAAGGTGAGTTTTACCATTCCTGTTTCAAGTGTAAATACAGAAGATTCTAAACGGGATAAACATTTACAATCAGATGCCTTTTTTGATACAAAGAATTATCCGGATATGAGTTTTATTTCAACAAGGTTTGAAAAAAAATCTGATAAGGAGTATGTTGTTTATGGTAAACTCACTATCCGCAATACTACAAAAGATATTTCGCTGCCTTTTAAAATTACAGGGGAGATGGAGCACCCGATGATGAAAGGAAAAATCATATTGGGACTTGCATTGCAAACTAAAATCAATCGTACTGAATATGGAGTTGGAACAGGCAGCTGGGCCGCAACAATGATAGTTGGCGATGAAGTGGATATAAATATTCACATGGAGCTGAATAAGTAATTTTTACAGCAGTTTTCTCATATTCATTTTTATAACATAAAACAAAAAAAGCCAGGTAATGAAAAGTATATTGTATGTAAGTTCAGGAATAGCGATAGTAATATTTATGGCCTTTCGGTTTGCAGGTGTTGACTTTTCAAAAGATATTGAAGGCGGTATTCAATTTCATAAAGGGAACTGGCAGGAAGCCATGGCATTAGCTAAAAAAGAGAACAAAATTATTTTTCTGGATGTGTATGCAAGTTGGTGTGGTCCATGTAAAAAAATGAAAAAAAATACATTTTCAGGCAGCAAGGCAGGGAGTTATTATAACAGTAATTTCATCAATATTGCTTTTGATGCTGAACGGGGCGAAGGAATTGAAATAGCAGAAAAATATAAAGTAAGGGCATTCCCTTCTTTATTATTTATTAATGGTAATGGAGATGTTATTTTTCGTACAGAGGGATATCATAATGCAGATGAGTTGGTGGAGTTGGGGAAATCAGTATTGAAACAGTGAGCATAAAAAAAGGAGCGTCATTTTATATTATTGTGTTAAAACCAAGTAAAAGCGTTTGGCTGTCGGTTAGCCGACAAAGCAAATTTTTCCCTGCATATAGCTTTGTTTAAAATAAAGTAAATGAAAGGGATTGTATTCATTGGCATAACAATACTATTTGCTGCAGGCGCTTTTGCGCAGGATCAAAAAAGACAAAGCGGTTTCAATCTTCAAAATGGAGTAGCTGTTCAGGGCTATGATGTGGTTTCTTATTTTGTTGCTCAAAAAGCTGTAAAGGGATCTGCAATCAATACTGTTTATTATCAGGGCGTTAAATACCGGTTTGCAAATGCAGCTAATAAAGAAGAATTTAAAAAGAACCCGTCAAAGTATGAACCTCAGTACGGAGGCTGGTGTGCTTATGCAATGGGTGCAACAGGGGAGAAGGTTGAAATTGATCCTGAAACTTTTAAGATTGTAAATGGTAAGCTCTACCTCTTTTACAATAAGCTGTTCAATAATACTTTGAAAACATGGAATAAGGATGAACCCAATCTGAAAGCAAGAGCAGGTGAAAATTGGCTCAAAATTTATTAATCATTTTATATTATAGTATGAATATCAAAACTGTTTTTTTGTGGATGCTTCGTTTAACGGCTGCCATTATAATGCTGCAAACATTATTCTTCAAGTTTACCGGAAGCGAAGAGTCAGTTTATCTTTTCAGCACTTTGGGCATGGAGCCATGGGGAAGAATAGGGACAGGAGTATTTGAACTTATTGCGTCCATCCTTTTGTTATGGCCACGTACCACGGCAGCCGGAGCTTTATTGGGAACAGGCTTAATGAGCGGGGCTTTGTTTTTTCATGTAACCAAACTTGGGATTGAAGTAAAAGGCGATGGCGGTTTATTGTTCATGTATGCTGTGATTGTATTTGTATGCTGCACCATATTGCTGTTTTTGCATCAGGCTCAAATCAAACAAATCATTTCAAAATTTATAGCAAGTAAACATTTATGAAAATGAAAATAGTATTTACAATAGCCTGTTTATTCAGCTGCATGATGTATGCCGCTGCCCAAAATGGAAACACAAAGAATACGCAACTGCTCGATCTTTCAGGGTCAATCGGTAATGCCCAGGGATCGGTTGCGTTTTCTTATATCTATAATTGGAAGCTGGGAAAGAAAAAGAAATTTGAAGCGGGTGCCGGTGCAAGATTCACTTCTTACTTTGGGAGTAATCACTACTTTGCAACTGCACCTGCACGGATTACATCAGGAAAAACAGGCCCGGCAGTTTTTTTTATTGAAAGCATCAATGAAAACATTGATTCACTGTTACTGCCATCATCACAAACCAATGCATTAAACCTGGAAATAAACCTTGGTTATCATATCAGCAAAAGAATTTATGCAGGGTTTAATATTGATGCGATTGGTTTTTCCTTTGGCGGTAATAAAAACGGGCGCTATGTTAACGGTACAACGGTTGTAAATACTTCGGCAAAACCTACTGCATTTAATTTACTGCTCGTTAGTGATAATGACAAGGGTACACTTAACTCAGAATTTTTTGCAGCTTACCAAATCAATAATCAATGGAGTATAAAATCGGGCTTTCAGTTTCTTTTTACTGAATATACAACTTCAACCAATGTGCAACAGGTGCCTGAACCCAATGACCGGTTCAGAAATAAAGTGTCTGCTTTTTCAGTAGGGATTCGTTACCAACTAAAATAATATATATGAAATATTCAGCCGTATTTATTTTGTTTGTTATTTTTCTTTCAGCATGTAAGAAAAAAAATACAAGCACAGCAGTAGTCAATGATCAGGTAAATCCAAATGCAACTGTATTACTGAGAGGAAATTTCAGTGGCAATATGAGTTATACGGTTAGCGGAACTGCAGAGATCATCAATGATAATAATCAAAAAAAGCTGGTATTGAAAGGATTCAGCAGCAACGGAGGCCCTGATTTGAAAGTATATATAGCTACAACAACTCAGGCAGGTAATTTTATCAGCCTTGGGGCATTAAAATCTACAAGTGGTCAACAGGTTTACGATATCAGCGGCATGCCCGATTTTGCACAGTTTAAATTTGTATTGATCTGGTGTCAGCAGTTCAGTGTATTATTTGGATCGGCCGAATTAAAATAATTTATGAGTAAATATTTTCTGTTTGTATTTCAGTTTATACTTCTTGCAGCGAAAGCACAGAATTTTACAGCCGGTGATAACGGTTCCGCTGTTAAATTTTTAATCAGTAACCTGGGGTTTGATGTTGAGGGAACTTTTAAAGGCCTGCAGGGAACAATTATTTTTGATGAAAAAAATCTGTCAGCTTCTTCTTTTAATGTAACAATCAATTCAAACAGCATTCATACTGAGAACGGCACAAGAGACAGGCATTTAAAAGGTGAGAATTATTTTAATGTTACCAAGTATTCTCAAATAAGACTTGTATCAACAAAAATTGCTAAGTCCACCACTCCGGGTTATTTCGTATTTTTTGGAAAACTTACCATCAAGGATACCACTCTGGATATTGTTTTTCCATTTACGGCCGTTGCGGAAGCAGGTGCATACAGGTTTAAAGGTGAGTTTAGAATGAAACGAAGGGATTTTAATATTGGTGGAAAAAACACCATTTCAAATGAATTGAAAGTTATACTCGATGTTTTGGCAAGAAAAAATTAATTTTAATCAACGTAACATTTATGGAATTATTCAAAGCAATTAAAGATTCTTTTGTACAACTGACGGATGCATTGAATGAGCTTACTGCTCAACAATATACTTCAGTGTCAAAAAATCTGTCAGGATCAACCATTGGCCAGCATGTACGTCATATCATTGAACTGTACCAGTGCTTAATAAAGGGTTATGAAAAAGGAGTTGTATGTTATGATAAGCGGAAAAGGGATACTGCCATTGAAACAGATAAAGAACTTGCCAAAAGGTTGCTTGTTGATATATTTTCCACACTTGACCGTACAAATAAAGAAATGAAGCTGGAAGCAATTTATGGCGATGCCGGTTCATCAGCACTCAGCCTGTCAACCAATTATTACCGTGAGCTGATGTATAACCTGGAGCACACAGTTCATCACATGGCATTGATCAGGGTTGGTTTAAAAGAATTTTCAGCAGAAAATGTTTCAGAAAACTTTGGTGTGGCATACTCCACCATTCATTATCGTAAGCAATGTGCACAGTAACATATATACCGGCAGGGGCTTCTTTTTTTCTTACCTCTAACAGGGATGAAAAGAAAACACGGCTTGCAGCCCATCAACCGCAATGGCACAGGTTTGCATCGGGCAAATTGTTATTTCCAAAAGATGGTAATGCCGGCGGAACATGGATGGCCCTGCATGAAAATGGCAATGCAATGGTATTGTTAAATGGTGGCTTTGTTAATCATCAATATGTTCCGCCATACCGTAAAAGCAGGGGATTGATTTTTTTGGATGTATTTGATCATCCGCATCCACTCACTGCATTTGAACAAATTCACCTGCATAAAATTGAACCATTCACAATGGTCCTCCGACAGCAACAGCAATTGTTTGAAACAAGGTGGGATGGAAATGAAAAGTCAGTGAACGAAATAGATCCGCAGCAATCGCATATCTGGTCATCTGTTACACTGTATTCAAATGAAGTTATTAAAAAAAGAAAAGAGTGGTTTAGCGCATTCATCAGCAACCATGAAGAATTGAATGAAAACAAAATTCTTAATTTCCACCGTTTTGCAGGCGATGGTGATGAAACCAACGATGTGCTGATGAACAGGAATAATGAATTGTTTACTGTAAGTATAACTTTGCTGCATCAGCAAAACAAAATATCAAAACTGCATTATGTTGATCTGCTTTCCAAAGATGTGTTTGTTAAGGAAACCAGGCACACAAGTTCCGTAACCACTCTTCATGAAACTGCATAAACTGTTTACCCATCATCCGTTTTTTATCCGTTTGTTTCACTGGGAGTACTGGAGTTTCAATACGATTTATGGAATTCTCTATCCTGTTTTTGCCTGGCTCTGTATAAGAACGGGTGGTAAATATTTTTTCAGCGCTTCCAACCCAACTATTACCAACGGGGGTTTTTTAATGGAGATGAAACAGGATATTTATCCGCTCATCCCGGCACAATATTATCCTGCTTTCTTTTTTGTAAAAACAGGAACGCTTTTTGAAACAATTGAAACGGAAATTCAAACACGGCAATTTTCTTATCCGTTGATTGCCAAGCCAACTATTGGTATGCAGGGCAAAGCTGTGAAGAAGATTATGAATGCAGAGGAGTTGAAGCAGTATGCATCTGTTTGTACAGTTGATTATTTGGTGCAGCAATTATCGCCTTATCAGCAGGAAGTGGGAATTTTTTATCATCGCTATCCCGATGCTGAACAGGGAACCATTACCGGTATTGTTGCAAAAGAACCCATGAAAGTAACAGGCGATGGCAATTCAACTTTATATCAGCTTATTTGCGAACAGCCACGTTATATTTTACAGATGAATGCACTGCAGCAAATACATGGAGCCGGGCTGCAAACAGTTTTGCTAAAAGGAGAAGAAATGATTCTTGCACCTTATGGCAATCATGCAAGAGGTTCAAAGTTTTTGGATTGGACACACAAAGCTGATGAGGCCCTGGTTAAAAATATAGATAAGGTTTGCAAACAAATACCCGGATTTTATTATGGCCGCCTGGATATTATGTACAACAACTGGGAGGATATAAAAAGCGGTAATAACTTTCACATCATTGAACTGAACGGCGCCGGAAGCGATCCCACACATATTTACGATCCTTCCCATTCCATCTTTTTTGCCTGGAAAGAAATTGTGAGGCATTGGAAGATCATGTTTAACATCAGCAAACAGAATTATGCAAAAGGGCATTCGTACATGAGTTTTAAAGAAGGGCAGGAAATGTTCAGGCGTAACAACCTTCTGGTAAAAGAATTGGATGCAATTGCCAAAAAATTATAATCTTTCTTTTTTGCGGCAAGACTTTATATTTGTTTTATGCCGCAGGTACTTAAAATCTTAATGTGGGGCTTCATCATCAGTTTTTTGGGATCGCTGCCTTTGGGAACACTCAATATTGCAGCCATGCAAATTGGTATTACTGATGGTATTTCACCTGCACTCTGGTTCTCAGCAGGGTCACTTACCGCTGAAATTATTTACGTTCGTCTTTCATTGGTGGCAATGGATTGGGTGCGTAAGCAGACAAAAATTCTCAAAGCTTTGGAATGGATAACAGTAGCCATTGTTTTAGCATTGGCGGCATCCAGTTTTTGGGCAGCTGCACACCCAAGCGGCGACAAAAATATAATTCTTTCCAATACCATGCATCGGGGCCTGCTTGGATTTATCATGAGTTTGATCAACCCCGTTCAAATTCCATTTTGGTTTGGCTGGAGTACTGTGTTGTTTACAAAAAATATTCTTAAACCCGGTATTTGGAATTACAATTCATATACTGTTGGAATTGCGCTTGGCACTTTTGCCGGTAACTGTGTTTTTATTTTTGGGGGCAGATTGATTGTTGATCGTTTGAATGCAAGCCAGCATTTACTTAACTGGATCATTGGCGGTATCTTTTTACTCACAGCTTTATTTCAAGTCTATCGCATTTATAAAAAGAAAGATGCTGTTCATAAAATGGACCATCTTGAAGAAGTAACGGCAGGATTAGAGAAGAATATTCATTAATCAACAATGAAAAGTTTGCATCCGGTTTGTGTTGATGTTCTATGAGCTTCGCAATTATCCCCAACAAAATAAGTCATACCGGCTGTAAGTTTTACAACACGGCCATCCTGCAATTCTGTATTTATTTCTCCTTCAAGGCAAAGAATAATATGCCCCTTGCTGCACCAATGATCGGCTTTGTAACCGGGAGTATATTCAACTTTTCTTACCCGTATATCATTTACATACAACGTTTGCCAGTAAGCAATGCCGGTTTCACCTGTATGTTCTGTTTTAGTAACTGCCAACCAATCCTGTGTTTGAAAAGGAAACGCTTGTATGTTCATTGTCA
>CAMTVU010000088.1:0-43066 GCA_947085245.1 uncultured Chitinophagaceae bacterium | reverse complement strand
TCTGATAGAACGACTATGGCGTTACTTTAAAAAGAAAGTAATAAAAAATAAATACTATGCCAGCTATACCTGCTTTGAAAATGCGGTGGAAATATTTTTCCAAAACTTTAATGACAGGATAAACGATATGAATTCTTTATTAAATTTTAAATTCGGAATTATTAAAGCAAGTTAGTATAACTCCAAAACCTCTGTGTTAAACTTTGGTATTCAATCAGCAATCTTCATTCGTGCAAATCCGTGTAATCCGTGGCAAACAATTTTCTTCATTGGTCCAACGATCAACTACTCTTAATCCATCCGTGTAACTCCTTAACTCCAAAACTCTGTGTTGAATCTCCCCAAATCATTTCACTTCCTGTTAAAATAAGTATATCTTACTTTTCATAAACAGCGGTGACTCTTCCTTTCATCCCTCAAGCTAAAGCCACCTGTTGTAATTAATCCCCTCTACTTTATTTATTCACTTTATTAAAAAACTCAAACAATGAAACAGTTTGCCCTGCTTACAGCAGTTGTCCTTTTTGCAGTTGCGTGTCAAAACGCAACCGACATAAAAGACGAAACCAAAACAACCGAAGCTAAAACGGTCGTGGCCGGAATATACCCCACTACCTATTCCTCCTCCTTTGAAATGGGAGACATGAGCCTTGCTGATAAAGCCGTGCTCAACAGTTGGAAAAACTGGGAAGCCAATAAGATGGATGGATTGAGCGATTTCTTTGCAGACAGTGTAACCGCTTTTTTTGCAGACGGTAACATTTTCATAGGTAAAAAAGACAGCCTGATTGCTTTATGGAAAACGATAAGAGCCGGTTATACTTCCGTGGTTGATTCCGTTAATGCTTATACGCCCCTTTACAGTACCGATAAAAAAGAAAGCTGGGCACTCATTTGGGCAACCGAATATAACACCAACAGCAAAGGCGTTAAGGATACTACCTCCTTCCAGGAAACATGGCGTTTTAATAAAGATGGGAAAGCCGATTTTCTGTTGCAATACCAACGCAAACAAAAAAAGTAATCAGTATTGTTTTGATAAACCTCCGGGGTTTTAGTTCGGTTGTATTATTTTTTTCAAGCCGGTTATAAAAACCCCGGAGGTTTTGTTTACTATATGATCAAACGTAGTACCGCCAATGATGAATATTTTTTGCATGTAACAACAGAATTGAAAAATGAATGTAAGAAAGAAGTTGATGTTACCGGCCGGGGGAATTCTTGGCGACGGTTGTTGCCACGCTCGGTTCATCTTTCTGTTTTTATGGCAGCAAAAACTATCTTTAATAATATTTACGTTTTGAAATAATCATTGTGAATTTTCAACAACTCCTTTGCTGGCAAAAATTTATCAGGTAAATGAATACTTTTACCTTCTAATTTCAAAAAATTTTGTTCAATACTTTCTGGTACATTTTTCTTTTTAAGCTTTGATGAAACTTTGATTGTATAATCATCTGCAGCAATGGTAATTAATCCACTATCAAACGCTTTATCATGCAAAGCATTTAAACAAAGGCCGTTCATGGGATTCAATCTGTTCTTTTCATCTTTACTCCATGGTACAATATGGCTGGCTATTAAAAGTTCCTGATTATTAATTCCTGTAATACAACATGAGTTATTGTAAGTAGCAAGCACTACTGTTCTGAAAATTGACTGATTTACTCTTGTCTTAACTAAACGTTCTTTTTCTTTTCCTTCTTTTGGCAAGTCTGCTACTTCAACCTTATTCAATCGTTCTATTGTAGTATGCTTTGCATTAGCAAGCAATTGTTCACTTGCAATTAAAGCAGCATCCCAATTATTGTAAAACTCATCCCATATTTTTTTATCAAGCTTACTTGCATTAGACGCTCCTTTAATTCCCCTTTCTTTTAATGTTGGATCAAAGCTTGCAAAGTTTCCAAGCTTTAAAGCAATAGATGCGGGTGTTCTTCCAATTAACTTAGCAAACTCAATAATATCAGGATTGCGGCCATGCATCTTTCCAAAAGGCATTTTACAATAAAGATTAATTGCAAGAATCAACTCGTCTCTTGTCCATAGCTTTTGCCCTTCTTTCATAAGTAGTTATTTTGCTTTCCACAATTTAAGGTAATATTCATCCTCTTCCTCGTAACAAATAAATCCGCAAACAATATTTAAACATTGTTGTACAAGCCTATTTGAATTTGTATGATAAAAGTCGGCAAGCGTTTTACTTCTTGTTCCGCAATAAGGACAAGTAAACGGCTGGTTATTCATTAAAAAAAATTCAAGCGGTTTAATTTCGATGCTATTCATTGTTCAAACTTATTTTGATGTGTACGATAAAGCGGTATGTTTTAGGACACAGTTTTTATTTGTGCTAAATACCTGTGGAGTTTAAGACAATACTATCTCGTGTTGCCTAAAGTACATTTGCCTTTAAGTCACATTCGTATTGTGTTTTTTTCGTTTTTGCCGTTGATCCATACGCCAACTGGCACACGACCCGCCGCATGTGTTAGTCTTCAGATTGAAGCAATAAGAATTCCGTAAAAAAATCTGTTACTTTGTACCTGTGTACACTTTACAGCAAATACTCAACATCCTGCGGCAGCATCAGCCCGAACTGAAACGGAAATATCCCGTTTCAAGGTTTGGTGTTTTTGGCTCTTATGCAAGGGGGGAGGCTACTGCAGCAAGTGATATAGATATTGCTGTTGAAATAACCGGGCCCATGGGTTTAAATTTTATTGCCATGGCCGATGAAATAGAAAGTTTCTTTGGTATTAAAACCGATGTGGTGCCCAGGCGTTCCATTAAGCAGGAATATTTACAATCAGTAGAAAAAGATATTGTGTATGCCTGAGCGTAAACCTTCGGTTATACTGAAAGATATTCTTCTTTGCATAGGGCATATACAACTTTACACGGCTGATCTTTCCTTTGATACTTTTTCTGAAAATTTTATGGCAACCGAAGCCTGTCTTTATAATATACAGGTGATTGGAGAAGCTGTTTCACATTTACCAGCCGATGTGAGAGAAAAAGAAACACAAATTCCCTGGACACTGATTAAAGGAATGCGTAACCGGTTAATTCATGAATATTTTGGCACTGATCTTCCCTTGGTGTGGAATGTGATCAGCAACGAGCTTCCTTCATTTAAAGAAGAACTTGAAAAAATTCATCACTCACTTCTTGCAGAGGGGAGATAATGGCGGTTTATTCCAGAACCAACAAAAAACAGATCTGTTCCTTGTTATGTTATCCAATCGCATTTAATAACCGTGCAAGTGTCTTTTCAACTTTAGCGGGTTTCAGCTTGCATTCCCAAACAGTAATTACTTTCCATCCATCTTTTTTTAAAGCCCTTACCGCTTTTGCATCATTGGCTTTGTTGCTGTTTATTTTATTAGTCCACCACTTTGTTCTTGTTTTGGGAATGGTAAAGTATTTACAGTTTGTGTGGCCATGCCAAAAGCAACCGTTGATGAAGATTACGGTTTTGTATTTGGGTAAAATAATGTCAGGTTTCCCGGGAAGTTTCTTTCTCCCCTCTCCAAAAGGAGAGGGGCCGGGGGTGAGGCCGTGCAATCTGTAACGAAACCCATTGGCAAATAAAAATTTCCGTACCAGCAGTTCGGGCTTTGTATCCTTTGCCTTTACCTGCTGCATGTTGAAACGACGCTGCTCACTGTTATGCACATCGGCCATAATATAAAGTTAATTCATCTTTTACTTTACAAGGATGACAACAAAAAAGCCCCCGCAATACTGCGGGGGCAATAAATCACAATCTAATTGTGCTGTTATTTCGCTGGTCTTTTATATTGGGCGTACCAGATAATTTTTCCGTTTTTCAACTGGTTAATATCATGGTAATAAGCCGAATCTACTTTCCCTGTTTTATAGGTGTCAATTTCTTTGTACCAGGTTATGATATAGCCTTCTTTTTTATCGGTGGCATACATTTTTTGCCAACCCTGCATATCAATGGTTACGGTGCTCAGGCTGTCACGAAAAGTCGTCCACATTTTCACAAGATCAGCATTTGATTTTACCAAATGATCTCCGTTTGACATGTCAACAGTTACTGTATCTCCCAATGCATTTCCCAATCCGCTCATATTGGCATCGGACCAGTCTTTGTAAGTCATCAGCACTGTTTTCAGATCGGCATCTGATACCTCGGTACTCCAACTGCTGGAGTAAGAGGCCGTGTAAGGCAGGGTAACGGTTGATTTGTCGGCTGCTGCCGGAGTTGTGGTTGTTTTATCTGCCTCGTTGTTACAGGAGAGCAGCATTGCTGCAAAGCATAAACATAGAAAAAACTTTTTCATGCAAGTTGGTTTTGTGTTTAAAAAAAATGATGAACCGGTAATCAAAAGGCAGAAAAAATTGGAACCAGATTAAGCGGGAAGGGGATTGTGCTAAGTAAGGTAATAAATGAAAACGGAAACAGGAAACTTTTTAAAGCCCGTGTATGTACTAAAAGAAATGAAACTGAATGAACCGGGTTTTCTATCTTCCCATATACACCATAAGAATCTGCACATCGCTTGGGTTTACACCGGAGATGCGGGAAGCCTGTCCCAATGTTGTAGGTTTTATTTTATTGAACTTCTGCAAGGCTTCATTGCTCAAAGAAGAAATTTTATTGTAATCAAACGAGGATGGTATTTCTAAATTTTCAAGCTGGCTCATGCGTTGAACAAGATCTTTTTCTTTTTCAATATACACATCGTACTTCACCTGTATTTCTGCCTGCTCCAGAATATCTCGGCTATTCGTCACCGTTAGTTTTTGCAGCGCCGGTGATGCCTCAATCAAATCTTTTAATTGAATGCCGGGACGTAATAAGATTTGAACAGCTTTTTGTTTTTGTGTGAGTGGCGCACTGTTGTTGGCAACTAAAAACGAATTAATCTCTTCGGGTGCAAATGAAATTTCAGAAAGAATTTTTTTGATCTTTTCAACTGCTTCCAGTTTGTTTCTTGTTTTTTCCATCCGCTCTTGTGAAGCTAATCCTATTTTATAGCTCTTTTCAGTGAGGCGCAGATCGGCATTATCCTGACGTAACAAAGTTCTGTATTCTGCACGGCTGGTAAACATGCGGTAGGGTTCATCGGTTCCTTTGCTGATAAGGTCATCAATCAATACGCCGATATATGCATCGCTTCTTTTTAAAATGAATGGGGCTTGTTCAGTTGCTTTAAGGTGAGCATTGATTCCCGCCATCAAGCCCTGGCAGGCAGCTTCTTCGTAACCGGTTGTGCCGTTGATCTGTCCGGCAAAAAACAAATTCTGAATCTGTTTGGTTTCTAATGAATAGGTTAACTGTGTTGGTGGAAAAAAATCATATTCAATAGCATATCCCGGGCGGAACATACGGCATTTTTCAAACCCGGGCACAATACGAAGTGCTTCGTATTGAACCGACTCTGGCAACGAGGTAGAAAACCCGTTTACATAAATTTCAACCGTATTCCATCCTTCGGGTTCAACAAATAATTGATGCCGGTCCCTTTCAGCAAAACGGTTGATCTTGTCTTCAATGCTGGGGCAATATCTTGGTCCAACCCCTTGAATGCGGCCTTGGTACATAGGGCTTCTGTCAAAGCCAGTTTTTAAAACATTGTGTACATCTGTATTTGTATAGGTAATAAAGCAACTTTTTTGTTGCTCTGGTTTAATGATTGGAATATCCAAATAAGAAAAGCCGATAATTTCCTCGTCACCTTTTTGTTCATCCATTTTTGAATAATCAAGGCTTCTTCCATCAACTCTTGGCGGCGTTCCTGTTTTCAGGCGATCGCTTTCAAAACCCAACTCAACCAATTGCTCAGTTATTCCGGTAGCCGCTTTTTCGGAAATACGCCCTCCTCCTAACTGCTTCTCTCCAATATGGATTATGCCATTTAAAAAAGTGCCGCTTGTTACAACAACAGCTTTGGCTTTTATTTCATGACCCAAACCAGTGAGTACGCCGTAACATCTTCCATCTTTTACCAACAATTGTCCTACCATATCCTGGTAAAAATCAACGTTAGGGGTTTGTTCCAGCATTTCTCTCCAAGTTGTGGCGAACAACATACGGTCATTTTGGGTTCTGGGGCTCCACATTGCTGGTCCTTTTGATCGGTTCAGCATGCGGAACTGGATCATGCTTTTGTCACTTACAATGCCGCTATAGCCTCCTAATGCATCTATCTCCCTTACAATCTGGCCCTTTGCAATTCCGCCCATTGCGGGATTACAGCTCATTTGAGCAATGGTTTGCATATTCATTGTTACCAGCAATACTTTGCTGCCCATATTGGCGGCAGATGCTGCCGCCTCACAACCGGCATGGCCGGCACCTATCACTATTACATCGTATTCTGGAAACATAAGTGTGCAAAGTTATTTTGTAACGGCTCTCAGTGATCATGTTTTTTGATAAAGGCTATTTCCTTCAACACTTCTTCATGATTCCTGCCACTGTTGAGCAGCTCAAATTCAAAAATTGAATAATGTGCGATCATCTCTAAATAGGTCTTGTTTTCTTTAATGAAGGCCTGTTGTTTTTCACTGCTTATCAGTTCAGTTAACTCTATTTGATGAAGCTTTTCTAATAAACCATTACAGGGTTGATATGCAGTTTTCTGATACAATTCTTCAAAATACGCTCTTGCTGCCAGCAGATCCAGGCGGTTGCCCCTATTTTTATTCCGATCAAACATTTCTACCCTGATATTTACAAAATTCCAGCAAAGTTTCTGCTCAACATCGCTGGCAAGATCAAAATATGTAACTGGAATAATATGGTCAAATTGCCATTTTTCGCCAAAGTTTGTCCAGGAAAGGCCATCCACAAATTGGATTTCAATCCAATTTCTGAAGTTGTCAATATCTAACCCAAAAAAGGGGGCATAAGCTGCACTTGGGTTTCTTTCCAGCACATACCTTCTCAGTGCGATTTGCCATTTTCTTTTTTCCCTGATTTTCAAAAGGGAGGATGTGATTTCGGCCTGAGCCGTCCATCTTTTACGTGGCATATGATTAATTTCTACAAAGATAATGTTCCACAAAACACAGTTTCAGGGTGAAACTGTGTTTTGTGGAACATTAACGACAAGACAACTCCTGAACCATTACGGCCTGGTTCGATTTGAGCAGTAAAAACGACACTCCCATTCGTTCAAATTGTGGATTGAGGAGATTTTTTCTGTGTCCCTTATCAGCAACACCATAATCAATTAACAAAGTAATAATGACTTCAAGAGCGTTGCAGGTTCCAATATAAATATTTTCGGCCCCACAAGGATAAAAGCCCGCCTCCTTGATCCGTTGGGCAAAATCTTTTCCGCTTGATGACTTGTGTGAAATAACCCCATTTCTCCTGAAAAGATCCTTGGCATGGCTTCGGCTCATATCAATCAAGCCTTTGTCTGGAACTAAAAATGGTAAGGATTTTTCCTTTCTCAGCTCTTCCTCAAGGCTTTTTGTATCATTTGAATTTGCTTCCGGGAACTGTTGAAGAAACTCGTTTATAACAGTAGAAAAAAATCTATACGGAGTTTTTCGAAATACATTCGCCCAGTAATACATCTGTTTCTCTTGCTCCGAAAGTGATGCAAAAGATTGGTTGGCGCTTAATTGCTTCCAGATAACCGAATCAACTGAAGCGGAATAAACAAACGGCTTGTCTTGCAAAGTAATAACGCCCTGAGTTATACCGGTACTGCTAAAAAGAATGCAGAATAAAATAATAAAAAATAACTTCATCCAAAATTTAGATTCCTAAGTATAAACGCAGATAATGATTTTCCCGTTCACGTATCTTCTTAATTTGTTGTGAAGATTTATCGTTATAACCAGCAAGATGAAGGCAGCCATGCAAAATCACCCTGTGAAGTTCGTGTTTAAAAGAAATGCCAAGCTTTTTTGCATTATCCTTCACCCTGTCAATACTTATATATATTTCAGCCTCAACATCTTCATTGTCGGAAATAAGGAAAGTGACAATATCTGTGTAATAATCATGTTTCAAAAATTGCCGGTTAATATTCAACAAAGCTTTGTCTGTACAAAAGATTATGTTCAAATTAACCAACTTGGTTTTCTCGCTTTTGAATACCCTGATCAGGAAATTTTTCAGATCATTCCTTCGGTGAAACGTAAAAGTTCCAGACTGATAAAAAAAATTAACTCTATTGTTGTGCATGGCTTCTCAAAAATCGGAGAAAATTCAATTGGGGAAGCAATACTTTTGCATTTGAGTATGAAAAAATTATCAGAACTAGAGCCAGGACAAAAAGCCATTATCCATTCTTTTGAAAATGATGACCTTTTTTTAAAATTGATGGAGATGGGTTGTGTACCCGGCGAGGAGGTGATAATGGAAATGCAGGCGCCACTTGGGGATCCTATCAGTATAAAAGTGGCCGGTTATCAGTTAAGCCTTCGCTTGGAAGAAGCTAAAAGCATTCTTGTAACCATACACAACTAATTGTAATTAAATCTGTTAATGAAAATCGGATTATATTTCGGCTCTTTTAACCCTGTGCACAATGGCCATTTGATTATTGCGCAACACATTTTAAATGAAACAGGCTTAGCCCAAGTTTGGTTTGTTGTTTCACCGCAAAACCCCTTCAAACCACAAAACCAGTTATTAAGTGAATATGATCGGTTATACCTTGTAAAACTCGCTATCGAGAAATCTGCTCATTTAAAAGCAGTAGATATTGAGTTTCATTTACCAAAGCCCTCTTATACGGTTAACACATTAGCTTATCTAAAAGAAAAATATCCAAAGCATGAATTTGCAATTATCATGGGTAGCGACAGTCTACAAAATCTGGATCAATGGAAAAATGCAGACTACATCATGGAAAACTACCCTGTCTATGTTTACACCCGCCCGGGATTTGAAGCGAAACAAAAGAAGGTAAAGCGGCTGATTTTAGTAACAGCTCCATTGCTTGAAATTTCGGCTACACATATCCGTGAGTTAATTCAATCCGGTAAATCCATTCGCTTTCTTGTTCCTGATACAGTTTGTGAAGAAATTGAAAATAGCGGTTATTACAAGCTAAAGGACCCATCCAAGTAACAAACACACCAATGCTATAATGGGTGGGGGAATTTTGGTATTACTTAAAAGTATTGTTGTAGAAAAAATAACGATCAGACTAACATAACTGATTGTTTTCAGCTCTAATATAGAAATATCCCTTGCCAGATAAAATGCAGATGCCGCCATTAATCCAACTGTTGCGGCATTAATTCCTTCAAGCGACCTATATACGACTGCATACTTTTTCAAGTTATGCCAAATAGGATAAAAAAACAAAACCAATAAAGCGCTCGGCAAAAAAATCCCCGCCGTACCAATCAAAACGCCTAAAGCCTGCATTCCTTTTCCTTCGTTACGCATGGCCATTCCTCCTGTATAAGAAGCCATTGAAAATACCGGACCAGGGATGCCTTGTACAAACCCGGCTCCGGTTAATAATTCTTCCCCAGTCATGTATTGTGTTTTTTCTCTTGTTACGAACTGCTCATACATCATTGGAACAAGAACCTGTCCGCCCCCGAATACAAGGCTTCCAAAACGATAAAAATTTTCAAACAGGTTAAACGCTCTTTTGTTTTCCCAATTCTGTTTTCGGGCCGTTGTGCTAAGAAAGCCAGCCACAATAAAAACGAAAGCAAAGACCCAGATGTTTGACCACTTGATTTTTTTTAGTTGAATGTCTTTTTGCGGAATTCTTTTTTTGCTGAAATTAGTTACAATACCCGCTGCAACAAGAATTACCGGAAACACCCAGGGTGTTTTAAAAAACAAATATACAGCCAGTGCAGCAACAACCATAATCACCCTGGTAATACGATTGTTTACTGCAATTTTATACGCATTCCATGTGGCATAAACAAGAAACCCTACTGCCATGGGTTGCAGAAATTTAAAAACATCTGTATGCAGCGCTTTTCTGTCGAAATAATGAACAAGGAAAGACAACCCGCCCATAATTAAACAAGCAGGAGTAATCCAAATTATAAATGTAATAACCGAAAGTATAAATCCTCCTCGTTTATATCCAATAAGTGTAATAGTTTGTGTAGAGCTGGCTCCGGGTAACAATTGGCAAAAAGACATCAATTCGGTTAATTCCTGTTCTGTAACGTCTCTTCTTTTTTTTACAAACGTTTTCATCATCATTCCTAAATGGCCCTGCGGGCCACCGAAAGCAGTGAGTGTATAAAGCAATACTGCTTTTAAAAATGGGATATGGCGTATAAATTTCAGTGTTGGTAAACTTATTTGTGATTATATTGAAACTGTGTTTTCTTTTAAACGTACAATAAGACATTCAACTTCTTTTGTGTTACAACTTTTTTCTATCTTACAAATATCTAAACTAACAAGTGGGATATACCATTTATTAGTAAGATACCCAGAGACTGAATTCGGAATATATTAATATAAATCAGCAATCAGTTTATTCTTACTTAATGATTGTTGCGAAATTCCCTGAGCTCTATTTGAAAATTCTATCCATTGACTCAAAGGATTTGTCATTTCACCCGTTTTATACAATTATATTTCAAGTAAATCATTTAGGTTTGAGCAGCAAAAAAAACAAAATTGACTGATTTAAAGAGCGCTTTTTTAAAGCTGATTGCAATTTATTCTTTTATTTTATTATCGTGTTCGCCAGCATATAAATCCTTTAATGCTGAATATGAACAAATCTACTCATCTGCTCCATCGGTTCCGGATTATTCGGATATGCGCTACTGGGCATCTCATCCATGGAAAAAAGACCCGGCAGACAGCTTGCCCAAGCCTTTACAAAATGAACCCATAGACTCTGCTGCTGATGTCTTCTTTGTTCACCCCACCACATTAACATCAAAAGAAACAGAAGGTAAAATCTGGAACGCAAATATTAATGATGCTGAACTGAATACAAAAACCGATTATACCTCTATTCTCTACCAAGCCAGTGTCTTTAACAAAAACTGCAGAATCTTTGCCCCCCGTTACAGGCAGGCACACATCTATTCCTTTTTTTCTAAAGATACCGTTTCTTCAAAGGATGCTCTTGAGTTGGCCTATGAAGATGTTAAGGCGGCATTTGAATATTATTTAAAAAACTATAACAATGGCAGGCCAATTATTATTGCCGGCCACAGCCAGGGCACCTTTCATAGCGAACGCTTATTAAAAGAATATTTTGAAAGCAAACCGCTGCAAAAACAATTGGTTTGTGCTTATATTATTGGGCTGATTGTACCCAAGAACTATTTTTCAGTATTACAACCCTGCGCCGATTCATCAGCAACAGGATGTTTTGTTACCTGGCGTACTTTTAAAAATGGCTTTGTTGAAAACTATGTGAAAAAAGAAAATGGAAATTCGTGGGTAGTAAATCCTCTGAGCTGGACAATGGACAGCCTTTCTGTTTCAAGAAAAGAAAACAAGGGCGCCATTTTATCCAATTTTCAGAAACTTTATCCGCATTCAAACAGTGCAAGAATATCAAAAGGAGTTATCTGGACCAACAGGCCAAGGTTTCCTTTCAGCTTTTTATTGCTGATGAGGAAAAGAAATTATCACGTGGGAGACATCAACCTGTTTTATATGAACGTGAGAGAGAATATTCAACTCAGGATAAATCGTTTTCTGATTCAAAATAAAAAATAAATAGCCTGCTTCTCTTTTCCATTAAACCGTTACAGCACCTTTACTTAATTGTATAAGCATTGATCTTTGTTTCAGTATTTACATTAATTGATGCAAGGTCAATTCTTAAAACTGTTATGCTGTTAATCAGCCCTACTTTTCTTGCATAAAAATATTGCAGATCGGATGCGTTAATCGTTATACTTCCAAGCGGTGTTGAAAAAACAGGAACTGCTGTAAGTTTAATTGCATCTTTAAACGTTACGCCGTTTACAACATGATCAATTCCTTTTTCTGCAACCGTGAATGTAAACTGAGCGGTAACAGGAACAGTGCCAAACCCTGTAACAAAAACATTAATAACTTTTGTTTCAACCCAGCTTTGCCCCTTTGCAAGATTGTCTTTAAGGTAAAGCATTTCAACAGCCTGGTTATTTAATTCAGCAAGTTTTGTATAGCGGAAATAATCGTTTCCTGTTTTATTATAATATTCATTAGGCCCGGCGGTATTTGTAAAAATCTTATAGGTTCTTCCCGCTACCAATGTATCTGTGCCCGTTGCTGTAAGTTTGAAGGTAGCTGTAGTTGTTCCTGTAACAGTATAGTTCCATTCGCTACCGGAAGTCATAGGTTGATAATCGCCCTGCACAACAGGAACTACAGGTCCTTTATTCTTTTTACAATTTCCTGCAGATAAGATGACAGACAAGGCAGCGTAAATAAGTAGGTTTTTTTGCATAGCAGACTTTTTCTAAAGATACTAAAACGTTTTTTTGTGCTGCTTGTTGCCTGATTCTGATAAATACAATTCTCCGGCGGTTGGGTTTGACTTTGTGTATTCGGCTAAAATTCGCAGTTCTTAGGTGTACGGGGGAAGGCAATCACATCCCGAATGTTGCCCATACCGGTAACAAACTGTACCATTCGTTCAAAACCAAGCCCAAACCCGGCATGAGGAACGGTGCCAAAGCGTCTTGTATCCAGGTACCACCAAAGATCTTCTGCAGGAACATGCATTTCCTTCATGCGCTGTTCAAGCTTGTCAATACGCTCTTCTCTTTGTGAGCCGCCAACAATTTCGCCAATGCCCGGCGCAAGAATATCCATTGCCGCAACCGTTTTACCATCATCATTCTGGCGCATGTAAAAGGCTTTAATTTCTTTTGGATAGTTGGTAACAATAACCGGTTTTTTGAAATGCTTTTCCACTAAGTATCTTTCGTGTTCACTCTGCATATCAATTCCCCATTTCACATCATATTGAAACTTCTTCTTTTTGTAAGCAGGTGATTGTAATAAAATATCAATTGCTTCGGTATAAGTGATTCTTTCAAATTCATTGTTCAGCACAAACTCCAGTTTTTCAATTAAACCCATTTCACTGCGCTTATCCTGTGGCAGTTGTTTTTCTTCATCAGCCAACCGCTGTGCAAGAAATTCAAGATCTTCCCTGTTGTTTTCTATAGCATAACGTATGATATATTTAATGAACTCCTCGGCCAAATTCATATTGTCTTCTAAATCACAGAAAGCCATCTCCGGCTCAATCATCCAGAATTCAGCAAGATGTCTTGCAGTGTTTGAATTTTCTGCACGAAAGGTGGGACCAAAAGTGTAGATCTCACCAAATGCAGTGGCGCCAAGCTCTCCCTCGAGTTGTCCGCTCACTGTTAAGTTGGTAGCCCTGCCAAAAAAATCTTCTTTGAAATTTATTGATCCGTTTTCATTGCGAGGCGGGTTATCAAACGGCAATGTAGAGACACGAAACATTTCGCCTGCACCTTCTGCATCACTTGCTGTAACAATTGGAGTATGCAAATAAACAAACCCTTTTTCATTGTAGAATTTATGAACAGCAAAAGCTAATGAGTGCCTGATACGGAAAACAGAGCCAAATGTATTGGTACGGAAGCGGAGGTGGGCAATCTCTCTCAAAAATTCAAGGCTGTGTTTTTTGGGTTGAAGCGGATATTTCTCTGCATCACTGTCGCCAAGTATTTCTATAGCCGTTGCTTTCAGTTCCAGTTTTTGTCCCTTGCCCAGGGAAGAAAGAACTACACCGCTCACTTTCAAAGAAGCAGAGGTGGTAATGCGTTTCAGCAATTCTTCATTAAACTTGCCCAGCTCCAGTACCACCTGCAGGTTATTATTGGTGCTGCCATCGTTCAACGCAATAAACTGGTTATTACGAAACGTACGCACCCAGCCCATTACCGTTACCTGCTGTTCCTTTGGTTCCCAGCTTAGAAGTTCTTTTACCTTGACCCTTTTGTTAAACATAGCCCGAAATTTAGAGCCGCAAAGATAAATACTCAGCCATCAGCAAATCCTGTTTTCCTCACTGAACTCAGGATATTCAATAAATGAATGCCGTTGACCTTTTTATATATATTTTTTTCCCTTTTCCAAAATTGGCGTAACATTGCACTGGAAACCGACTGGTATTTAAAATCCGATCTTCAAAATAAGCTCATCAAATTCAGTCTTTCCAGGTTCCCTTTAACTTTTTCAATACATACTTCAGATCTAAACTATTCTACGTTTTTGAATCCGTGTTAATGAACTAAATTTTTTATGTACGATATTTTACAACTGAACGACATGCTCGTTCCCGAACTGCTGGACATTGCAGAACAGCTAAAGATTGCAGGCTCCAAAAAAATGGACAAACAGCAACTCGTTTACAAAATCCTCGACAAACAAGCTGTCATTGAGAGTGAAGCCAATGGTGCGCCCGAAGAAAAGGGTAAACGAAGACGTATTGTTAAAACCACTACCGCTTCCGGAACAGAAGAAGCTGTGGTTGAAAGTGGCGACCCGGAACCCGCTGCCAAAATCCGCAGAAAGAAAGAAGATATTCCTGCAGCCATTATTAAAAAGCCACTTAAAAAAGCAGAGAAAGAAATACCTGTTATTCCATCAGGCTTTACCATACCCGGCGAAGATGATTTTGTTGCCGGCCCTGAAATAGAAGTTGGAGAAATGCTTGCTGAATCAAACCAGGAAGCAGAAACATCTTTATCAGAAGAGCCCCCTGTTCCACAAAAACAATATCCCAACCGTCGTGATCAGGCCTTTAATATTGAATTTGACGGAGTGATTATTGGTGAAGGTGTATTGGAAATGATGCCGGATGGTTATGGTTTCCTCCGCTCAAGTGATTACAACTATCTGTCAAGTCCCGATGATATTTATGTATCACCCTCACAAATTAAATTGTTTGGTTTAAAAACAGGCGATACTGTTTATGGCTCTGTTCGGCCACCAAAAGAAGGTGAAAAATATTTTGCTTTATTAAAGGTTGATACCATTAATGCCAAGCGCCCGGAAGAAATACGTGACCGTGTGCCTTTTGATTATCTCACACCGTTGTTCCCTTACGAAAAATTAAATCTCTGTACTACATCAAACAATTACAGCACCCGCATTATGGACCTGTTTACACCAATAGGTAAAGGACAGCGGGGATTGATTGTTGCCCAACCAAAAACGGGTAAAACAATGTTGTTGAAAGAGATGGCAAATGCGATTGCTGAAAATCATCCTGAATGTTATTTGATGATTGTGCTGGTAGATGAAAGACCCGAAGAGGTAACAGATATGGAACGCAGTGTTAGGGCTGAAGTAATAGCCAGTACATTTGATGAGCCTGCTGAAAAACATGTGAAGGTGAGCACCATCGCTTTGCAAAAAGCAAAACGTCTTGTTGAGTGCGGTCACGATGTGGTGATTTTGCTGGATTCCATTACCCGTTTGGCAAGGGCTCATAATACCGTAGCACCTTCAAGCGGCAAGGTATTGAGTGGTGGTGTGGAAGCCAATGCAATGCAAAAACCCAAACAGTTTTTTGGTGCAGCACGTAAAATAGAAAATGGCGGATCGCTGACCATTATTGCAACAGCTTTGGTTGACACGGGAAGCAAAATGGATGAAGTGATCTTTGAAGAATTTAAAGGAACCGGTAATATGGAATTAGCTCTGGATCGCAAACTGGCCAACCGGCGCATCTTCCCGGCAATTGATATTGTTGGATCAAGTACTCGCCGTGATGATCTTTTGCTCGACAAGGATACAGCCAAGCGTATGTGGATCTTGCGCAAACACATGTCTGACATGAATACCGAAGAAGCAATCAATACTTTATTACAACACATGCGGGGAACAAAAGACAACAATGAGTTCCTCATCAGTATGAACGGATAAACATTTTACCATTCGGATCTAAGAAAATAAATCAAACCGGGTCCTGCTCAAAAAAGCAGGACTTTTCTTATGAATATTCTTCGTTCAATCGGAAACATTTGCAGAGCACTGGGCATCCTTTCATTTTTGTTCATGTGTTATGCCTGGTTTTTCAGCAGCAATCTGGAAATGTTTCTTCTTGCAAAACAATTCACAATTACCTTCTTCAGTATTTCCGTATTTCTTTGGGTAATCTCCATTGTTGTTGCCAAACGAAATAAATAATTTTGTTACGATTGATTTATGGCTATTGAAAAAATACATATTGACGACTTCTTAACCCTTGCAAAGCAACACCCCGTATTGGATGTACGCAGCCCGGGCGAATTCAATCATGCACACATACCCGGCGCTTCTTCTCTTCCCTTATTTACAGATGAAGAAAGAAAAGTAGTTGGTACAATTTACAAGCAACAAAGCAGGGAACAGGCTATAAAAACAGGTCTTGATTATTTTGGTGTGAAGATGCGGAAGATGGTGGAAGAAGCAGAGGCATTAGCCGTAAGCCATAAGCCATTAGCCAATAACAACTCTACTAACCCTCAACCAGCAGCTACCAATTCAAAAACAGTATTGGTTCATTGCTGGCGTGGTGGTATGCGCAGCGCAGGTGTTGCGTGGTTGCTCGACTTGTATGGCTTTAAAGTTTATACACTTATTGGTGGTTATAAGCAGTTTCGTAAATGGGTATTGGAGCAGTTTGAAAAACAATATCCCTTTCAAGTGTTGGGCGGATATACCGGAAGCGGAAAGACTTATGTGTTAGGTTCTTTGAAAAAACATGGAGAAGTTGTTGTAGATCTTGAAGAACTGGCCCATCACAAAGGTTCTGCCTTTGGAAATCTCGGCATGCCCAAACAACCAAGCCAGGAAATGTTTGAAAATAAACTATCGCTGGCGCTTTTTTCATCTGCACAACAACAAAAACCAGTTTGGGTAGAAGATGAAAGTCAGCGCATAGGCGATATAAACATTCCTATCAACTTATGGCGTCAGATAAGGGTAAAACCACTTTTCTTTTTAGACATTCCTTTTGAAGAGCGGTTGAAACATATTGTTGCCGAATACGGTCAACAGGAAAAGGAAAAATTAGAAGGCGCTATCCTCCGTATTAAAAAAAGATTAGGCGGCCTTGAAACCAAAGAAGCCGTAAATGCCCTGTTAGAAGAGAGAATGGAAGATTGTTTCCGCATTTTGCTGGCTTATTACGATAAATGGTATTTGAAAGGCCTGCATAATAGAGAGGGGCTGGAAACGTTATTACATAATATTCCCTGTGAAACTGTAAACGAATCCAATATGAACCAACTGTTACAACCGCATTAGCATGAAAAACTTTTTACTTTTCTTCTTTTTCTTTGCAATTACATTCAATGTTTCTTCACAGGTCGTTACCGGTGTGTACAGGGGAAAGATGGAGGTGGACAGCCCCAGATATACTGTTGATTTTGAATTAACGCTTAAAGAGAAAGATGGCAAATTATATGGTTATTGTCACCGCTTGTTTATTGTGGATGACATTCTTTATTACAATCTTGTAAAAGTAACTGCCCGAATTGTTGATAGCACATTGATCGTGGAAGATGAAAAATCTGTTTCAAATAATTTTGAAGAAAAAACAAAAGGTGTAAAAACCGTGATGTTTTTAAAAATTCAAAAAGAACAAGACACGGTTTCTGTAATGCCGGGAGAATGGAGTACCTCGAGAACAAAAAAATATTTACCGATTACAGGGAGCATTTTAATAACCAGAGAAAATAATTATTTAGCCACTCAACTATACAAACGCTTAGAAGATAAAAAGCTGGGTAAAGAAATGGCGTTTGAAGAAACAACAAAACCTCAGCCTCCGGTAGTTATTGTTCAACCAAAAACAGAAACAAAACCGGTTGATACCATTCAATCCATTGCAGGAAAAGTTAGCAATGAAACAAAACAACAGAACAACAAACCATCTGACGCAACCAATCAACCCAAACAAAACTTACCAACCGCACCTGTTGTGAACAAACCAACAATAAACACTTCAACCGATTCAACACAGGCCATTGCAGGAATAATTGGCAACGAAACAAAACAACAGAACAACAAACCGTCTGATGTAATCAATCAACCTGAACAAAATTTACCAACCGCACCTGTTGTAAATAAACCAATAATAAAACCGCCAACAGATTCAACGCAGGCTATTGCCGGCAATCAAAATAAACCGCAAATCAATAAACCTGTAACGCCAACAACTCAACCCAAACAAAATCAGGTTGTTGTTGAAAAGCCCGTTCAGCAACCGGTTGTAACAGCTCCGCAAAAGCCACAACCAACCATTGCTGTGGTTAAAACGGAAACAAACCCTGTTACTAAAAAACCAACCGCTGCAACAGGCAACCCCAATCAAACATCAACAGTAATTGTTCCTGCAAAACCACAGGCAGAGATTGCTAAAGTTGGCCAAACAAAAAACGATTCCTCTTCCGTTGATAAACCAATTGTTGCAACAACTCCTCCTATAATCAACAACCCCGTTATAACCAAGCGTGCAATGGAGATTATACAAACAGTTAATATAACAGAAGACAGTGTTGTGCTTTCTCTATATGATAATGGTGAAATTGATGGTGATACCGTAAGTGTATTCGTTAATAACGAACTTGTTGTTTCAAAAGTGGGGCTCACTGCAAACGCTTTCAAGAAAACGCTTTATTTCAAACCGGGTGAAACATTACAACTGACACTTTTTGCGGAGAATCTGGGTTCTGTTCCGCCCAACACAGGTTTGTTGGTGATCTATACACAAACCGAACGTTACCAGATCCACTTCAGTTCAACCCTTAACAAAAGTTCATCAATCATCCTCCTGCGAAAAGAATAATACCGCTTTGAAATATATTTTAGTCCAGTCATTTACTTAGGGCGCTCTTGTACTAATTAGTTCTTCCATTTGGTATAACAGAAAGATGGCGCTTGAATTATTTTCTTTGCGGTATAAAAAAAACGGTTAGTTGATTCTACTTTGCAAAATGTAGCAAGTCTTTGGCGGGGGCGGTTTACATTTGCACATGGCTTCAGAAACAATCAGGCTTACACAGTTTTCACACGGAGCAGGATGTGGTTGCAAAATTGCACCCGCCGTGCTTGAACAGATTCTTCAAACAACACAAACAGCCATTACCGATTCCAACTTATTGGTTGGCAACAGCAGTAATGATGATGCTGCCGTTTACAATCTTGGAAATGGAACAGCCTTCATCTCCACCACAGATTTTTTTACACCTATTGTAGATAATGCGTTTGATTTTGGACGCATTGCATCAGCCAATGCCATCAGCGATGTGTACGCAATGGGCGGCAAACCAATACTTGCGGTTGCGGTTTTGGGATGGCCGGTTGAAAAACTTTCAACTGAACTTGCACAACAGGTTTTAGAAGGAGCAAGGGCCATTTGCAAAGAAGCAGGCATTTCTTTGGCGGGCGGACACAGCATTGATTCACCAGAACCTTTTTTTGGCTTAGCGGTTAATGGAATCGTCCACATCACCCATCTCAAAAAAAACAATACAGCAACAGAAGGCGACTTGCTTTTACTTACCAAGCCAATTGGTGTGGGCATTTTAAGCACTGCTGAAAAAAGAAATGTGTTGAAAGAAGAACACAAAGGAATTGCTGCAGCACAAATGATTCAGCTTAATAAAATTGGCGAGGCGTTGGGAACAATTAAAGGAGTTACTGCAATGACCGATGTTACGGGTTTTGGTTTGTTGGGTCATTTAATTGAAATGGCTGAAGGAAGCGGTTTGTCTGCTGAATTATTTTACAGCAAGATCCCTTTTCTTGAAGCAGCAAAAGAATATCTGGCCCAGCGCATTGTGCCCGATGCAACCTACCGCAACTGGAACAGTTACAGCAGTAAAGTTGGCTTTGGTGCTGGTGTAAATGTAATGGAGGCTTTTAATCTGTTGCCCGACCCGCAAACAAACGGAGGATTGTTGATTGCAGTAAAAGAAGAAAGTTTTGCCGCTGTAAAAGAAATACTCAACCAGCATCAACTGTCTGCCTTTACAGAACCAATTGGAAAACTTATACCCAAAGCAGAGAAAATAATACAGGTTTTGGTTTGATCACTTGCAAAAGAAGGTAGCAGTGTTTATATTAGTAGTGTTCTTTCACTTTAAACCAAAATTATTATGGATGCGAAAACTACGTCATGGGTAAGTTATCTATGGTGGATCGGCTGGATCATTTCATTGGTAACAAGTAACAACATGTCTCCCAAACCTCCTTTGGTTGTCTTTCATTTGCGGCAATCGCTTGGATTGCTGGCTATCAGTACCGCTTTGTGGATTTTGAACTGGATGCTGATTTTTAGTTTTTCCGGCTGGTACTGGATCTATATGATTTTGTCCATCGGGCTTTTTGTATTGTGGTTAATCGGGTTGATTGCTGCCGTGCAGGGAGAAGAAAAACCGGTTCCTGTTTTAGGGCCGTTGTTTCAGCAATGGTTTCAGTTTATTAAATAATTGATGTGGTAAACAACTATCCTCAGACGATAGTTTACAAAAGCTTGTCGATACGTTCGGCAAGCTTTTTATCTTTCTCTGTAACAACATCGCCTGCATCATGTGTGCTCAGCCATATCTCCACACGGTTCCATACATTGGTCCATAAAGGATGATGATTCATCTTCTCTGCTTCCATCGCCACACGGGTCATGAAAGCAAACGCTTCTGAAAAATTATTGAATTCAAATTTTTTGTAGAGGCTGTTGTTTGTTTCTGTCCACATGTGAAATTAATTTGATGATAAGAATTTGGAAGGTGAAAACACCAACCATGGTAAAAGATTTAAGATTTAATTTGTCCCAACGGGCAATGTCATTAAGTTAAGCTCCGTTAGGAGTATCCTGTTTATAGTTATAATGCAATCGAATTAACTGGCTCCATGGGAGCCGCCTGTTTTGTTAGGTGACCCCTGTGGAGTCTAAATGATCTTGCTTTTATTTTCTATAAACAGGCTGCCGCTCTGCGGCTTAACTTCTTAACTTAACGACATTGCCCAACGGGACTTATGATTGGTAACACTACTAAAAAATGTACGACACGTTCCGTAGGAACGTTTGCTGCCTGTTTATTAAATTTCTACCAGTGAAATGTGCCGATGGCACAAAACCTTTGTACTTCCGCTTACACTATAACATCAAGTGTTGTTTGTTCTTGACCTTTTCATTCGTTAGCTCCACCACCAGTTGCACCCCCTGAATATTTCGTATGCCTGCAATTAATTCTTTCTCTTCTTCAGCCCCCGGCAAATCCCCTTTGGTAAGCCAGAGATAATCTAAATGTTTGAACTCGGGTAATAAGTATTCACCATCAAATTGGTTCTTGTATAAAAAATAACTGAGCGCCTGGTTGGGCTCGTCGTATTCAAACACAGAAAAAAAATATTGCCTGTTTTTTTTTGTGAGTTGAATTTCAATATCATTGTTAATTCGAAAATCAAATCGCATTCCCTGGTTCACCTGCCATACAAACTGATGACTTCCCATAGAAGCCATAATACCCAGCAAACGGGTGTCTTCAAAAAACTCTTCAATCAACAGGTCGTTATCAATCTTAAGTTTCATGTGCTCTTCTTTAGCTTTTCTTTATTGCTAACTGTTTTTTTAAAAATTGATTTCAAATTCCAATTCATCATTTCCTCTTTTCACTTTCACTTTTGTGGCGTCGCCTTTTTTAAACTTACTCAATACCTGCATATAACTTTCCATAGATGAAACAGAAAAATCTCCCAGCTTAATCACAACATCACCAGCTTTCAATCCGGCTTTTTGTGCAGCACGGCCCTCGCTTACTCCATCCACTTTTACACCATTTCCGCTGAATGTATAATCGGGCATAATACCCATGCTTACTGTAAACCTTGCAGATGTTGTTGTTTGCTGCTCTCTTGTTTTGGTGAAAGCAAGTTTTGTTCCTTTGCTGCTGCGGTCAATCAACCTGGTAATATATTTTACTATCATCAGCTCACCGTTGTAATTGATCTTATCAAAATCGTCAGTTGGTTTATGATAATCATTATGCAGCCCGGTAAAGAAAAATAATACCGGAATATCTTTTCTGTAAAACGAAGTGTGATCACTTGGGCCTGTGCCGCTGCTATCAACCTTAATACTGAAGGCGGGCTTCATCTCTCCGTTCAACAGAGCTCCCCAAGAGGGTGATGTTCCAACGCCGCCAATAGTAATGGTTTTAGATGAATCGTTATAGCGCCCAACCATATCCATGTTGATCATGTAATTCACTTCTGTTAATGAAATGGTTGGATAATCTGTAAAATATTTTGAACCATACAATCCCAACTCTTCTCCGCTGAAAGCAATGAAAAGATAGTTGCTGTTCTTATTTCCTTCTTTCTTCAACAGCCTGCTTAACTCAATTAAAGCAGCCGTGCCGCTTGCATTGTCATCGGCTCCGTTATGAATGGCAGGCCCGCCGGTGTTTCTTGAGTTATGATCTTCTCCATATCCCAAATGATCAAAGTGTGCACCAAGGATGATAGTTGATGCTGCGTTATTATTAATATAACCCACCACATTACTTCCTGTCCGCATCTTATCGCCCTGCATGGTTTTGAATTTGATATCCATCATGTGCGATGGATCTTTGGCAATTTTATCAGCAATCCTTTTTTGCAACCAGATCACAGGAATAGTTGAAACGGCTGAGCGATCTTTTCCATCATACTTTATTCCTGCTTCTTTGTTACCGCTGTTGTAAATGATCAGCGCTGTTGCTCCTTTCTGTGCTGCATCTTTTTCTTTATTGCGTACGGCATTCATCAAATCAAAATGCGGATTCCTCTCGTTCTCCAGCAGCAATTCTTTCAGATCCCAGAACCAGGTGCCGCCGTTTTCGTGCAAACTTGGCGAAGCAACTTCTTCTGCACCGCCATTCACACTCCAGCTGAAAGGAAAAAAATCTGTCTCTGTTTTTAAATGCTCTCCATCTATAATAAAGAACGTTGAAGGCAATATTTGCCTGCCCTCGTTAATTTCAAACGGTTGTAAATAGCCGCCATTTTTTCCTTTGGGCGCAAGGCCGTTCTTTTCAAATTGCTGAATGATGTATTGATAAGCCAACTCTTCTCCTTTTGTTCCGGTTCGCCTTCCTTCCAATTTATCATCAGCTAAATAAGAAACATGGGTGCGGATGTTTTGCAGGCTCAGCTTATCTGTTTTGCTTAACTTTTGTGCGGTGCTGCTGATGGTTAACAACGTCAACAACAGAAAGGAAAATAATTTCATCATAACAATCTCAATATTATTGAAAGGTCAAAGGTAAACACAAGCCTTGTTTGATTGGTTAACGAAGACCACGAATTACACGAAATTTCACAAATATTTCTTTCTGTGTTTTCTGTCATCCCCACGCAGGAGGGATCGGCCGAACAATTATACAAGAACAAACAGGTTCCTCCTTCGCAGGAATGGCAATGATTCTTTCCAAACTTCGTAAATGCTCCCGCCATTTTGAACCTACATTTGCACTTGCTTTCATGGCCACAAAAAAAATTCATATTGCTTTAGTAGGTAACCCCAACAGCGGAAAGAGCTCTCTTTTCAACACACTCACGGGTTTAAATCAGAAAGTGGGCAACTTCCCCGGTGTTACGGTTGATAAAAAAACGGGAGAGTGCCGCATTTCTGATTCACTTACTGCAGAGCTGATTGACCTGCCTGGCAGCTACAGTCTTTATCCACGCCGTGCTGATGAATGGGTGAGTTATAAAGTGCTGATGAACCAGGACGAATTACTGAAGCCGGATGTGGTGATTGTTGTGGCCGATGCCAGCACATTAAAAAGAACCCTTTTATTTGTTTCGCAAATCATTGATCTGAAAGTTCCGGTTGTTCTTGCGCTTACCATGATGGATGTTGCCCGTAAAAAAGATATTTTGGTTGATCTGAAATCATTGGAAAGGGAGCTGGGCGTTCCGGTGGTGGCAGTAAATCCAAGAAAGAATAAGGGCATTGATCAATTAAAAAAAGCGGTGGATGAAACAGCAAAAAAACATTACCGCCCACCGGCATTTGATTTCATTCCCAATAAAAAATTAGCAGCAGAAGCAGTAACAGAAGTAAAAGAATTGCTGCCGCAGTTGAGTGATTATGCAGCCATTCACCACCTCATCAATCATGAATCATTTTTGCTGAATGATGAACAGCAAAACAGTATTGAAGCCATTGAACAAAAAAATAAAGTTCAGCATACACGTATCCAGGCCGAAGAAATTATGCAGCGTTATCAGCGCATCAAGCAAATCATTCAAACAACTATCAGTGAAAAATCTCCGGTAAAAAAGCAAATGATTGCAGAAAAGCTAGACCGTGTGTTGCTACACAGGGTTTGGGGTTATGCTATTTTGCTGTTTGTGTTTTTCCTGTTGTTTCAGAGTGTGTTCTGGATAGCACAATATCCCATGGATATGATTGAACTGCTTTTTCTTAAAACAGCAACCTGGTTCAACAGTTGGTTGCCGGCAAGTTTGTTATCAGATTTATTTGTTAACGGCGTTCTTGCAGGGCTCAGCGGCATTTTTGTTTTTGTGCCGCAGATCATGATCCTGTTTGGGCTCATCACCATCCTGGAAGAAACGGGTTATATGGCACGCATTGGTTTTATGACAGATAAGATCATGCGCAAGGTTGGTTTGAACGGAAAAAGCGTAATGCCCATGATCAGCGGTTTTGCCTGTGCCGTACCGGCAATTATGAGTGTGCGTAATATTGAAAATCAAAAAGAACGATTGCTCACCATTCTTATTACGCCGTTAATGAGTTGCAGTGCAAGGCTTCCTGTTTATACCATATTAATTGCCTTGGTTATTCCGCAAAAATTAGTTTTTGGGTTTTTAAGCTTACAGGGTTTGGTAATGATGGGGTTGTATTTGTTCAGTGTTGTAATAGCGTTGGTTGTTTCTTATGTGGCCAAGCGTTTTATTAATAGTAAAGAGAGAAGTTTTTTTATTCTTGAATTGCCGTTGTACCGTCATCCCCGTTATGCAAACGTATTGCTCACCATGATTGAAAAGGCGAAGATATTTGTGTTTGATGCGGGCAAGGTTATTATGGTGATCAGTTTGCTGCTGTGGGCTTTGAGTTCTTACGGGCCAAAGGATAACATGAAAAACATAACAACAAAGTATGAACAAATGAAGCTGGCCAGCCCGCAGCAACAGCTTGTATTGGAAAAAGAAAAACAAGCCGCCCTTTTACAAAACTCTTATGCAGGTGTGATGGGAAAATATATTGAGCCCGTAATTGCTCCTTTGGGTTATGATTGGAAAATTGGTATTGCACTCATTACTTCTTTTGCTGCCCGTGAAGTGTTTGTGGGCACGATGGCAACATTATATTCTGTTGACAGTGATGGCGCCGATGAACAAACCCTGCGGCAGAAAATGCATACTGCTGTAAAACCCGATGGTACCAAAGTATATACATTGGCCACCGGTGTATCACTCATGATCTTTTATCTCCTTGCCATGCAGTGTATGAGTACCCTTGCTGTTGTAAAGCGTGAAACCAAAAGCTGGAAATGGCCTTTGATACAGTTGACGTATATGACGGGGCTGGCTTATTTGCTGAGCCTGGTGGCGTATCAGTTGTTGAAATAAATCGTTTGTTTTACTTGCTGATCTTCCCAAAAGAAACACGCCGTGGTTGTATGCCCTCGCCAACCACACAAACAACAAGAATTAAATCAATTACCAATCTGCCGCATTTCTTATCCTGTTCACTAAATCATGATAAATCTTTTGCATCATTTCGTTCATTGCATCTTCTCTTGTTGGCATGGGTTGGTTGCGGCTTTGGTTAATCAATGACCAGTCGTTGCTGCCAAGCGCTCTGCTGTCGCCGCTGTAATCTGCAAACTCAAATGAATAACGATACTCAGCAGGCAACCTGTCCCATCTTAACTGCTTACGGTTAACCGCATCTGTAACAATCAAATTCATATCTGCATTGGCATTTAATTTACGTTCGGTTACACGAACCGTTGCAGTTACTGTTTGATAAATGGGCCTGTTAGCTGTATCTCTTCCTGTTTCAATTTGCTTGCTGCGGTTGTAAGACCTGATGCGGTCTCTTGGATAATCGAACCTCAGGTTTCTCCACACAAGATCAACAACCATATCTGGCGCTGTATTTACCCTGCGCAGATCATATTCATTATAAAACCGTGCGGGAATCCTTGCTGCGTTTTGCCCACCAAGATCACGGATGATATTGTTGTGGATCATCCTGTCCTTGTTGTTGTATTGATTCCATCCCCAATTGTTCATACCTATATCATCATACTGTATTTCGTTCACCAGTACATGTACAATACTTCTGTCAAACGCTGCTTTCATCAACTGCTTCGCATCTTTATAATTGGGCACATAGCGAAGTGTTTTTTGAAACGCATAGTATGCTTCTTTTGAATTTTCCCGTTGCTGCTGCTGCAATTGTTGTGTGCCATACGTATAATAATCAACCGCAGCAGAATCTTTCGCTGCAACAAGCTGAGGATAATAATTGACTGGTTTCACCATCCGCAATGCATACGCACTTTTGCTGATGGTTTCGTACATACGCTGCAAACCTTCCATTTCAGGAATGATCTTCTCCCATTTTTGCGGAGCGGGGTCATAACGATAGTTCTCTATGCGTTGGGTTGAATTTTGAAAAGCATTGCCATACACTTCTTTGAGATCGGTAATTACTTTTTCATCGCCGCCTTTTTTATTCAATCGTTTAATGAGTGTGGCTAAATCTTTTTCATCGGTTTTTGTACTGTATTTACTTCCTCTGCAGGAGGCAAGCGAAAGAATGAGAATGATTAAAGGTAAAAGTTGTTTCATGATGTACAGGCTTTGGGTTGTTACCTATTCATATTCAAACCAAATACCAGCTACTGCGGAGAAAATTGTTTTAACAATTCCTTCTCGGTTAGCCCTGCTTCCTGATTGTGAATTATTGGGTGGATGTGGTATCGGTTTTCCAGTCTGCAAAATCGCTGCGGCTCCATGTTTCTGGCCTGGCGTGTGCGCCTGCTTCAAATACAAAGCTGACGTGTTTTATTCCCTTTGTTTCAAGCAAATTCAACGCTGCAAAAGAAAGATATTGTTCGGCTCCTGCATTTCCCAGTTTATTGGTAAGCCATTCTGCCCGTGGTATTGAAATAAACAACGTATCGTTTGAGCTGTGCTCTAAACTTATCTGCACTTCGCTGTACGTTTTATTTATGCCGTTGATAAATGCCTGGGCAACCGTTACAGAATCTTTGGGCGAAAAAATTTTTTTTCGTGCCCGGTCATCAGCATTGCAGTCCCACACAAGCAATGTATCAGTAGCAAACCACACCTGCGGGGTGGTGGCTTTGTCTTCTTTTGCTTTCTTGTCAGATGATGCTTCGTTGTTACAGGATATCATCACCGCAAGAAAGGTCAGGGTTGAAAGATATCGAATCATGTCCTAAAGCTACATAACACTTGGCAAGATGGATAATGAATGTTTAAATTCGTTCTAAATTTCTTTTATGGGCAAACGGAACTCTTATCTTGACCTGGTTCTCAACCCTTTTAACCTGTTGCGCACCAACCGCATCCTGAATGTGAACCCCACCGTTATTCCCCAGCGTATTGAACCCGAACAGATCAATCTTTATGTTTATGATTATGATGCAGAAAATATCCATGAAGAGCGCTTACAAGATGTAAAGGATTGTTTTATGTACAAACACACATCCCGTGTAACCTGGATTAATGTGGATGGGCTGCGCCGAAAAGATGTGGAAGATATTTGTAATCATTTTAATGTTCACTCGCTGGTGCAGGAAGATATTTTAAGCATTGGTCAGCGGCCCAAGGTAGATGATATTGATGATGTGATTTTTTGTTTGCTCAACATGCTTTACTTTAATGAAAAAGATTCTGCTGTTGAAACAGAACAGATTTCTATTGTCCTTGGAGAAAAATTTGTACTCAGTTTCCAGGAAGATGCCTCAAGAGATGTGTTTAATCCGCTGCGGGATAAATTGCAGTTCCGCAACAACAAGATCAGGCAAAGCGGTACTGATTATCTTTTCTATACACTCATTGATTTAATTGTTGACAATTATTTTGTAGTGATGGAAAAACTCAGTTATAAAATTGAATTGCTGGAAGAAGACATCATTCGCCACCCCAATAAACGAACGCTTGCAAAAATAAACCAGCTGCGTAAAGAAATGATTGTACTCAAACGCAACATTGCGCCGGTAAGGGATATGGTGAATGGAATTTTGAGAAGCGAAAGCTCTTTGCTGGAAGAGCGTACCGAAAAATATTTTAAAGATGTGTATGATCATATTGTGCAGGCCAATGACCTTGCCGAGAACTACCGTGATATGATGATGAACTTACACGATCTTTATCTGAGTAATGTAAACCTGAAGATGAACGAGGTAATGAAGGTGATGGCTGTGGTAACCTGTTTACTTGCTCCTGCAACGGTGATTGGTGGTATTTTCGGGATGAATTTTGAAAGCATTCCATGGCTGCACAACCCTTATGGGTTTTTCATTGCTATGGGCCTGATGCTGCTTATTCCCTTTGCCATGATTTATGTTTTCAGAAAACGAGGTTGGTTTTAAAATTTAAATTTAATACGATGAAATATTTATTCCTGTTATTGTTTGCTTTCCTGTTTACACAGGCTTTTACTCAAACACCTGATGAAAAAATAAAACAGCTTGGATTACAGTTGCCCCCCGTGAGCAAACCTTTGGCCAACTATGTAAAATATGTAAGAACGGGGAACCTTATTTTTCTTGCAGGTCATGGTCCAACCAATGCTGATGGGACTTTTATTACAGGAAAGGTTGGTAAAGACTTAACGGTAGAGCAAGGTTATGAAGCAGCAAAAAATACCGGGCTTGGTTTAATTTCCACATTGAAAGATGCGCTGGGTGGTGATTTGAGTAAAGTAAAACGGATTGTAAAAGTAAGTGGCTATGTAAATTGCCTTCCCGACTTTACAGAACAGCCGAAAGTAATCAATGGTTGCAGCGATTTGTTTGTTGCCGTGTTTGGTGAAAAAGGAAAACATGCAAGAGCGGCAATGGGAATGGTGGCCTTACCTGCAAATATTCCTGTAGAAATTGAAATAATTGTAGAAGTGGAAGATTGATTTTAAAAATGTTCCATGCTTTTAAGCATTTCATATTCCGTTTCAAAACTGCGGTGTTTAAACCAGCCGATGATAGCGCCGCCGCCCAACCAGAAACAGATTTCAAAAACCAGGAAAAGAATCCCCATTACATTAAAGTAAAAACCAGTGAACGCTTTGGGATCAAACACAAACTGCAGGAGTTTGACGATAAGCATACAGATCAACCCTTCCCTCAAAGCGCCGTTAAATAAAATATATTTCCATTTAGGAGTCTCTCTGCGTTTTTCCCAAATTTTCAGAAATTTCCGTTGCCTCGGAGTAAGCCGGTAAGGGTGGTAGTTGCGATAGTCGTTCAGTGGCACTGTGGTTTATACGGTTGGTTTGGGTTGTTTAAAAACGGGTACAGTGCTGCAGGGTTCTCCAAACATGATGCTTTTCACGATAGGTCTTAACCGGTTGGTGATCTCTAAGTAAGCAGCTTCGGGAACAGGCTCGTTGCCACAGCCTTTAATTACTACACGCCGGTCTTTATACATCGAAATATCCATAGCTTCAATTACATTCAGCAACTTCTTTTTTTTCCATTCGTCTTTAGTTCCCAAAAACAATTCTTTAGCTGCGGGTTGCAGGTGAGCCGCAACCAGCATATATACCCACATGGGAATAATGGCATCGGCGCTGCACATAACAAGAACTGTTTTATTTTGGAACGGTTTAATATCCGTTTGCTGTAAACCTGCCCTGAATTCTTTTTCTTTTACAATCAACCCCATGAACAGGAAATCTTTCAAATCAAAAACAACCGGCTCTTCTTTGGAAAGAAAGTCTTCCAGGTCAATGGTTAACAGCGTACTTTCCGACACTTTATTTACTATTTCTTCACTCATGCTTTCTTTGTTGGAATAGTAAATTTACTTCAAATATGCGTTATACTTTTTACTGAAACAACGGCTACGTATTTTTTCATATCAACACTCGTAAAACTACGGTGAATAAAAATGGGCATAACTTATGTTATGCCCATGAACTTTTTGGTTGAAAGAACAATTAATAGAACTTAATCCTTCTGTCTTTTACTTTAGCCCCTTTGCGCAACGATGGTACAGAGCTGTTTGCCACTGTCTGTTTTATGCCTTGTTCCATTTGCATGCGCCTGCTATTATAATCCATATCTGTAGCCGGTTTTAAACCAACGCTCTCAGTCTTTACAACAAATACTGCGGTATTGCCAGCAACGGGTTCGCCTGTTTTTCCTTTTAACTCCGGGTTAAACGCAGCACCGCTTACTTTTGGTTCCATGCCAATACCAGGAATAAAAGGCGAAAGAAAAGCAATGCTGTCTGCACGCAGTACATTTGTTTTAAATGCAGTTGCAATTGCATTCAAATCCCTGTTATTGCCAATTTTTGAAATGATCTCTTTTGCTTTCTTCTGATTGCGGATAACACTTTCAACCTGCGCTCTTACCGATTTAGCATCGGGTACTCCCTCTTCTCTTTCTTCTGCAATCAGTGCCACAATAAATTTATCGCCCAGGCTGGTTGGTTCAGAAACATTGCCCACTTTATTTTCATACACCCACTTAATAAGGCTTCTTGCGCTGCCAATACCAATGATGGTATACTCGTTGGGTTTTATTTCTGCTACACGGGGAGTGAGTTTTTTATTGCGTGTTGATTCTTCAAATTGTTTGGCATTGCGGCTGTCTGCTGCAAACTGTGCTGCTGCCGTGCTTGCTGCGCTGGTTGTTTCGTCACTTGCTTCAACAGCTTTTGAATAGTAGGCAACTTTATAGGCTGATTCAAATTTCTTTTGCTCCATTATTTCAATGTAATGGTATCCAAAGTTTGTTTTCACCACTTTTCTTTCCCCTTTCTTACCATCGAATAAAATAAATTTTCCAAACTCTTTAGCAAAGTTTGGTGATTGAATATCATTAGCAGCAAATGTCATTTCACCATTATTTTGCCTGCTTCCATCAGATGGTGGATTATACTTCTGAACCATTTCGGCCCAACTTGCACCAGATAAAACTGCATTCTTGATACTATCAATTAATTTAGATGCAACACTATCACTTAAAATTACTTGTCCTGTTTGTTGGTCCGTGGTACCAACAAGTATATGACGACATTTTACAGAATCCGGCAAATCTCTTTTTTCAAGCATTTTAGCCAACACATAGCTTCCCCCGTCCAGGTAAGGACCAAAGACAGAACCAACAGCCAGGTTGCGAATTGAATCTGCATTAGGCATCTGCATGGTTGATTTCAATACAAACCCATCAAAGAAAGGAACACTCGAATTATTTGCAACCACAAACTGTGCTGCATCGTTTGATGCAAGGAATGCTTGTTTTTGTTTCGTTACTTCTTCTTTTGCAATTGCGCTGTCAGCGCCTGATGGAGCTGCATCAAACAAAACATAAGAGATTACACGGCTCTCTTCCTGCTTGAATTCGTTTTTATGTTTACTTACATACGTATTAATATCAGCATCACTTACAGCAACAACACTGTCACTGATACTTGTATAAGGAATAGCCACATAGCTGATAGAAGCCATGCTGCTTTGATCATTAATATCTTTATCGCTCAACCATTTTGGATAAAAGGCGCTGCCTGCAAGCAATGCGCTGTACTTGCTGCGTAACCCGTTTTGAATTAAATAGTCAATAATGTTACGCTCAACATATTGCCGTTGCGGATCGTTTGCTTTTTTCTTACGCATGGAGTTGATAAACTGGCGTGCAGCATTAGCATCATACGCACCTGTTTGTTCATTCTTGAATTGCTGCGCCAAAACGGGTGGTGGATTATTGCCGTACAATGCCTCATTGAGGTCTGCAGAGGTAAAATGTAAACCCAGCTTTTCGTACTCCGTATTAAGGATTGTTTCTTCCACTTCATTATTCCAAAGCATTTCAATGATCTGCTGGCGCATATCATCATTTACCTCCATTCCCTGCTGGCGGTAACCATTTTCCATTTCCTGTACACGGGCATCAAACTCATTAATAGTAATACTCTTTCCGTTTACTTCACCAAGTGTGGTTGGTTGAGAACCAGCCCTGTTGTTTTTTCCTGAAAAATAATCGGTAAGGATAAAGCCAATAAGGCTCAAAGCAATCACAGCAATACTCACAGCTGCATACTTTTCACGGATCCGCTGAATAATCGACATAATAGTATATTGTGCGTTATAAAAGTGAGCGGCAAAAATAGGGGTAAATTGAGGTTTGAACAAATTGTGGAAAACCTCCGTAAGCAGCACGGGATAAAGGTTTTAGAAAAACAGGATACCGGGGTTTCAAAAACCCGTTCAAACAATTCACAAAGCAGGTGTGAATAACAGTTAAAAGAGGTGGATATCCCCCTGTTTAACAAACAAAAAAATCGGGGATGGTTGGTTGAAACATCGCTTACTGAAATCCATCAACACAAATAACCTTGATAAGCCCATATTTATCCTCTCTCTGTTCACAGTAAAATCGGGATTTTTCTAAATTCTTTTTTACAACCATTTAATAATACACCAATGTTAATAAGCAGCGTAGAATCTTACTCCTGTTTACTATAGGAATGTGAATGATTTGGGAATTGATGTGAATAAAACAACATTTGATAATTTTGCAAATGAATTCGTTGATGAGATATCCACTAATTCACACCCATAGTAATAATAGTTTATTAAATAAATAAGTAACTATTAATACTTACTATGTAAAAAGTGCTTCAAAAAATTGAAGTAGTTTGCAGTTGAAATTAAAAAGAAAAAGATGAACACAACGGTTGTTACAGATGCAAAGGCCAGCGTTGAAAAAAACGGATTTTTAAATATTGAGCTGGACCCGGAAATGGATCTGTTTGCGGAAATTGAAAGATTAAAAAAAGAAAAAAATTCCATCATCCTTGCACACTATTACCAGGAACCGGATATACAGGATGTGGCTGATTATATTGGAGACAGTTTAGGGCTTGCACAAAAAGCAGAAAAAACAAATGCTGATTTAATTATTTTTGCCGGTGTGCATTTTATGGCTGAGACAGCTAAGATTTTAAATCCATCCAAAAAAGTTGTTATACCCGATTTAAAAGCAGGTTGTTCGCTCAGCGACAGTTGCCCACCACCATTATTTGAACAGTTTAAAAAGAAACATGCTGATCACCTGGTGATTTCCTACATTAACTGCAGTGCCGGTATTAAAGCGTTGAGCGATATTATTTGTACCAGCAGTAACGCACAAAAGATTGTGGAAAGCTTACCGGCTGATCAGAAAATTATTTTTGCACCTGATAAAAACCTCGGAGCCTACATCAACAAAGTAACCGGAAAAAATATGGTTTTGTGGAATGGTGCCTGTATGGTGCACGAAATTTTCAGTGTTGAAAAAATTACCAAACTAAAATTGCGTCATCCACTGGCGAAAGTAATAGCTCACCCTGAATGTGAAGAACCTGTTTTACGCCTGGCCGATTTTATTGGAAGCACAACTCAGCTATTGAGGTTTACTGAGAAGGACGAGGCTAATGAATACATTGTAGCAACAGAAACGGGCATACTGCACCAGATGATTAAAAGTAATCCGCATAAAACATTTATTCCTGCACCACCAAATAACAGTTGCGCCTGCAATGATTGTCCGCACATGAAACGCAACACGCTTGAAAAAATATACCTGTGTATGGAATATGAAATGCCCGAGATTACAATGGATGAAGAATTAAGATTGGCTGCTAAAAAGCCTATTGATAAAATGCTGGAACTGAGCGCAAAATTTGGTTTATAGAAAAGGAATAAAATAAAAAAGGGGCCAGATAGAAATCCTGCCCCGTTTTAAAATCCAATATCCTATGAAAAACCGAGAGTAAGATAGAAAGGTTTTTCAGAAAGTTGCAAGCTTTTTATTTTTTTTCTTTGTTAAATATTACAAGGAGGCTGTTTCAACATCATTTTTGCTTTTTCCAGGTCTTGTTTTGTATCAATCGAACCCCCCCACGGCTCAGTAACTGCCATACGAATATTAATTCCGTTTTCCAATAAGCGAAGCTGTTCTAATTTTTCAGTTTGTTCCGGTAAAGAAGCAGGTAATTGTGTAAACTTCAATAAAACATTTTTCCTGTAACCATAAATACCAATGTGTTTGTAATACACAGGCTGCACATTCTTATCCCGTTGAAAAGGAATGGCACTGCGGCTGAAATACATAGCATCCCCGTTTTTATTTACTACCACTTTAACACAATTTGGATCGGTGATCATTTCCGGTTCGGTTATTATATGCATCAGCGATGCCACCTGCACACCAGCATCGGTAAACAAATCACACAATTTCTGTAACGGTTCTTTTTGAACAAACGGCTCATCGCCTTGTACATTAATAATCACATCTACATCCAACTGCTCCACTGCTTCAGCAATGCGATCGGTTCCGCTTTCATGTTCCTTTTTACTCATAATGGCTTTACCACCGTTATGGGTTATTTCGTTAAAAATAATTTCACTGTCAGTTACAACAAAAACATCTGTAAATAAACCGGTGGCTTTTGTATTGTTGTATGTATGAAGAATTACAGACTGATCTCCCAATAATTGCATCAGCTTGGCAGGAAAACGGGTAGCTGCATATCGGGCGGGGATGACAGCAATGATGTGCATGTGAAAAATTTAAGTGAAGATAGTGAGAAGGAAGAAAAGGGATTAATTGAACAATTAAACATCAACCTCATTAAACGACAATAAAATATTCTTAATATTTGATTCAACCCGCCTGTATTTAACCCCGGCTTTACCCAGCATGTTTTTTGAGGCTATAGACGAATCGTTATTTGCATATTTGTCAGACAGGTAAACAACCTCTGTTATCCCGGATTGAATAATGGCTTTTGAACATTCATTACAGGGAAAGAGGGCAGTATAAATGCGGCAACCATGTAAATCCATGCCGATATTATTTAAAATAGCATTGAGTTCTGCATGGCACACGTAAGGATATTTTGTTTGCAGGAATTCTCCCTGCTTTTCCCAGGGAAACTCATCATCATCACATCCGGCTGGCAAACCGTTATAGCCCGCACCAACAATTTTATTTTTCGTATTCACAATACAGGCGCCTACCTGTGTTGCAGGATCTTTGCTTCGTTTGGCCGAAAGTAATGCAACACCCATAAAATATTCATCCCATGAAATATAATCTGTTCTTTTGCCCATCTGTAAGTTTTTTATGGAATGAAGGTAAACAGGAAAGAGAATTAAAATAAAAACCCCGGCAGTTCTCCCCGGGGTTTTTTTATGAATATATTCTTTATTTCTGATTCATAACAAACCTGATTATTATATGATCGCCTGTTTTTTCTGAGATTACCTTCATCACATACACACCGGCATTGAGATTACCGAGATGGAGTTGTTTATTGTTTACTCCTGTATTGGTAGTACCCGTTGCTGCCCGGTAAACCAGGCCGCCTTTTGCATCAAAAATCTGGAGCTGGAAATTATTATCAGCCCGCACACCTCTTATATCAACATAAAAAATTCCATTGCCCGGATTGGGATACAGTTTTGTAAAAGATTTCCAGGTATGGTTTGTAACAATCAGCTCCATTCTTTTTGTGGCAGTTACCGTACAACCATTCACATCCTTGATTGCAATACTGTTATCACCAATGACAAAACTTCCGGAGAAATCACCGCTTGTTCTGAAGGCAGCGCCATTGAGTGAATATTCATACGGAGCCGTTCCTCCAATTCCTTTCACAACCAACGAACCAACAAACCTGTTTGATGCATCGGGATTAACAGATGTTATATCAGGAACCAATTGCTGTCTTTGTGTAACGGTTATTGTTTGCACGGTTTCGCAACCATTCGCATCTTTTACTGCAACATTATAATTACCCGCAGCAAGATTGGTGAAAAGATTACCGCTTTGTAATATTCCTGTACCCAACCGGAATTGATAAGGAACCACACCACCATTCACATCAACCGTAATCCTTCCGGTTGATTCGCCAAAGCATTTTATTTCTTCCTGTGCAGGTGAGTTGGTAAGCACCACCGGTTGTGTGAGAGTAACAGATTTTGTAACTGAACAGTTATTGGCATCAACAATGGTTAGGCTGTATGTACCGGCAATTAACCCGGTAAACTCATTGCCCGCCTGAAAAGCGCCGCTGTTTAATTTATATTGATAAGGACTTGTACCACCCGAAGCAATGGCTGCTATTTTACCATTGTTACCGGCAAAGCAACTGGTGTTTTCAATGATCTCTGAAGAAGAGAGTACAGCGGGTTGTGTGACTGTAATTGTTTTTTGATTGCTGCAATTATTGGCATCACGAACAATAACAGTATAAGCACCCGCAGAAAGATTTGTAAAAACATTACTGCTTTGCGGCGAACCCGCATTCAACTGATAGGTTAACGACCCGACAGCGTTTGAAGCATTAATGGTAATGGTTCCATTGTTGCCTCCATTACACAACACATGCTGCACAGCTTCGCTGATGGATATTTGTAATGGCTGAGTAACGGTGGCCGATGCTACAGAAGAACAACCGGCGGCATCGCTTATGGTAATATTATAAGTTCCTGCAGTTAAGTTGCTGAACACTCCCGATGCCTGCGGCGTACCGCCATTAAGACTGTATGTAAAAGGCGGCGTGCCACCACTGCCCGCACTTGCTTCAATGATCCCGTTGTTGCCACCAAAACAATTCACATTTTGAGTGGTTACAGCATTGCCGCTGAAGGGACTTAAACAATTGTTGAATTTATAATGTACAACTCTTGTGCGCCAGTTAGTATTGCCGGTTGCATATAATCCGCTGAACCAAAAATTTTCATCTGTAACAGGATCAATACCGAGGTGCTGATAATCGCCCCAACGATTGGATGAAGAACGATTGGTACCGGTTGCAATTTCAATTTCGGGCTCAGGCATTTGTCCTACAGGATCAGAGAGTTTGCGGCCCGTTAAACGAAGCGACGGGAATTTGGCAGAAGAGGAAACAGAGTATGCAAGAGAAATGTTTCCATGTTTATCCTGTGCAATGCTTCCCATCCACCTGTTCAATCCATCAACAGGTGCAAATGTTCCTTCCTGGTATTTAAGCCAGGCGCCACCGTTTCTTCTTAACTCCGTCCACCTGATACCGCCAAGGTTTGCGCCATTTACATCTGTTACCCAATTCATCACCATGCTTTCATAAGCAGCAAATTTTCTGTATTGAACACGGTACATCAATACTTCACGCAAAGGATCAAGTGTGGTGCCGGTGCCGGGTTGCGGGAAACAGCTAAACGAAGTAAGGCCGCAGAGATCACTGTCAAATTCAGCAACGCCAATACTCACAGGTCCCATCATTACAGAAGAAGCCGGGCTGGCAAAGCTGATATTGAGGGTCCAGTAATCAAGCCAGTCCTGTGTATTATCCGGCGTTCCGCTGCCAATCCTTTCATCATCCCGATGTCGGAGAATAACAGGAAGTGAAGAAGCATCGGGGCTCAACGTTCCATCAACATCAGCAGGAGTTGTTGCCTGGAAACCAAAACCACCCATACGGGGAGTAAAAAAAGTTTGCGGAGTAACAGGTGTGCCGGCAATCATGTTTGTTTTATTAAGCACATATACATTTTGCCCCGAGCCCTGGTTGGTTGTAATAATTACTTTATCGTTCCAGATGGCATATTTGGGATAATCGGGCAGGGAACCGGTGCTGATCTGGTATTGAAAATAAGTGCCGATGGGGTTTGATGTTTGAGATACATAAATGCGTAAACTGCTGTTTGACATTTCAGCAATAAACCAGCGGCTGCTTTGTTCATCAAACAAAATGATGGGATCTCCAACCCCTGCACCAAGTGTTCCCAAGCTTTGAAACGTAATATTGTTTTGTATAAGTGTGCCTGCTTTATCATAAACAGCAAGTAAGGTAGATCCGCCGTTTGTTGATGTGATATAACGGTCAACGCCTGCATCGCCGCTTGGATCGGGAGGGTTTACATTCTGGTAATTAAACGCATCGTACTGGTTAAGAACGGTTACCTGGTTAATGGAACGCAGCGTATAGTTTTGCTGTACCACGGGGTCTTTATCAAACGCAGGCGCTTTTTTTCTGAAAGTAACCGTATCTCTTCCTTTCAAATCTTTTCTGTCTTCTTCATGCCTGCTGTTTAAAAAAGCCTCTTCCTCTGCGGTAATAACACGGGTTGTAACAAGTTTTGGTTTTACCGGTGGTAAAAGAATGACGTTGGTAATTTTGGGTACGCTTCTCTGAGCCATTGAAACGGTACAAACAAAAAAGAAAAAGAAGGCGGTGACAAAAAAAGGTTTTTTCATAATTCTGTAATCAAAGGGGTTAAAGTTAATATTCTCCCAAACACAAAACAAACGGAAGAAACCGCAGAATTGAAATTAAACGAACAGACATTCCCGCAGTTTATTCTGCTGCTTTACATAAGACTTAGGCGGGGACAAGGCCGGGAATTCTTTTATTTGATGATTGGGTTTTTGAAACAACGTTTTTATCACCCCAGGTGTCAGTAAGTATAAATAATCTTATATGAAACAAACACTCCTCGTTTTTTCTATGCTGTACCTCATCACTTGTTTTATTGGCTGCAAAAAAGAGAAAGCACAAGATTTAAATTCAGTTAAAGGAAACTGGGAGCTATACCAGGTATCCGGAGGAATGACGCCTCTGTCAGCATATACTTCAGGAAACGGAAATATTATAAAATTTACCGATAGCACATATTTTATCTATAGAGATCGGCAAGTGGTTAAAAGTGGAAAATATAGAATAGTTGAAGATTTTACACTTCAGCAAAGGGTTTGTCTTGCTATTCCGGAAGGACAATTTACCAAACGAATAATTTATGACAGCATATCTTACTATTTTAACCCGTTTATGAATATTGCAGAGGGCAAACTCACTCTCATTGTTGGTTGCTTTGCTACAGATGCGGGCCCACTTACGGGTTACAAACGAAAAGACAATCACAACTTCTGAAAAGTTTTTAACTGAACAGATACTCCACATCTTTTTCTGGCGCAGGTCTCCCGACCTGTGCCCGTTTGTTACTTATCTTAAAAGTTCATTATTTCAACAATACAAGATCAAGCATTCCTTTTTGATTTGTTGTATAATAATCTACAGCACCCTGATTTTTCTGACAGAACCAGAAACTGTCTAATAATATTTCTCTGTAAATATTTCTGGTAAACACATCAACCCCCGCCTGAATGATCATGTCGGGCAGGCAACCAACCGTGGTTGCTGTAACAAAATAAACGGCTTCTTTATCTATAAACTTATATTTGGTACTCATGGCATCAAGTTAGATAAATAAAAAGAAAAAATCAAGTAACGGGTTAGCACAGGTCGGGAGACCTGCCAGAGAAGGCTCATTGTTACTACGTCTGCCAGCATAGCAGAAAACCCAATCCTATGTTGGCAACTCGCCTTTCTTTTGCACAATTATGTTTGCTCAATAGTTCTGATAATTAATTTTATTGATTTCAATATTGTCAAACCCACCTTAATTACCACAAAACTTTGGCGTTCTACTTTATTCCCAAACCTATTATAAATTCACCGGGAACAGAATAGCCATTCTCTGTTTTATACTTTTTAATAGAAGCAAGGTATTCTTCGCAAGCCCCCTTTTGTACATTTTCAGGAAATTTAAAATACGCTAATGCCACCGGTCCACCTTCAAATGCGGCAGCGCATGCTGCTTCATCTGAGTTATAGTCAAGGGTGGATTGAATCTTTATGATTTTCCCGGTTGAAAAGCCAGCAAGTTCCAAATTTTTTTCAAGCACATTGTCATTACCTAAATTGAAGAACATCGGGCATACTTCCGATGAAACCCGTTTGTCAACAATCTCAAATATGTCTGCCCAGCCACAATGATCTCTCTTTCCCCAAACAGCAGCAATACAGATTCCGCCTTTTTTCAAAACACGGTACATTTCTTTCAAAGCATTTACTGGACTCGGTGCATACATTAACCCCAGGGCACAAATTGCCACATCAAATTCTTCATCATTAATTTTTAATTCTTCAGCATCCATCCTTTCAAACCTGATATTGCCGATGTTATTTTCTTTCAATGTCTTATCAGCAATCTCAATCATTTTGTCCGAAATATCCGTGCCTAACACAAACCCCTTGCTGCCAGTTGCTGCTGCTGCCCGAAAACTTATAAGCCCTGTGCCACAGGCAATGTCAATAATTTTTTGCCCTTGCTGAATGTTGGCAAAATCAAACAAGCTGTCATGCGCAGGTTTCAGTTGCTGCTGCCATGTATTTTCGTAATAAGCGGCAGCTTTATCCCATCCATATCGCTGCACACGTCTTTGTAAGGCTGGTTCCATTAGTTATTAATTTTAGTGGAAACAATATTTATTTTTCTTACACATTTTTGCGCTCTTGAAAACACGTCAAGATAAGGACTGTGTTTATCTCCGTCATCCAGCATCTGCATGATTTTATCTTCTGGTGCATCACTTTCAATTGTTATGGTATATCGCACTTCAAGATAACCCGGGGGAGTATTCTCATCTGCTGTGCCTAACAAAGCGCCATCGTCAAAATCAGCCTGCACCTCCACTTCCAGATTTTTAACAGGGATGCTTAATTCCGCAGCTTTCATCATGTAGCCAATGGCAAGGCAGGAACCAAGAGCTGCCCTTCCATACACACCAGGTGTAGGAGCAGTATTGTTACCACCAATTCCTTCGGGCATATCAACAGAAAACTTCCAGTTCCCTTCATTTATTTCGCAAGTTAGCCCATTTACCATGCGTACTTTAGAAACTGCAGTATCTCTGCCGATCGAAGGTTTCAGGGTAAATGCCTTTTTGCATCTTTCCATAGCAATCTTAATTTTTTCTGCCTCTTTCATAATAAACTTTTTAAAGCTTGAATGTGCCATAAGGAGGCTGCCAACGGTTTGCGGCTTTTTTCTGGCGCAGGTCTCCCGGCCTGTGCCCGTTTGTTACTTATCTTAAAAGCTCATTATTTCAACAATACAAGATTAAGCATTCCTTTTTGATTGGCAGTAGAATAATCAACAGCGCTGTTGTACAATCATTCTTGCTACGCTTACTTTATTTAATTGCGCAAGACACTTGCTCAAGGAGAGGGAACCTGTTCATTCTCTCATGACCATGCTCGGTGAAAAAAGTATTATACAGCTTTTAACAGGGAATCTATTGAAAGATCTTCGTCAATTAATGGCCAATGAATTCCATATCCAGATGGAGAAATTGTAAAAAGATTTCTTTGAATTTCATTCGCCGAATCTAATTTTTTTGACACTTTACCGACTGGTAATTTTATTAATTTACCATCTACCTGTAAACAAATCAGATTTTGCTCAAAAGATACCGCTTCAATATTGTGTGTTGCTGTCATTTCTTTATTTAATAAAGTGAGTATTCCAGGATTCAATAATTAAGTCAAAGTGCTGATATATAATTTTTTTAATTTCTTTTTTTGCTGCAGGGGTTAGATTAAAAGAAAAAGCCTCACGAATTTCAACTTCATCAATTAACAACCAAAATTTACACTCCATATCACCTTTTTCAGCGTGTACATGTATTGATTATGAACCTTCATTCGAATAAAAAAATAATCTCCATCCATAAATAAATAATATTGTTGGCATAATTGATTTCAACTTTCCTAAAGGTAACAAATTTGACTTTAATTTCTGCACTATTGTACTTAAATATGACTTACAAAATGCAGTAAAGAAGCAGTTTTACTTTTCATAAAGAGCCAAAGCATAAGATTTGTGTTTCATAATGCGGCGAATCGGGGGCAATACACAAGGCTATGGTCGAGGCTCGCCTGAGAAATTTTTTGTTTAATGATTGAGTTTTTGCAGAAGACCCATCAGCGAAAAAATGCCTGATTTTATTTTGCTGAAATAAGAAAGGGTTAAAGCGAAGTAACAAGCAGGTACGGGGGCTGCCAGAGGTGGCATATATTCTAATGAAAGAACCCCCCCGTTGTTAGTATTTCAAACTGTTATAATGAGGCAGCACGCCGACGTTTGGTTTTTTCACCAACGACATTGATAGTTGAGTTGTTGAAATTATATGTTGTTAGTCATAACCCGTCCCGCTTGAAGCGGGAAGACGCAACAACGGCGTACTGTTTTCTTAGACATACCAACAGGGGCAAAAAAACTAATTTGTTAGGATTTAGTTTTAAGTATTATAAGAGATAGATAATATGTAACAGTTAATATACCTATTTCAATAAATAGCTTTGTATATACTATTCCTTTTTCCATAGTAAACAAATTACCAAAACCCCGTATTGATTCACTATAGTATGAATAAGAGTAAGGGGTTAAGAATAAAACAATTGAAATAAGCAATACTAGATAAATTACAGAAGCAATTTTCTGTTGTTTATTAAAGGTCATATTTTTTATATTTGGGTGTGTCCAAAATTGGTTGCCTACAACACGCTAATTTATGTTATTAGATATTATAATTTTTCTGGCGCAGGTCGGGAGACCTGCGCCTGTTTGTTACTTATCTTAAACGCTTATTATTTCAACAATACAAGATCAAGCATTCTTTTTTGATTAACTGTCGAACAATATTTCCCTGTAAATATTTCTTGTAAACACAGCAACCTAATCAACGGTAGTTGCTGTAACAAAGTAAACTGCTTCTCAATCTGTAATCTTATATTTGGTACTCATAGTATCAAGACAGATAAATAAAAAGAACAAATCAAGAAACGGGGCGGCACAGGTAGATAAATAAAAAGAATAAATCAAGTAACGGGTTGGCACAGGTCGGGAGACCTGCGCCAGAGAGGGATGTGTGCGGTCAATGGCCTGTTGCTCTACAGCGGGGTTCCACCACGGATCAACAATATATACATAATCAGCAGCGGTTAAGTTTAAACCCACACCACCGGCTTTTAATGAAATGAGAAACACTCTTATCTCTTCATTGT